>CALWMX010000097.1 GCA_944382105.1 uncultured Butyrivibrio sp.
CCATATCGCAGTAACCGTCCTTGAACAGACGCGTCCACTCGTAAATTTCACAGACAGGGGACACAACTTTCTTATGGATAAAATATATGCTGCACACCAGCAGAACCAAAATCCCGATAAAGCTTACCACGGCAATTACCTGCACAACCGTTGATGCCGTCTCAAAGCTTTGGTACTGCCCGTTGCCCATTTGTCTGACTTCATCCAGAATTACGCTCATATTATATTCCAGTTCGGATATGCAGCCTTTGATTTCCCTGTCATAGATTGCAAGCGCCTGTTCATCCGTTACTGCACCGTCAAGCTGCTCCATCAGTTCATCTATATCTGAATATATGCTGTTGGAGGACTCGATTTCATATCTGACGGCAGTATTATAATCATATCTGCTGCTGTATAATGTAACGAAATCCTCTCTTGCCGTGTCGTATTTGTACTGCGCTCTCATAAGATAATACGAATCCTTTGTTTCACAATAGGTTTCCATGGCAGTTCTGTATTCATAAAGCGACGCAGAAGCATTCGATATGGAATAGTAGCTGTCGGTATAAAACTGCATATTTTTCTTATATCCGCTGATACAATATATAAGTGAAAACATAAACAGCGCGCTTAAAATCAATGCCGGTATATACAAATATGCCGCTCTCTTTTTAATTGATTTTTTAATCCGCTCCATACTAAAATATTACCTCATCAATCAATACTCGCATTATATTTACAGTATACTTCTTTTGCTTTTATTAATCAAGTCTGCAATTTGTATAATATATAGCAAATCAAATATTTTCTTCGATGAATGCCATAATTTTTTCCCAGAATTCATCGGCATTCTCAAACATTGCATTAAAGCTCGTATCTTTAATAATACAGTTATTTTTAACCGGGGCAGTAATTTCTTCCATATACTTCTCGGCAGATTTATAAGGCGTCTGGTAATCCCAGTCACCGGTTATGAACATCATCGGAACACCATACTCCATGGGTTCCTCAAAAAGATTTATGTTTTTCATATATTCATTGAGCTTGTAACTGATTTTCGGTCCGTTCATCATTATCCTGAGATCCGACAAATCATATAAATGGCTTGACGGAATCTTTCTCATCAGCTCCTTGTCCAAACCGCTTGTGATATTGTATTTGCTGAAAAGCACATTGAGTCTGGTAATCTGTTTCTGCGTTAGCAAATCCCTTGAGAATGTGCCCTCCGTAGCCGCGGACATTTTATCAATAACTTTTATATCATGTCTGCTGCCTGATTTTTCCGAAAGCTCGCGGACTCTGGCGCATCTTATTTTGAGAATATTACGCATATCCACAACCTGGCCGTAGCCGATATATCCCGCCGCAAGCCCGGGATTATTACGGACAAACCGTATTGCCGGTATTGTTCCCCAGTTATGTCCCATTATAAAAGGTTTTTTGTTATATCTTTCAATGACGCTCTTAACAATCTCTTCCAAGTCATTGTATATCTCTTCATACTCCACAAGACCGTCAGGGCTGTTATAATATGTTCTTCCGGCTCCTCTCTGGTCATAAAACACCCAATTGCACGTTTTTTCGGTTCTTCCTGCAATCTCCCATCCGATAAGGGATTCCGCCATGCCGGGACCTCCATGCACATACAGTATTACAGGCTTATCTCCGTCTGTTTCGTATTCTATAAAAAAATGCTTAACGCCGTTAATTTCAATATATTCCGCTCTCTCCATTTTAATCGCTCCAATCGTCTTAAATACCCGATAATAATACCACATATCTGGAACTAATTCATTAATTTCATCTTTTTTTTACAAATATTATTTTTTTTTTATTATATGTTCACACTTTTATCGCAATTATGGATTATTATGTATTTGTACCAAACCAAAAGAAAAGGCTTTATCCTTTTTCTTCATTCCTATCCGGCAGCCTTATTTCCATAAGGCTGCCCTCCTTTTTTCAGGGACGTCATTTGAATATGAGGTTTGGATTTACGTTGCAACGGAATTTATAATACCTTATAATTATCCTAATAATTAATAATTGTATTGTAATCACTGTCATGGAGGTGTCTATGAAACACACAAGATTAATATCTTCCCTGCTGCTTGTACCGGTCATGGCCTTAACGCTGGGCGGCTGCATGGAAACGCCGGATTTGGAGGGCACGGCAACGCTTACGGTATATGACCAGAACACTTCTTTTTCAGGTGAGCTTACCGGATGGTTTGCCGACGTAATCAAAGACAAATTTGATGTTGTCCTTAATTTTAAATCCGCCAGCGATATGGCGTTCGCCGCATATATAGAAAACGGCGATTTGGGGGACATAATTATTTTTTCCAATGAAAACGATTATGCCACCGTCAGAAATGCAGGGCTTCTTCTGGACTGGGAATACCAAAACTGTCTGGAAGATTACGCGCCGTATATAAACGAACACTACGCGGATGCTCTCTCCAAGAACCGAAGCCTCAATGACGACAGCAAAATATACGGGATTAACGGCAATATAGCGCTGGATACCGACAATCATGAAGACTTCGCCAATGTGTGCTATATAAGATGGGACTTATACGCCCGGCTGGGATACCCCGCAGTCAACACTCTGGAAGATTTTGAGAACATAATTGAAGACATTACCGCCCTTGCCAGAGAAGAGGACGGCAGTTCTTCCATATACGGAATAAGCCTCTTTAACTCATGGGACGGCTACATGCTTTCCTCTGCCGAGGCCATAGCCGCAATGTACGGATATACTGCGTGGGGGCCGGGATTGTACAATATTTCCACGGATTCCTACGAAACCTGTGTGGATAAGGAAGGCATATATATAAGAGCCCTTAAATTTTTCAACAGTCTGTACAGAAAGGGGCTTATTGATCCTGATTCCATGTCACAGACCTATGAGCTTGCTAAAAAGGACTATGAGAAAGGCCGTGCCGTTTTTGGACTTTACGGTGTGGTAGCTTCTGATTACAATAATCTCACACACCTTTCACAGAACAAGAGCATGATGCCTGTAACGGCTGCTGATTTCAAAACCTCATGCACCCAAAAGAGCAGCTACGGCTCAGACTATGTGTGGTCCGTATCCTACAGCACCAAATACCCTGACCGCTGTCTGGAACTTATAGACTGGCTTTTTTCTCCTGACGGAATGCTTACAATGATGTATGGGCCCCAAGAGCTTACCTGGGATTATGATGATAACGGGCTTCCGTATATAACCGAGTTCGGATACGAATGTCTTTCAAATACGTCTACCGTTATGACAGACGGTTATTCAGGAACCTATGTGGACGGTTTTGTGGATTTCGGATGCCCTACGCTCAACAAATCCACATTGATAGAAGGTCTTGACGGCGTCACATACGATTACCTTACATGGCAATCCACAATTGACAGCAAGTGGTATTCCGACAATTACTCCTCCTACGATAATGCGTTATCCCAGTGGAGCGAATACACTGGCTTTGACAGCACAGATGAATATATAGAAAACACTGGATACACCGTTTATCCTGTGACATCATATTCGATGCCTTCAATCTCCATGGATTATACTGTGAGCGAACAGGAAATTGCCAACGATTTATGCACATATTCATGGAATGCAGTATATGCCGATACGGAAGCAGAATTTGATGAAATTATAGATGAAATGTGTTCTTCCGTAACCTCCCGCTACGGATACGATAAAGTAATCGAATTCTATGAAGAACAGCTTGAATTATATAAAGCATCAATAGAATAACCGTCGGAAAACATTGTCGGCAGACGCAGGTTGTTTTTATGACCTGTGTCTGCCGTTTATATGCATAATAAATGTTATCTGAATACAAACCAGTATACGGCTGCTGCCGCAATTACAAGTATAACAACCGCCGCCACTACATACGCAGCTTTGCTGCGCCTGACCGGAACGACCTTATCTTCTAGGCTGTCCGACACGCCTATATACATTCTGTCAATAGTATTGCGATCCCAAAGCGTAACGTTTTTTTCCTCTCCGGCTCTCTTGGCCGCAGACAGGAATGAACTGTTTGTAACGTATATTCTGTTGTCATAACCCGCCGACTTTGCCGCCTCGGCGAAATCACTTATACTTTTGGCTCCTATTGCATCAATATCATATCTGCACTTGAAGCAGTATCTTCCTCCGTCTTTTTCGGCAGTAATATCGATTGCGGATCCGGCCTCGTTCTCCTTCACATTTGTATATCCCAGCCCTATTAAAAGTCTAGCCACAATAGATACAAAATTGTTTGTGTCATTAATAACCATATCCTTCTCCTTGTACAGTATTTTAAGAATCCTCATACGAAATAATCCGAAAAATGATTTCATATATTAATTAGTATAACACAAACTCCTTATTAAGTACAACAGACAAAAAAAATCTCTCCGGCATTGACTAAGCTTTTATTTCCAGTTATTATAATATATATAAATACCGTTACTACAAGATAACAATCGGTTCCGGAGGTCGTGGAATGCCAGCAAACATGCAGATAATTGAACTTAAAAATGGGGAGGTTCTCAAAAAATCAGGGGATGACGCAGATAAAATATACTATGTGATAAGCGGCAGGCTCAAAGCATATACCACTTATGGAAATTTTATATTCGGAGACGGAACCGCAGCGGGAATCGTTGATGCGTACTACGGAATCAACATATATACATATGCTGCAGATACTGACTGCCGGCTGGAGGCGTACTCCTTTGACAATATGTCGGATGTGGCAAGGCTCTGCGGCGAACATAAGGCAGAATGCGGCAGGCTTGTTATTTCAAACAACGAATATATCATGGAAATGATAAAATGTTACCTTGCGCTCATGATGAAATGCCGCAAAAAAGAGCCGTCGTACACCCTTTCCGCTCGGGTAAGCAAATGGGAGCTGGATAAATACAACAGCATTGCCGGCACTTCGGAAAACATCATTATGCCGTATTTTTCCTCCAGCATATCAATCGCTGCCGCCGAGCTTGCCGAAAGCTCACGTTTTGCCACGGTCCTTAATGACGTCTGCCTTGAAATGGCAGATTTTACGGGCACTAATATGGACTACGTTCCTCCTGCCGCCAGGGAAACGGAACCCGCACTTCAATCGGTCAGCGAGCTTACCGCGGATTTTGAAATTGAGCCTGCGGAAGCGCTGCGCATTTTCCGCGGTTCGCTTGAAAAAATCATTGTATATTCCAATCTGCAAGGCGAGGACGCAGAACAGTTCAGGGCTCTTATGGCTGATTTCAAAAAAAATCCCAACAGACTTTCCTCTGACGATGATATGCGCAGGCTTCGCAAACGGCTCACAGATATTTTTTATAAGCTGTATTATAATGTTTTCATGAGGTCTCTTCAGGATGAAAATATTCCTTACTGTATAAATATGTTCCTTAATTTCGGATTTATCGATGAAGAGCTTTTGAGTGAAAAAAGCCTGACGGAGCTTTATAAGCTTTCCCATATAGTATCCGATGTATGCAACGGTCCCCATGTATACACAATGTATAACTGGCTCAAACATATTTTATGGGGCGAAAAAGAACCTTCCAGAAACTCATTTGACCAGAACTATGACGAATACGTCAGGACTCAGGCCAGAATGGGAAAACTCAATGAAGCAGATGCACTGAACGACAATGACATGAAACTTCAGTTTGAAATAAATAATATGTTCATGCAGACCCATCGCATGACATACGGACGGGTCAGTTCCTTCGTGCCCTTTCTGGTTGAGGATAATATACTTAAAACGTTTGACTCAATGCTTGTGACGGCGGAAGCTTTGACAAGCTTAATTAACCGTATCCGCAGTATTGATTTTTCGCTCTTTTTCAGATCCTCCATCTATTCCGATGAAAAGCTGGGGATTACAAGAGAGTGTGTATATAAAGAGGCGCTTCCTGACATAATACTCACTCCATGCATAGGTTCCTGCGGTGCGATGTGGCAGGAAATAGAAGGACGCAGGCGCGACACAGGCGCAAGGTTTATTTTCCCTGTATTCTGCAGCGGCAAGCTTGATTCAATTATGCTTAACGTGCTCGGTCACTTCCGCTGGGAGATGTGCAAACGCATACAGGGCAATTACTGGAATAATATAACCGAAAAATCACTGACTTCGGAATACTACGACTATCTGCAGTTCTACCGAAGAAACCGCGATATCAGCGAAGCCGTCAAGGAAAAAATCAAATCTGCGCTGTTGAGCGCACGCAATAATTTCAGCGAAGTTTTTGCAAGGGACTATGAACAGTGGATTACCTATGAATCATCCGGTTCAAGCCGTCTTAACAAGGTTTCGCGGCTTATTATGGCAAAATACTGCCCGTTTAACAAAGCTTTGCGCACCAGCCTTAAGCTCAATCCCGCATACGCAAAAGACATTGAAATTTATGAGAGGAACTGCGCCGTACAAAAAAAGCATCTCGACCTGTTATGCCGTACCCTTGAAGCGAAAGGAATAGAGATTCCGTCCGAAATAGCCGAGACAAAAGCCTATCTGTCAAGATAGGCTTTCTCCCATTATCTCCGTTACAAATCTTGATACTTCCATATCCTTATTGTATCTTTTTTTTGGATAAAAGATATTAAGCCTTTGTTTTGCCCTTGTCATCGCCACATAAAACATCCTGCGTTCCTCCTCTATATCCGAATCGAATACGGCCTTTTTATGAGGAGTTATTTCTTCATTGGCATCAATAATATATACTATGTCAAATTCCAGTCCCTTTGAGCCGTGCATTGTTGTTAATACAACCGCATCTTTCTTATCCTTTGATCCGGAACAGCTTTCTTTAAGTTGTTTTTTGTACTGTTCTATATGTTCAAACCACTGCTCGAAGCTTTTGTGGTTCCTTGTGCTTTCCATTATTTCATCAATTATGTCATAAAGCTCCCTGACCTGGATATTATGGTTTTCAGCGTATTCCGAGAGAAAATCATCATATCCCACTCCCTTTCTTAAATAATTGACCATTGCATACGGCGGCATCTTTGCCATCGCTTCAATATCGGAACGGAATTTATCCAGACGGTCAAGCATCCATGGTTTTTCCTCATAATATTTTTCAAGGTTCTCAAAGGAAATCTCACTGTCAATAAGATAGTCCCTTCCTATATACCGTTTTGGTCTGTTCATAATCTGCAGGAAATCTCCCCGTTTCCTGCTGCCAGCGGCAATATTCATATATGTTATTATGTCCTTTGCTATCCAATGTTCAAATATGTCAGGTATTCCGTCACGCAGGACAAAAGGTATATTATTTTCGATAAATTTCCTCACAAGCGGAGCAGCCAGGGAATTAGTCCTGAAAAGCACTGCATTGTCTGCATAAAGACCGCCGTTTTTTACATATAATCTTATTCTTTCGATTATTTCGGCATATTCTTCAGCTGTCGTATTGAATTCGACAATTTCGACCTTATCTCCGGCATCATTTACGGTACTTATGTTTTTGTCAAACCTGACTTTGTTATTGATAATAACTTTCCCCGCGGCCGTTACAATATTTCCGGCCGAACGGTAATTGGTATCAAGCACAACCTTCACCGCAGACGGATAATCCTTCTGAAAATTGAGCATTATATCGGGCTTGGAGCCTCTGAAACCGTAAATGCTCTGGTCGTCGTCCCCCACGATAAAAAGTTTATTCTGCGGCATCGCAATCAGCTTTACAACATCATACTGAATTTTATTTATATCCTGAAATTCATCTATCAATATGTATTTATACCGTCTCTGCCATTTTTCAAGAATATCCCTTCTGGCGGTGAGCAATTCATGACAGTACAGCAGCATATCGTCGAAATCTATACGTCCTGCATTTTTCAGGGAACGAATATAATATTTATATATTCCTCTGAATTCCTCCTCAGGACACGATGCGGAATAATATGCATCGATATCTATGGCCTCCGTCTTGACCCTGCTGATTTCTCCCATAATATTATTCACAAGCTCATTGATATCATTAGGCTCAAGGCTGCTGCGGTCAACCGCCTGTCTTATAATCCGGACTTTTTCGTCCTCTTTTATAATGCTGTCAACGGAATAATTATATGCCGCCTTAAGTATTGTGAAAAATACCGCGTGAAACGTACCGAAGGTAACGCCTGTATTACGCCCCTCCAAATTGTTAAATCGTGATTTCATTTCTTCCGCAGCAGCTTTTGTAAATGTGATTACAAGAATATTGGCCGGATTAACTGAATATTTATTGATAAGATTATGGATTCTTGCGGTGAGAACCGTAGTTTTGCCCGAACCGGGCCCTGCGATGACAAGCATGGGGCCATCCCCATGCTTTACCGCCTGCATTTGAGAATTGTTGAATTGCATTAATTACTCCTAGAAAATTCTGCTTCCAATCTGGTACACAATAACCGCCGCAAGCCATGCTATGACAAGCTGCAGCAGCAATGTCCTTACGGTAAACCATACGGAATGTGTCTCCTTGCGAATTGTGGCAAGAGTGGCCACGCATGGCGTATACAAAAGACAGAAAACCATAAATGCATAAGCATTTACCGCCCCAAAACCGTATGAACCCAGTATGGACGCAAACTGCGTCATACCCTCGGCGGAGGCTGCGTTGCCCACTCCGAACAGTACGGACATACTTGACACCACAACTTCCTTGGCTGATATTCCTGAAATGAGCGCTACCGCAATCTGCCACATACCTAACCCGGCTGGTCTGAGCACCGGGACGAGCCACTTTCCGATTATTGCGCCAAAGCTTTGCGATACATCCAAAGTCATTCCGCGAGGGCCAAAGTTCAGAACAATCCATATCACTATCGATGCGATAAAAATAGTTGTTCCCGCTTTGGTGAGATAATCCTTGACCTTCTCCCAGACATAAACGGCAATTGTCCTGGCATTGGGCGTTTTGTATTCAGGAAGCTCTATCAAAAGCGTATTTCCTCCCTTATGTCTGTCAAAAAGATTGAGTATAAGCGCCATCAGTATGGCAACAACCACTCCTAATATGTACAGCGAAAAACTGACAAGCATTGCATATTTCGGAAAAAACATTTCCGAAAAAAGTATATAAACAGGCAGTCTTGCGGAACAGGACATGAAAGGCGTACACATAATAATCCTGCGTCTGTCGCTCTCATTCTCAAGAGTCCTTGACGCCATTACTGCAGGAACGGTACATCCAAATCCCAGTATCATAGGAAGAAAACCCTTTCCCGACACTCCAACCTTGCCCATTATTCCATCCATGACATATGCAACTCTTGACATATATCCGCTGTCCTCCAGAAAGGCAAGCGCAAGAAACAGTATAAAAATATTGGGCAGAAATGTAAGTATTCCTCCAACACCTGCAATAATTCCGTCAACTATAAGCGATACAAGCCAATCGGCAGCATGAATCGCCGAAAGTCCTTTAAATACTGCATCCGAAAACCATCCTATACCTATCTCAAAAAGACCTTTTATTGCGTCGCCCACCGTAAACGTCAGGAAAAATACAAGTGCCATTATAACAAGAAAAATCGGAATCCCCCAAAATCTGTGAGTGAGAATCCTGTCCACTTTATCGGTATTTGCCGATTTTTTATCCTTGTTAAAAAGTGTTTCCTCTGCTATCTCGTCTATGTAATCATATTTTGCCTTAATTATATCCTCCGAATAATCCCTGTCGACGATTTCGCTGTATATAGCCGGATACAGCGCACATACCTCGTCATCCTTCTCCAATAATTTTACCGCTCTCCATCTCAGATTTTGGGCAGCAGGGTCCTGCTTTGCTATATTTTGTTCAAGCCTGTCAATCATATCTTCAATATGTGCATCATATCTCATTATGTCGGCTACATGCATTTCCTCAAAATGATGCACAACCGCATGCATAAGCACGTCAAGTCCGGTGCGCTTTCTGGCAGAAACCGGCACCACTGGAATATCTCCCAGCATTTCAGGAAGCCGGTGCAGGTCTATCTCCATTCCTCTTTCCTCTACAACATCCATCATATTGAGTGCAAGCACAACCGGCTTTCCTAGTTCGAGAAGCTGCAGCGTCAGATAAAGATTTCTCTCAAGGGATGACGCGTCCACTACATTGACAAGAACGTCAACCTCGTCATCCATTATGCACTGTCTTGAAACCTTTTCCTCTATAGAATATGACGTCAAACTGTAAATTCCGGGCAAATCTATCAGATTAATGCTGTGTCCGTGGTAATCTATATTTCCTTCTTTTTTCTCCACAGTGACTCCCGGCCAGTTTGCCACTTTGAGATTAGCTCCCGTATAAGCGTTAAAAAGCGTTGTTTTTCCACAGTTGGGATTGCCTATAAATCCTACTCTGATTATATTTTTATCCTTCATACGATGCCTCCGTTACCGCGATGCCCTGCGTTATCGCTTTGCCCAATGCCATTCTTGTGCCCCTCACTTTAATTATGACGGCACCGTATTTCTTTTTGTTGAGAACCGTTATCGAAGTGCCCCTGATAAACCCAAGAGCCTCAAGCCTTTTCATTATTTTTTCGTCTGCAGTTATATCGGTTATACTGTATTTACAGCCTTTTTTAGCATTATTCAACGTCATGTCATCAGTCCTTAGTGATATTTAAGGACTGTTTATTTAAACAGTCCTTTTCTTCTCTTCTTATCCTCGCGTTTGACCCCATTGTTCATGGCTGCCTCAAAAGCAATAAGCGCTTCCCGCTGTGCATCGTTAAGATGCTCCGGTACCGTAACAACAAGCGTTACGTAATGGTCGCCTCTTATCTGGCTGTTGCGGATTGAAGGCACTCCCTTACCTTTAAGCCTTACCTTGGTATCAGTCTGTGTTCCGGGCTTTACATCATACTCAACTTCACCGTCAACGGTTTTAATTCTTATTGTGTTGCCAAGCGCTGCATCCGTAAAGCTTATAGGCACCGTGGAATATATTGTGGTGTCCTGCCTCTGGAAAATCGGCGAACGTGATACTGCAACCTCAACAAGAAGGTCTCCTCTCTCTCCTCCGTTTTCTCCCGGTTCACCTTTTCCTCGTATTCTGATGCTCTGACCGTCGTCAATTCCGGCAGGAATAGATACCTGAATTTTTTTGCGGTTGGACACAAATCCTGTACCATAGCATGCGCTGCATCTGTCTTTAATGATTTTACCCTTGCCGTTACATTCGGGGCATGTCTGAACATTGCGCACCATTCCGAACAGGGATTGCTGTGTATATGTGACCTGTCCTTTGCCTCCGCATTTCGTACAGGTTACAGGACTGGTTCCAGGTTTTGCACCGCTTCCGCCGCATGTAGGGCAAGGGTCCTTAAGGGTAAGCTCCAGCTCCTTTTCGCAGCCGAAAACAGCCTCTTCAAAAGTGACTCTGACGCTTACGCGTACATTGGCGCCCCGCATCGGACCGTTTCCGGCCCTTCTTCTGCTTCCTCCGCCAAACAAATCACCGAATATATCTCCGAATATGTCTCCCATATCACTGAAATCGAAGCCCCCGGCTCCTCCGGGACCGCCTCCGTTCTCAAAGGCCGCATGTCCGAACTGGTCATATTGCTGCCTTTTCTGCGGGTCGCTCAACACCGCATATGCCTCAGAAGCTTCCTTGAACTTAGCTTCAGCATCCTTATCACCCGGATTAGTGTCAGGATGGTATTTCTTGGCAAGCACACGGTATGCTTTCTTAAGCGCCGCATCATCTGCGTCCCTTGGCACTCCTAAGACTTCATAATAGTCTCTTTTATCTGCCATAATTTAAAATCCTCCAAGATATAATATCGTAAGAGTGAGGAATATCTCTACCCCTCACTCTGATAAATCAAGATTTACAAAGCTGTAAGCATCCGTTATATTTTACACTTCTCTGTAGTCGCCGTCAACGACATTGTCATCCTTAGTATATCCGGCTTCCTCTGCTGTCTGCGCTCCTCCCATGTCAGGTCCTGCGCCCGCCTGATTCTGTTCATAAAGCTTAGCGAAAAGTGCCTGTGCGCTGTTCATGAGTTTCTCTTTGGCCGCCTTTATTTCATCCACATCGGAATCTGACATGTTGTCAGGAGTCGTTCTGTCAATCACAGCCTTCAGCGCATTAAGATCTGCTTCGACAGTTTCCTTCTCGCTTGCGCTTACCTTGTCGCCGACCTCATCAAGAGCCTTCTGGGTCTGGAATACCATTGAATCCGCCTCATTGCGTGCTTCAATTCCTTCCTTACGTTTCTTATCCTGAGCCTCGAACTCGGCAGCCTCTTTAACTGCTTTTTCAATATCCGCCTCGGACATATTGGAGCCTGAGGTAATTGTTATATGCTGTTCCTTGCCGGTTCCCAAATCTTTGGCAGATACATTAACGATACCGTTGGCATCAATATCAAATGTAACCTCAATCTGAGGAACGCCTCTTCTTGCAGGAGGGATACCGTCAAGTCTGAACTGTCCAAGCGATTTATTGTCCTTGGCAAATTGTCTTTCTCCCTGGAGGACATTGATATCAACTGCGGTCTGGTTATCCGCCGCCGTTGAGAATACCTGACTCTTCTTGGTCGGGATTGTGGTATTCCTCTCTATGAGCTTTGTAGCTATGCCGCCCATTGTCTCGATTGAAAGCGAAAGCGGTGTTACATCGAGAAGAAGGATGTCGCCCGCGCCTGCATCTCCGGCAAGCTTACCGCCCTGTATAGATGCTCCTATTGCCACACACTCATCAGGGTTAAGGGACTTGTTAGGCTCTTTTCCCGTAAGCTGCTTTACCTTCTCCTGTACACAAGGCACACGGGTCGAACCACCTACAAGGAGAACCTTTGATATATCCGAGTAATTAAGCCCTGCGTCCTTCATCGCGTTCTGTACAGGTATTGCGGTTCTCTCAACGAGGTCGCTTACAAGTTCCTCAAATTTAGCTCTTGTAAGGTTCATATCAAAATGCTTAGGTCCCTCAGACGTTGCCGTGATAAACGGAAGATTGATATTGGTCGTCGTTGCGCTTGAAAGCTCTTTCTTAGCTTTCTCCGCAGCTTCTTTCAGTCTCTGCAGCGCCATTTTATCCGTTGAAAGGTCAACTCCTTCAGCTTTTTTGAACTCATCTATCATCCAGTTGATAATCTTCTGGTCGAAATCATCTCCTCCCAGTCTCGTATCACCGTTTGTAGAAAGGACCTCAATTACGCCATCACCGATTTCGATGATTGAAACATCAAAAGTTCCGCCGCCGAGGTCATATACCATAACTTTCTGCTCTTTCTCATTATCCAGTCCGTATGCAAGAGCCGCAGCAGTCGGCTCGTTGATGATACGTTTAACATCAAGACCTGCAATTTTACCTGCATCCTTGGTGGCCTGACGCTGTGCATCGTTGAAATAAGCAGGAACCGTAATTACCGCCTCTGATACAGTTTCGCCCAGATAGCTTTCCGCATCCGATTTAAGTTTCTGAAGTATCATTGCTGATATTTCCTGCGGAGTGTACTTCTTGTCATCAATTGTTACTTTATAATCCGAGCCCATATGTCTCTTGATTGATGAAATCGTCTTATCCGCATTTGTTACCGCCTGACGTTTTGCCGGCTCACCTACAAGTCTTTCTCCGTTTTTTGTAAATGCTACTACCGATGGGGTAGTCCTTACGCCCTCCGTATTGGCGATTACTACCGGCTTACCGCCTTCCATAACCGCTACGCAGCTATTAGTCGTTCCTAAGTCAATACCAATAATCTTACTCATAATAATTATCTCCTTCTATAAATTATTCTGGATTAGTCAGTTAGCTACTTTAACCATGCTGTGACGTACTACCGTATCTCTGTAAATATAACCTTTCTGCAGCACCTCTGCCACAACATTTTCCCCGAGACTGTCATCCTCCACATGCATTACCGCGTTGTGGAAAGCCGGGTCAAACTCAGCCCCCTGGGCCTCTATTTCCTTGACGCCTGCATCTTCAAGCATCTTGGTAAGTTGTTTATATATCTTATCCATACCGTCTGCAACCGGGCTTTCCCTGTCCTCATCAGGTATGGACATAAGACCTCTCTCAAAGTTGTCAACCACCGGCAGAATCTTTTCAATAATATCTCTCGCTCCGATTTCGTACATTACCGATTTTTCTTTCTCCGTGCGTTTCCTGAAATTATCGAACTCCGCCATGGTCCTTTTATACTTATCTGTTAATTCCTCTATCTGAAGGTCTTTTTTATCCTTCTTATCTTTCTTCTTAAAGAATCCTTTTTTATCATCGCTGTCACCGCTTTCTTCCGTGGCATCCCGGTTTTCGTCCGGTTTTTCCTCCGTTTGTTCACCGGATGCCTCTGAAACCTCATCTGACGTTTCTTCCTGAGCAGCCTCATCCGCTGCCGTTTCCTGTTCCAATTCAATATCTTTTTCTTTATCTGCCAAAATCATCGCCACCTTTCTAGTGTTTAAACGCATCATTCAGCTGCGTTTTTATATTTTTAATAGTTTCAACGACTTTCTCATAATCCATCCGCTTAGGGCCGATTATTCCAAGTGTTCCCTTGGCGCCATCTTCAAGCTCATAGGTCGCTGTGACTACGCTGCAGTCCTTCATGCTTTCCACAGGTGTTTCCTCGCCTATGTATACTTTGATGTCTCCGTCAGAATCCTTATCAAGCGAATCCGTCACAAGATTGGCAAGCATTTTTTTCTCTTCCAGCGTATATATCAGTTTGCTTGCTTTTGTATTATCACTGAGCTCAGGATATTTGAATATATTGGTTGCTCCGCTCGTATATATCTGAATGTCATCCTCACTTGCTGCCGCGGCGGCAATCGCATCAAGAATGTCTCTTATAAGCATCCCATACTCTCCTGCCTGAGCCGTCAGTCTGGAAATAATTGCAAGATTAATTTCCTCCAAAGCCAGACCTGCAACCGTGCTGTTAAGCATTATATTAAGCTTAAGACAGTCTTCCGTGTCAATATCGGTAAGGTTTTCGATAATCGTATTTTTGATGACATTGCCCTCAAGAACTATAACCGCAAGAATCTTGCCTTTTTCAATCTGGGATATCTGTATAAACTTTATGGTTCTCCCATTCTTATGAGGCGCGGCAACCATTGTTGCGTAATTTGTATTGACAGCAAGCGTCTTTGCCACATTTTTAAGCAAATCCTCCACTCTGTCAACCTTCTCCAACAGCAGCTCTTCTTTCTTATTAAGCTCATTTTCACGCTTGTCAAGCTTCTCCTGTTGTTCCCGCATCATATTGTCTACATAGAACCTGTAGCCTGCATCAGACGGAATACGTCCTGCCGAAGTATGGGGCTGTAAAATATATCCCATTTCCTCCAAATCCGCCATCTCATTACGGATGGTGGCAGAGCTTAAGTTCAGGTCCGTATATTTTGATATGGTTCTTGAACCTACCGGTTCTCCCGTTTCAAGATAGTTACGAATAACCGCCTTGAGTATTTTGATTTTTCTCTCATCCATTTCCATAACATAACCTCCGGATGGAGCTTTTGTCTTGTTAGCACTCAACTCGTTAGAGTGCTAACACTTGAGCTAATCTTAAAATATCACTTGCTATTTCATTTGTCAACAATATTTTTTAATTTTTTTCAGAATAATTAAAATGGTTTCTTCCATAATAATATTAATCATATGATGACAGGCATAATCCGCCTGCGGGTGATTGTATATTAATTTATCAAGAGGTGACATATGAACAATAAACCAAATACCGCCAATAAGAAATCTTTGTCAGAACACTCCAAGGAAACCGCTGCCAACGTTATCAAAAACGAGTGCGACGTGTACGGAATCAGGCAGACAAGCCGCTATTCCGAAAACAACAAACCTGTTCCTGACAACAATATGTTTTTTGAGGAGAGACACAATCCGCTCAGCAGCAAGGGCAACTGACAGTATCTCGCAAAAAAGCAATGACCGTACTTAACAACAAGTATAGTCATTGCTTTTTTTCGACCGTGAAAAAAAATAACATTATGCATCAGCCGTAAACTATTTTCATTTTCGCAAAAAAATCTTCCAATATAAATCTTGAATCTATCTCATGATAAACACGTATCATATTTTCATTTTCACCTATATATTCACACTTTTGATTAACAATCGGAGCCTTCCTCATATTATAACGTCCGCAGCCCGGATTAAGGGCGAGACCCACTGCAGGAGAATCACCTAATCCCCAGCACTCACCGCATATCCACGATGCCTTCATGCCAAGATCCTGCATCTCATCAAAAAGATATCTGCCTATTTTTCCGTATGGCCTTACTTTCGTCTGCAATTCTGCGTAACTTACCTGCATTCTGGTATATGCGTCCATCGGCACCTGCCATAAATCCACTCCTGATTTGAAAACCACATTCGCAGCATGAAAATCGTTATTGAGATTAAATTCCCAGCCTCCCTTTGGATAAATTCCTCCACCAATCCATATACAGGTAAACCTGTCAATAATTTGAGGCTCCTTGTTTATTGCCGCCGCAACATTTGTAAGAGCTCCCTGACATAATACAAAAAGAGGAGCTTCATCATTTCTGAGAGCTTCATTTATTATAAAATCGGCTCCTTCCGATTCCGGGATATCATTTTCATCCTTTAATGGAGCATTAATGCCATACAGCACCGGTAAATCACTTATATCCATCAATTTAAGTATTTTCTTTATCTCCGCATAGCTCTTATCAACAGAATCTTCTCCTGCCTCACTGGAAAATTGCTCTGCAACCAGCCCCTTTATCCGAAATCTTGGAGTAAGCAACGCATGAACAATTGCGTACTGATCGTCCGCTTCACAGGCGGCATCCGTATCAATAATAACTCTTATTTTCTTACATTCCTGAACGTTAAATTTGTATTTTCCTAACATTTTACTTTCTTTCCATTCTTTATTTGCGTACAAAAAAAGGCCGTGAACATTGTAAAATATTCTTTTGCCTTTTTAAAAGCTGAAAGTCCTGATACAAGGACTTTCAATTATAAATGAGCTCCCCGAGCAGGGCTCGAACCTGCAACAACTCGGTTAACAGCCGAGTGCTCTACCATTGAGCTATCAGGGAATATTTTCAACAGAAGTAATGATATCACATAACTTTGAATATTGCAATAAGTAATTGGGAATTTCTCCAATAAATTACTTTCCGTCTGCATTCATAAAATGGATACTCAGCTTCCCAAAAAGCATACAATATTTCCGTCGTAATCGAAAATTATGTATGTATTTTTATATTTTGCCTTGAAATACCGTGTGCCGGTTAATTCCGCCGCCCTGCCTTTTCCGTGCAGCAATTTTATTTCATTATATATAACTGGAATAATTTCATTCCCTTCAATATCAAGAACACCATAGATCATACAATCCGGTTTTGAAACTATAAAACGGTTTCCGCAATACTCTTCCACTTTATATTCCGTAAGAAAATAAACTGTCGACGTTTTTTTCCCGCATGAAAATAAAAATAACGCACAGAAAATCAATAACATAAGTAAGGAAAATCTTTTGTTCATAATTTTTACCATTCCATTTCTCACAAAACATTTCTTTTTGTCAGTAGCCGGTATTGAAAAATCACCTGTAAATCATATATAAATTCAGACCATTTTGGTCTAAAAGTCAATAGACCATATTAGTCTAGGTTATGTTACATATATAGGAGGAAATGGATTATGCTATATGAAAGAATCAGGAATCTGAGAGAAGACAAAGATTTAACTCAGACAGATATTGCAAAAATATTAAATATTTCCCAGCGAACTTATTCAAGATATGAAAATGATGAGCGGGCAATTCCCATTGAGATATTATCCTTACTTGCGGATTTTCATGATACAAGCGTTGACTATTTGATTAACCGCACAGATATATATAAACCCTATCCTAAATCGAACCATAATAACACATCTTCCCAATAATCGAAAAGGAACAGCACACCGGTTTGGCATGCAGCTCCCTTTCATGTGATTTTATATGGTATTGTTTAGACTAGTTTTCTGCTGTTTTCTTCCTTGATGCAGCTATCGTTGCGGCTGCGGCAGCTGCTGCTGCAAAAACCGCAATCAGCGCAGAACCGTCTCCGGCTTCCGTATCACTGTCTCCGGTCTGTGTATCATCTACGGTTCCGTCGTCGGTCTGTGTGTCATCCGAGGTTCCGTCATCGGTCTGTGTGTCATCTGAAGTTCCGTCATCGGTCTGTGTATCGTCCGAAGTTCCGTCATCATTTCCGTCGTCAACAGAAGGGGCCGTTGTCTGAAATACTACGGTTG
This sequence comes from uncultured Butyrivibrio sp., assembly GCA_944382105.1. GTDB lineage: Bacteria > Bacillota > Clostridia > Lachnospirales > Lachnospiraceae > Eshraghiella. Next base: position 18,220 of record CALWMX010000097.1, read on the forward strand.
CTCCGTCTGCACCTGAGGCATTTGTATAATCAACAATCGCATACACATCAGTTGTTTCCGATGCAAGCAGACCATAAAACTCCGTCGGATTATATGATGCAGCAACAGCCGCATTTTCAGCTCCGTACATGAATATCTGGATACCGTAATTATCTCCGTTTGAAGCGAACTGGTCGGCATCATACTTGATTGTACAGGTATACATTCCGTCCGCATCCTGTGTCATATCAATATTTCCTGCCCAAGTATCGCCCCAGCCCCATGCCGTAAGAGCTGATGTGACCTCTTTAAGATTTGGATAATCATCGGTATCTACCCATGCGCCTCCCCACATGTTAATAGCGATTTGGTCGGTTCCCTCCGGAGCACCGTTTACGGAAATATGTAATGTAGTGTCCACCGGTTCAGCCGCCTTTACATCTGCTGCATTTCCGGCAAAAATTCCGGCTGCGGCTACTGCAAACGCTGCCATGCATACGGCAGCCTTTTTTATGAGTTTTACCATTTCATTCTTCTCCTTTAAAATTTGTTATGCTTACATCCCGCGGTTTTTGGTAAGCTTTACGATATTCAAATTATATCACGGAGAAAATCATGTCTTAAATATCAAAAATCTTAGATTCGTTATAATTTTCTGTTAAAAAACGGCTGTCGTTTATCCGACAGCCGTTTAATACATATATTATCGCAATTAAATGCTTGCTTTTGCAGTTTCTGCCAGCTTTGTAAATGCTGCGGCATCATTGACGGCAATTTCCGCAAGCATCTTTCTGTTCATCTCAACTCCGGCATTCTTAAGACCGAACATGAACTTGCTGTATGAAAGCCCGTTCATTCTTGCTGCAGCGTTGATTCTGGCAATCCAAAGCTGCCTCATCTGTCTCTTTCTCTGCTTTCTGCCCGCATATGCAGATGTCAAAGCCCTCATTACGGACTGTTTTGCAACTCTATACTGTTTTGAACGCGCTCCTCTGTAGCCTTTAGCCAGCTTAAGAACTCTGTTATGTTTCTTTTTCGCGTTTAATCCGCCTTTAACTCTTGCCATTTTATGTCATCCTCCTTACAATGCCCATTAAATATATGGTAAAATCTTCTTCATATTCTTTACATTAGTGCTGTCAACAAGAGCAGCTTTTCTGAGGTTTCTCTTTCTCTTTGTTGTTTTCTTTGTAAGAATATGATTCTTATAAGCCTTCATTCTCTTTAACTGGCCTGTTCCTGTCTTTTTAAAACGCTTCGCAGCAGCTCTGCTTGTCTTCATTTTTGGCATGATAAAAAATCCTCCTTAAAATTGTTCAAATAATATTTTAACGTTTTTCAGCTAAAACCATTGCCATGCTTCTGCCTTCAACCTTTGCAGGCTTTTCGATAACCGCACAATCCTCAAGCGCCTTGGCAAAGTCATCAAGAATGTGCTTGCTTGTCGCCATATGCGCCATCTCACGTCCCCTGAATCTCAGCGTAATTTTAACCTTATTACCCTTCTCAAGGAACTTTCTTGCTGCACTTATCTTGGTGTTAAGGTCGTTGTCCTCAATATTCGGAGATAAACGTACTTCCTTAAGTTCAACAATTTTCTGTTTTTTCCTGGCTTCTTTTTCTTTACGCGACTGCTCGTATCTGTATTTGCCGTAATCCACTATCTTACACACGGGCGGTTTTGCAGTCGGTGCAATTTTCACAAGGTCAAGGTCGGCTTCCCTGGCAAGCTTCATTGCATCTCTGGAAGACATAATGCCAATCATCTCACCGTTCTCGCCGATAACGCGAACCTCTTTGTCTCTGATTTGTTCATTAATCATTAAGTCGCTAATGGTAGTGTACCTCCAAAAAAAATATGCGGATAGAAAACTATCCGCCTGAATACATCTGTTTCCGGGCAACATAATAAATATGCCGCTGAACAATACTGTATTAAAACCCGGGTCGCCTGACTGCGCCAAGGTGAGGGCGGATACCCTTCTTCTTTTTACAACTTCTATAATATATCATCATAAAAACCATATGTCAAGGAGTTTTTTCGCATCCTTTATAAATATTTCCGTCTTTTACAAAAAAATATATACAACGGCTGCATAATTGTATTTTTTTCTGAATTGTGATAAAATTAATATATAACAATAAGTCAACCGGAGGGAAAATAATGAATAAGTTTTTAATAACATCGGACACTACCTGTGATTTGCCGGAGGATTACTGTAAAGCAAACAATATTGATATCCATCCGCTATATTACCGTTTCGGGGACGATGAAATATACGGAGGAGATACCAATATCACCCCCGCAGAATTTTATAAACGTATGCGCGAAGGTGAAATGCCTACTACCATGGCGTCCAATCCCGAAATCTCAAAAGAGATTTTTGAGAAAAGAATCATCGAAGGCTTCGACATTATCCATATAGCTTTCTCATCTGCGCTCAGCAGCTCATGCCAGAATATGTCAGTTGCAGCTGCGGAGGTAATGGAAGCTCATCCAGGCAGCCGCATAACAGTCATAGACTCGCTTTGTGCTTCTCTGGGCGAAGGGCTTCTCGTACACAAAGCCATAAGTTACATGAATGAAGGACACACATATGACGAGGTAGTTTCATACGTGGAAGGAATCAAGCTTAATATATCCCACCAGTTCACCGTGGATGATTTATTTCATCTTCACAGAGGCGGCAGGGTTTCAAAAGCAACGGCAATTATCGGAACCATAGTAGGGATTAAGCCTTTGCTTCACGTAGACAACGAGGGTCGTCTTATAGCAGTTGGCAAAACACGCGGGCGTAAAAAATCTCTCACGGCGCTGGTTGACAAAATGGCCGCCACCATGGGAAACAGGAACAACGACGTTGTCATGATAAGCCACGGCGACAGCCTTGAGGATGCAGAATTTGTAGCTTCGCTTGTCAAAAACAGGACCTGTGCCAAGGAAGTAATTATTAATGAAATATGTCCGACAATCGGCTCGCATTCAGGTCCCGGCACTATAGCGCTGTTCTTTGAAGCCGATGTACGCTGACCATTCGTTCCAAGTATGCCGGACAGGTTTATTTTATGGTTTCAAATCCTCTCCAGTATTTGAACAATACCTTTGCCACAAACCTGTCACGGCTTACGTTTCCCCAGTATCTGGAATCGATTGAATTATTTCGGTTATCACCCATCATAAAATATTCGTCGTCTCCCAGAGTGTATACCTGGTTATTTACATTAAGCTCAGCCCTGGGCACTTCATTGAGATAATCTTCTTCAAGATAAAAAGTATCTCCGTCCGCGGTTGTTATTATGACCTGACCCGCATCGATTGTCACGGTCTCTCCCGGAAGTCCTATTACACGCTTCACATACAGCTTATCGTACTCCTCCCCTTCGGCAGGGCACTTAAATATTGCCACATCGCCGCGCTGCGGGTCTGAAAAATAATATGTCAGCCTTAATCCAATCATCCTGTCATGTACGTTGATGGTGGGAACCATAGATGCGGTAGGTACCTCGGCATTGACAATAACAAATCTGCAAAGCAGAAATGCTATTACCGCTCCGATAAGTATTACTCTTACATATTCCATAACTATCTGAAAAGTGGTTTTATTAGCTTCTTTAACCCTTTTGGCTTCTTTTTTCTCTTGCTTTCTTCTTTTTTTAAGTTCCTTAGGCGTCATATTCTGCTCTTCCATGTATTTTCCTGATACAAGAATATTTTGCTTCTCGGTTCTGTCTTCATTAACTGCCATATTATCTGCCTTTCAAATTCATTATCCGGCCGCTATTTAAAATATTTAACGCCCGATTCGAATACTTTCATATCCTGCTCACCGTAAATATTCACAGCTACCGCTTCGCCTTTACGCTCAACATGTGCCATCTTGCCGAATACTCTTCCGTCAGGGCTTGTTATACCCTCTATTGCTCTGTAGGAGCCGTTTACGTTCCACTCCTCATCCATAGTCGGATTGCCGTTCATGTCCACATACTGCGTTGCAACCATTCCTTCTGCAAAGAGCCTGTCAAGCCATTGCTCACCGGCAACAAAACGGCCCTCTCCATGTGACGCAGGCGTTACATATACTCCTCCAAGCTCCGCTCCGGCAAGCCACGGTGATTTATTCGACACCACCTTGGTATATACCATTTTGGACACATGACGTCCGATAGTATTCATTGTAAGCGTAGGTGAATCCGGCTTCTGCTCCGTGATTTTACCGTAAGGCACAAGACCAAGCTTAATGAGTGCCTGAAAACCGTTGCAAATACCAAGGGCAAGACCGTCTCTTTCTCCGAGAAGCTTGTCAACGGCTTCTTTAATCTTTGCGTTGCGGAACGCCGTGGCAAAAAACTTAGCCGAACCCTCAGGCTCGTCTCCTGCTGAAAATCCGCCCGGAAACATTATAATCTGCGCCTGATTTATAGCTTTTACAAACTCATCAACAGAGTCCCTTATATCCTCTGCAGTAAGATTTTTGAATACCTTGGTAACCACGTTGGCCCCTGCTTTCTCAAAGGCCTTGGTGCTGTCATACTCACAGTTCGTTCCCGGAAATACCGGAATAAATACTGTAGGCTTCGCCACCTTATTCTTACATACATATATGCTGTCCGCTTTGTAAACAGCAGTATTAAGCTTCGTTCCTCCCTTGACGGCAATTGTAGGGAACACTTTTTCAAGAGGTTTTTTCCATGCGTCTACTGCTTCCTCAAGACTTATTTTGACATCTCCATAGGTAAATGCCCCGTCATCCGTAACCTCTCCTATTACAGTATATGCACATCCGATTTTTTCAAGAAGCCCCGGGTCTGCCTCTGCCACTATACATCCCAACTTAGGGGCAAAAAACTCGCTGGAGTCAAAACCGGCATCAATTTTTACCCCAAGCATATTTCCGAATGCCATCTTGCTCACCGCAGGGGCAATGCCTTTGGCATCAAGCGTATAGGCGCTGACAACCGCCTTGTCCGCGATGGCTTTTGCAACTGCACTGTAAAGCCGGGCAACCTGATGATATACCGGAAGGTCATACTTATCTCTCTCTATCTCAAAAAGGACAAGCTTATTGCCCGCTTTCTTAAGCTCAGGCGTTATGACATCCTTATAGCTTCCGGTGTCAACCGCAAACGATACAAGCGTATTAGGAACATCCATGTCATTAAACGTACCGGACATACTGTCCTTGCCTCCGATTGAAGGAAGCCCAAAGCCCATCTGCGCGTCAAATGCACCTAAGAGCGCCTTCATCGGCTCTCCCCATCTTGACGTATCTTCCGTCATTCTTCTGAAATATTCCTGGAACGTAAATCTTATCTTGGTGAAATCACCTCCGGCACAGACAATTTTGGCCATGGATTCAACTACGGCGTAAATCGCGCCGTGATATGCGCTCCATGATGACAGATACGGGTCAAAGCCATAGCTCATCATTGTAACAAAATCCGTACTGCCCTCAAGCACAGGAAGCTTTGCAACCATAGTCTGAACTTCAGTAAGCTGGTATTTTCCGCCGTATGGCATAAATACCGAAGCCGCTCCGATTGAGCCGTCAAACATCTCCACAAGCCCTTTCTGCGAGCATACATTCAAATCCGAAAGTGTTTCAAGCCATGCTTTTTTAACATCTTTAACAACAGGAGCTTTAAAGAGATTCTCTTTCTCATCCGGAATATTTACAACAACATCCGTTTCCTGATGAGCGCCGTTTGTATTCAGAAAAGCTCTGCTTATATTGACAATTTCCTTGCCGCGCCACTCAAGTATAAGCCTCTTTTCCTCAGTTACAACCGCAACCTCCACTGCCTCAAGGTTCTCCTCATTGGCATACTTAAGGAAAAGCGACACATCCTTAGGATCTACCACAACCGCCATCCTTTCCTGGGATTCTGATATGGCAAGCTCTGTTCCGTCAAGTCCGGCATATTTCTTAGGTACCTTATCGAGTGATACCCGAAGCCCGTCCGCAAGCTCTCCGATTGCAACGGATACGCCTCCCGCGCCGAAATCATTGCATTTTTTGATAAGACGGCTTACTTCCGACCTTCTGAAAAGCCTTTGTATTTTACGTTCCGTAGGCGCGTTACCCTTCTGAACCTCAGCACCGCAGGTGTCGATTGATTTCTCAGTGTGTGCCTTGGATGAGCCTGTAGCTCCGCCGCATCCGTCTCTTCCCGTTCTTCCTCCGAGAAGAATAATTATATCACCCGGGTCGGATGTTCCTCTTATTACCGCGCTTCTCGGCGCCGCGCCCATAACGGCTCCTATTTCCATTCTTTTGGCAGCATAGTTTGGATGATATATCTCCTTAACATAGCCGGTGGCAAGACCTATCTGATTACCGTAGGAACTGTAGCCCTGCGCTGCCTCACGCACGATTTTCTTCTGAGGAAGCTTTCCCGGCATTGTCTTGTCAAGCGACAATGTCGGATCGGCAGCTCCCGTGACACGCATTGCCTGATACACATACGTGCGCCCGGACAGCGGATCCCTGATGGCTCCCCCGAGGCATGTAGCCGCACCACCGAAAGGTTCTATCTCTGTAGGATGGTTGTGTGTCTCATTCTTAAAGTTCACAAGCCATTCCTCCGTCACTCCGTCTATCGTAACCGGAACCACAATACTGCATGCATTAATCTCGTCGGAAACCTCCATATCCTGAAGCTTTCCGTCTTTCTTGAGCTTCTTCATGGCCATAAGCGCGATATCCATTAAGCACACGAATTTATCGTCGCGTCCCGCATATATTTCTTTAAAGGTATCCTTGTATTTGTTGAAAGAAGCCTCAATCGGTTCTCTGTAATAGCCTTCGCCAAATGTAATATTTTTCAGTTCTGTTGAAAAGGTTGTGTGACGGCAATGGTCCGACCAATATGTATCAAGAACCCTTATTTCCGTCATTGAAGGGTCACGTTTCTCCTCATTTCCGAAATAGTTCTGAATGTGGAGAAAATCCTTAAAGGTCATTGCAAGTCCGAGAGAATCATAAAGCTTCTTAAGCTCTTTTTCCTCCATATCCTTAAAGCCTTCAAAGATAATTACATCCTCCGGCTCCGGAAAACCGTGACAAGCGTATCGGGTTTATCCATGTCAGCTTCCCTGGAATCCACGGGATTAATACAAAAGCTCTTGATTTTATCGAGCTGCGGCTGTGTAAGACTTCCCTCAATTGCATATATCACGGCCGTCTTAATTACAACGTCCTCATCCTCGCGGAGAAGCTTAACGCACTGAACAGCACTGTCCGCTCTCTGGTCAAACTGCCCCGGCAGATATTCAACTCCGAAGATATGTTCATTGTCTCCATGCCGGAAATCCTCCTCATAGACTAAATCCACAGGCGGCTCCGAAAACACTGTCACAAGGGCTTTCCTGTATGTCTCATCAGTGATATTTTCTATATCATATCTGATAAGCACGCGGACATTCGTCACGGTATCAATGTTAAGATAGCTGCTGATTTCCTCGCCAAGCTCCTTTGCCTTAACGGCGAACTCGGGTTTTTTCTCGGAATAAACTCTTTTTACGTTACTCATGGCTTCTCCTTTTTGTGTTGTTATATTGCTGCTATTCATGCAATCTTCTTATTACTTTATATACTACCGCATCCTCCATTACCGTAGGCCCGGTATATGCAAAAAATATCATTCCCTCAGTGGGCGATATCACACGGTCTAAAATTTCACCGCTGTAAGTATCTATTATCTCGCCGATTACATCTCCGCGGTATACGGTCCGGCCCGGCTCGAAAAGCCTTTTGTAGAAACCGGCCGCACCCGAAAGTATGGGCACAAGATTGTCCTCGTCTATAACCTCGGCGATATAGCCGCTGTGATTATTGTATTTGATTATGCCCATTCTCGTAAGGAAACGGAGTATTGACGCCACAGCCTGTTTTGCCGACACGTCATCAATATAATCGCTGCAGTTGGTATACAGCGAAAATGCACTTGTACCTCCCATCTGCCAGTTATAATTCAATGTTGTGGTATCCATAGGCTTTGGCTTACGGATTACCACAAACGGCAGACCGAAAAGATTTGCAAGGCTTGGATTCTGAAAGCCCGTCTCCATCATACGCACATGGGGCACGAATTTGCCCGGCATATAAAAGCTTGTCAGATGTATCCCATAGCTGTAACCCTTTATTATTTCCATGATATTGGCCGCAATCTGCTGCGTTGTATCGCCGGCTATATGCCCCGGGAATTTACGGTTGATATCCGAGTCGTCAAGCGGCCAGAATCTTCTGTCAATATTGGTTGCATATTGATTAAGGCACGGAATGACAAGTATTGATTTGTTCCCCGCAATCTGTCCGTGCTCCTCCAGTTTCTTAAGTTCCCTTATGAGCTGTGAGCATATATATGTCTGCTGGTATTCATTTCCTCTGAGGGAACCCACTATACAGGCGGAATTTTCACCGTGGCCGAAACGAAAACCGGTAATTTTGAATTCCTCCCTGTAAATTCCTTCCAGCGAATATAATTTTTCCCTATACATAGGCTTCACCGCCTTTTACTGACGCAAAAGCCGTTTCGGCCCTATCGCCTGTCTTGCATACTCTCGCCATTATCGCTCCCTTGTAAACTACCGGATGTTCTCTCAGGGTAAACAGAAAGCCGTCCTTAGGAGATATTATTTCCTCAAGTACGTCTCCTGTAAGAGGGCTGACTATCTTGCCTATCTTAAATCCTTTTTGTATGTTCACGCCTATCTCGGCATCTTCAAGTATAAAAAGCCCTGACCTTCCGGCATGTATAGCGGACACATCTCCTGTATTGGCAACTATCGGCTCCTTAACCTCTTCCACGCTTCCGGACCATATTCCAAGCTCCTTCATAAGCCTGAAAATACCGTCAAGGGTTTGTCTCGCATATGTTCTGGTTATTCTTGAGCCTGCTCCCATCTCAACGACTATCGACGGCACACCGAACATATTCAGGCAGTTGGCAAGAGAAGCCTCAAGATACACCGAGGCGGACAACGCCCATATTATGTCGGCATTCATAAGTCTGGCATAAGGCAGAAGCTTATCATAATTCTCAGGACTGAGCCTTACCTGAGGAACCTCCTTGATAAATATATTGGAAGAATGTACATCGACGCACATATCGCTGCCTATTATATCCTGTGTTATCTTATAAGCAATATGCTCCGCCATTGCTCCCGAATCCGTGCCGGGAAAAACCCTGTTCATATCAAGGTCATTCATGGGAATCCCACGGCTGCCGGTATCTATTCCCAAAGGGTTGATGGACGGATATACGTCAACTATTCCGCACAGATGCTCCGGGTGCGCTTTAATTTTCTCTATAAGTTTGTAACATACGTACTGGCCGTTAAGTTCATCGCCGTGCGTTCCTGTTACTATGGATATTCTTTTCATGTTTTTGCCGGCATGTTCAGGTTCGAGCCTGTTCTTGCGTACCACAAGCCTTTCCTCCACCGGCATCTGTAATGACACTATCTCTTCTATCATTGCTGACTCCTTCATTGCTGCGGTACAAAAGCACCACAGAATAAGCTCCATGCCATTATACACCTATTTACTCCAAAAATCCAGCACTTCTTGTCCCACCCTGCTGCAGTCGGTAACCTTGTAATCGTTCCATTCCTCCGGAAAAAGGTTTCTGTACCGTATGTTAAGGAATCTGTCATCTAACAGTGCAATAACGCCCCTGTCATCACTTGTCCTGATAACACGCCCCGCAGCCTGCAAAACCTTATTCATGCCCGGATAAACATATGCATATTCATACCCGCAGTTTTCCCTGGCGTCATAATACTCTCTCAGCAGCTGCCCCGAAGTGTTTACGGATGGCAGTCCCGTTCCCACAATGACGGCGCCGATGAGACGGTCGTTTTTCAAATCTATCCCCTCTGAAAAAACGCCTCCCATCACACAGAAACCAAGAAGCACATCAGCGTTTTTTTCTTTCTTTTCAAATCTGGCAAGAAATTCTTCCTTGTCCTGCTCATTCATATCCTGCTTCTGGACAATAATTTCATACGCCCCTACCATGTCCTCAAAGCAGGCCAAAACCGCTTCCATATACTTATACGAAGGAAAAAATACAAGATAATTGCCGTTTCTGCCCTCTGCTATCCTGCAAATATAATTTTTGATTTTCATATATTCAGTTTCGTTGCGCCTTGTATAACGGCTGGTCACGTCATTGCCTATCAACAGCAGCCTCTTATCCGTATCGAAAGGTGAACGCGCGTATATGGCGTAATCCTCCCTGCAGCCGCTTAACAGTTCCTTGTAATAATTAACCGGCAGCAGAGTAGCCGAAAAAAATATTGCCGCGCGGCCTTTTTCCAGTCTTTCCTTAAGGCAGTGCGACGGATTTACGCAGTAAAGCTTAAGCATAAAACCTTTGTCCGTATGCTCCGTATATATAATGTAATTGTCGTCCAGACATTCGTGTATTCCGTTATAATGGCTGACAGCAAAAAAGAATTCCGACAGCTCCTTCATATATGGGAAGTCCCTGTTTGCCTCCATAAATACTGTCAATTCCTCGCCCAGCCTCTGCATGTTCAACGCAAAAGCATCTTCATCCTCCAGAACCATGTAATCGCCGCTGCATTCCCTTTTATATACAAGCAGATTTGCATTGCAGCGGTCAATCGCTTTGACAAGCTTTGCGCTGTGGCCCTTAACAAGTTTTTTGATGCTGAGAAAGTCCTCCTTATAGACGGCGGCGCTGTACATTTCCCTTGCGCGTTCCACAAGATTATGGGCCTCGTCTACAAGAAATATATAATCTCCGCCGTCCCCGTCCGAGAAAAATCTTTTAAGGTACACATGCGGGTCAAAAGCATAATTATAGTCACATATTATACCGTCCATCCAATAGCTCACATCAAGACAGAATTCAAAAGGACAGACTTTATGTTTCAGTGCGTATTCCTCCAATTTCTGCCTGTCGATAGCCGTTTCGTTATTTATAATATCATACACCGCATCATTCACGCGGTCATTATGGCCTTTGGCGTACGGACAGGCCACAGGATTGCATTCCGCCCCGGTGTCGGTCAGTGAAAAACATATCTTTTCCTTGGCGGTTATGGTTATGGTCTTAAAATCAAGGCCGCCCTGTCTTAACAGGTTAAAGGCTTCTTCCGCCGCGGTTCTTGTGATTGTCTTGGCAGTCAGATAAAATATTTTATCTCCCCCACCTTTGCCGATTGAAATAACAGACGGGTATACCGTGGATATTGTCTTTCCAACGCCCGTGGGCGCCTGAATAAAAAGCCTGCTGCCTGTATTTACGGCCTTATAAACGCTCACCGCAAGCTTTCTTTGACCTTCCCTGTATTCAAAAGGAAAACGCAGTCCCTCAATGGAGCGGTTTCTTGCAAGCTGATGATGATAGAGATAGTCTCCCCATTTGCGAAGCTCTCCCACAAGTCCTTCAAACCACTGACGGAGCTTTTCCGTCTCCATAATCTCTTCAAAATATTTAATATTGTCCGTGTCAAGGCTCACATAAGTGAGTCTTATGCCAATCTTTTCCAATCCGGATTTTATCCCATAAAAATAAGCGTAGCACATGGCCTGAGCCTTATGTACATAAACCGGCTCCGACATATATTTTATATCCTTATATGTTCCTTTGATTTCATCTACCGTCACGGTGTCGTCTTCAGAATGAAAAATCCCGTCGGCTCTGCCCTCAATCGATATACTGTAATTCTCTCCGGGAATTTCCATGCCCAACTGCACCTCAGAACGGTATTCAGGCCCCCTGGATTTCTGGATTCTTCGGTGTGCCTTGCTTCCCGCTTCCATTGCCGCCCTGTCGGACACACCGCCGAAACGGTTGTCTATATCCCCGCTTCTGCACAGAAATTCCACAAAGGTTCTCACGGATATTTTCAGTTCACCGTTTTTAATATCAAACATATTTGTTCTGCATCCCCGTCTCGTTTGTATTTGTAGCATTAGCTGAGTGTTCATAAAATCACCCTATTCACATCAAAGAAATATCTTCGTAATATCCTGATACCGATTCACAACCCGGTAAACCTCCACATACTCTTTTCCAAATCTTCTGCAATATACTCCTTAATGTTCTTCAAGTCCTCTGCTACAATAGGGTTAATCCGTAATTTCATCATAGACTATACCCTAACGGATTTCTTCAGTTCATCCAAACTCATCCATGCACTTTCATCCTTAACTGCTTCTTCCGCTTCCTGCAGCTTCATCAACAGTTTTTTCTCAGCCTTCTCCCGCTCATAGTCCTCAATATCCATAACCACAAACTTGCCTCTACCATTTTTGGTCAAAAACACAGGTTCTCCAACCTGACAATTTTTCAGTACTTCATTATAATTTCTTAAATCTGATACGGGTAATATATTCGGCATAAAATCAACTTCCTTTCCTACTTGATATAGTTCCTTCTTATATGTATTATATGCAAAAAAGCTGCAAAATTCAACGTAGAATTTTACAGCTTTCTTTCATAGTGGCTTGGACACCGCAATTATAGATGGAAAGGTGATTTCCTTGTATAACAATCACCGCGAGCCCGCATATCAATATGGTTGATATTTTGCCCGTTTCCGTTTCTCTATTGAGAAACGGAAACGTACTCAACCGGGTCTATCCGCCCCATAATAAAAGAAAAGTCCCATAAACACAGGTCAAATCGATGATTTGATTTGTTTATGGGACTTATTCATATCATATATCAACTTGGAAATTCGCTGTTAAACAATTCCCTGTGCCTTCATGGCATCTGCAACCTTAAGGAAGCCTGCGATGTTGGCACCTGCTACATAGTTGCCTTCAAGGCCATATTTCTTGGAAGCATCATCAAGACTATGGAAAATGTTGACCATAATATTCTTAAGTCTGGAATCAACCTCCTCAAATGTCCAGCTGAGTCTCTCTGAATTCTGGCTCATCTCAAGAGCTGACGTAGCAACGCCGCCTGCGTTGGATGCCTTACCAGGGCAGAAAAGAACTCCGTTCTTCTGAAGATACTCTGTAGCCTCAAGAGTTGTAGGCATGTTGGCTCCCTCTGCTACCGCAAAACAACCGTTGGCAACAAGAGCTTTGGCGTCCTCGATATCAAGCTCGTTCTGTGTAGCGCACGGAAGAGCAATATCACACTTGACAGACCATACTCCCTTTCCTTCGTGATACTGTGCCGAAGGTCTCTTGGCTGCATACTCTGTAAGGCGTGCTCTCTTAACCTCTTTAACTTCTTTGAGAAGCTCAACATCAATTCCATCCGGGTCATAAATCCAGCCGGTGGAATCCGAACATGTAACAACCTTAGCTCCAAGCTGATGAGCCTTCTGAATAGCATATATAGCAACATTTCCTGCTCCGGATACCGCAACAGTCTTGCCGGCAATATCCTTGCCGTTGCATTTTAACATCTCTTCCGTAATATAGAGAAGACCGTAGCCTGTAGCCTCGGTTCTTGCAAGTGAGCCGCCGTATGTAAGTCCTTTACCTGTGAGAACGCCCTCGTAAAGATTGCGTATTCTCTTATACTGACCGAACATAAATCCTATTTCACGTCCGCCTACGCCTATATCTCCTGCAGGAACGTCAGTGTCTGCACCGATATGCCTGCAAAGCTCCGTCATAAAGCTCTGGCAGAATGCCATAACCTCTCTGTCAGATTTGCCCTTAGGGTCAAAATCGGCGCCGCCTTTACCGCCGCCGATAGGAAGACCGGTAAGTGAATTCTTGAAAATCTGCTCAAATCCGAGGAATTTGATAATTCCAAGGTTTACTGACGGATGGAAACGCAAGCCTCCCTTATATGGTCCTATAGCACTGTTGAACTGTACTCTGAAACCGTTATTAACCTGAACCTGTCCCTTATCATCCACCCAAGGAACACGGAACATAACTACTCTCTCCGGCGTTACAAGTCTCTCAAGCAGAGCGTCCTTGCGGTACTCTTCCTCATTAGCCTCAATAACAACACGAAGTGACTCCAAAACCTCTTTGGCTGCCTGATGGAATTCAGGCTGTGCAGGATTCTTAGCAACTACAAGTTCTAAGACTTCATCTACATACGACATTGAAATATCCTCCTTACTGAAATATCATATATTCGTACTTCATTATAATAAAGTTTTACTATGACTGCAAGAAATTTTTTAAAATGATATTTTTTCTTAATTTTATTGTGTATAATCCGCTTCTGACTTAATTATATTAAGTTGCGATATTTTTTTGTCAGAATTACTGTAAAAATATACACTGTCAGAAAGTATCTCCTCCGCCGGTATCTGTGTCTCATTAACATGCTTAACTATATCACCTAGTCTGAAACGGTTTATTTTGTTATTGTCGGGTATCAGAATAACCTCATGTATGCTGCTTGGCAGTATATAAAAGTCTCCTTCCCTGTCCGCAAATTCCCTTAGGATATTGTCTGACAGCATACAGACGGCGCCATAAATCCGGTTTGTATTGGTAAGCACATACATTGGTACGCTGCACCTTTTATCCAGCTGCTCCCTGATTTCGCATCTGGTTCCATCCGAACAGTTTTCATCATTTATCAATTCCAGCAGAAGCTGCTCTATTTCAATGATTCTGGGAGGCAGTATCTTAAAAGTATTTTTCATTGCAAGTTCATATAGTTCCTGTTCGTCAATACCCCACATTTCCATATGCTGATTGTATATAAGAAATGTGGCGTTTACATTTAATTCATTCGCAATAATACAATAGTATACCAACGAAAAGTCGAGTATATCCCTGTGCGGAATTTCATCCAGGGCATTGCTGTTTCTGCAGGTATTTATGATTTTGCATACTATTTTGTCTTTTATCTGATTAACATCCTCCAATTTGGGAAGTGAAAATCTGAAATTAAATCTTGCAAGCTCATCCGCCTCGATTATTTCTCTGACAATTTTTTCAATTTTTTCCCCTTTGAGAAAATTTAGATATAAATCCTCCAGATATATTACGGGTGCTGCGTTTTCTCCTGCCTTTTTGATAACAAGCCCGGTAAGCTCCACCGCATTGTTTTTCAATGCTTTCTGCACGGTGACAATGCATTTTTCTCCGTAAAAATTCTGTACTCTCTCATGTACTTCCGTCACAAATTCAGTATACTTCATAATAATCCTTTCATATATTCCAACCCCGGCAGGCAAAGGATTATGCTTATAATATTAAATAACAGATATCGGTATTACTCGGAAAAATCCGTAAAAAGATTATGCGATTACCCGGCCCATGCCGGATAAAAGATACGGCACCGCAGCGGCCACACAACCGAGCGGTACCGGTTAAACTCTGATTATACGGCGCAAAGACTGCAGCCGTTCAAAAAACAGCAAATTATATATGCCGAAATTAAACTCTTGAAAGATACTCTCCTGTCCTTGTATCAATCTTAATCTTATCACCCAGATTTACAAAAAGAGGAACCATAACCGTTGCCCCTGTCTCAACAGTTGCAGGCTTTGTAGCGCCTGTTGCGGTATCTCCCTTGACACCGGGTTCTGTCTGCGTAACCTCAAGCTCGGCAAACATAGGCGGCTCAATAGCAAATACCTCACCCTGATATGAGCAGAGCTTGCACTCATCATTCTCCTTGACAAATTTAAGAGCGTCCCCTACATTGTCCTCAGAGAGCGAAATCTGCTCGTAATTTTCCTGATTCATGAATATATACATATCCCCGTCCTTATAAAGATACATATATGCCGACTTATCAATATGAGCAAGCTGGAATTTCTCGGTAGGCCTGAAGGATTTCTCAACCACACCGCCGCTCTTGATATTTTTCAGCTTGGTTCTTACAAACGCTGCACCCTTACCAGGCTTAACATGCTGGAATTCAATTATCTGCCAGATATTATTATCCATTTCAATTGTAATTCCGTTTTTAAAATCACCTGCTGTTACCATATATTGGTATACCTCCTTAGAATGTGTCTTACACCATTTTATAATATTATCACTTATATTTCAACTGTTTTTTACGGACGTCATGGATATATCACTTCACCGCCGCCTGAACATACCGTTATATTTTCTCATCAACAAGAATAATTACTGTCCTTGGCGGAACATCAATCATTCTGCTTTCATTTACAACGGCTTCCTCCGCAAGAGGCTCCGTTCCTGTGGTTATAACAGGTTTCCAACGGCGTCCCGCCACATTGGGAAGGGCCAGTTCATGCGGTTCCCAGTGCATATTAAAAGCAATATATATGTTTTCTTCCTCATCCGCATATTTTCCGCAAATCATTATCCCCGCCTGTCTATTATAATGCTCAAGCTCCGGATACCATGCTTTGCTGCCGTGATATGACATATCGGGAAGTCCGTAATACCTGTAATCGGTCAGATACGGCTCCTCGCTCATATGAAGGCTTCCGTGCGCTTTTCTGAAGGCTATCATTTCTTTCACAAATTCATAAAATCTGCGGTTACGGTTAAGAGCGCTCCAGTCCACCCAGCCGGTGTCATTGTCCTGACAATAGGCGTTATTATTGCCCCCCTGACTGTTCCCGAACTCATCTCCCGCATAAATCATCGGCACTCCCTGCGCTGTGAGAAGAAGAGTAACTGCGTTTTTCATAAGCAGCATACGAAGCTCGTTTACCTTGCGTTTCTTTGTAGGCCCCTCAACGCCGCAGTTCCAGCTTAAATTATAATCTGCGCCGTCTTTGTTGTTTTCCCCGTTGGCCTCGTTATGTTTGCGGTCATAGGAATATAAATCGGCGAGCGTAAAACCGTCATTGGATGCCACATAATTAACGGTTGCGGCATGCTTAGGATGTTTTCGCATCATATAAAGAAAGCTCTGAAGCTGATCCTCATCACCTTTTATTATACGCCTTGCCGACTCAAGATATCCGTTATTATATTCAAAAAGATTTCCGCTTCTGTCATCCCTGTACCAGTCTGCATAAAAAAGCTTCATATCTTTAAGAAAAACATCTTTCGCCAACACCATTCTCACACGTTCGTCGCATATAAGATGCACCCCGTCAATATGGTACTCTTTTTTCCAGTAACGGACACAGTCATCTATAAATCCGGCGCCTATATCATTCGGAAAAAACATTTCCATATAGACTTCTATACCGTTTTTGTGAAATTCCCTGACCATATCCTTAAACTCGTTTGCATAATCTCCCCGTTTCCCGTATGATGCGCAGTAGCTGCTGCACGGAGCCATATAAAATCCGCTGTCATAACCCCAGTAATTAGGATTGATTCCGGTATTCACGAACTCATACGCAGGCATAAGCTCAACCCCGTTGATTCCCAATTCCCTGAGGTATGGAATCTTGGCCGCAAGCCCGCAGAATGTACCTTTATTATCAACTTTGGAAAAACGGTTTTTTGTAAATCCTTTTACATGGAGCTTATACATTATAAGCTCCTCAGCGGGAATTTTTAACGGAGCGTCTCCCTCCCAATCGTAGGAGCTCTCAGTAAGGCCTGCAAAATACATTGCTGCGCCGTCGGCTCCCAAAACCTTAAGAACCCGCTTTGCGTATATATCAGCCTTCCATTCATTGTTATCGTCATAACAGTATACTAAACCGTCAAGACTTACTCCTTTTACCGCCAGCGAAAATACCTCTCCCGTTTTAAATGTACTGTCCGCATATATGCCGTACAAAGGCTCCGGTCTTCTTCCCTCTGACAAAGCATCCAAGCAGTCCTTGGCTTTAAATATCAGAAGTCCTATGGTATCGGAATCACACGCATACAGAAATTCCCACCCGGAAGCTTTTTTGTTTGTTCCAAGGCTGTAGCTGTCTGCATGCTCAACTTTAATCCGGTCCAAATCGGCCGCAGTACCGTTCACCTTGTAGTGAAAAGTATTTATCATATCTCATCCTCATCAAATGTGTTATATACCTGTCTCTTACGCGCCATCTCATCGCTTGCAAGGTATTCGTCATAGGTAGTGATTTTATCTATTAATTTGCCGTTGACAAACTCTATTATTCTGTTGGCGGTCGTCTGTACGAACTGATGGTCGTGGCAGGCAAAAAGCGCAACACCCGGGAATTTTATGAGCCCGTTGTTAAGTGCCGTAATGGATTCCATATCAAGATGATTTGTAGGTTCGTCGAGAATAAGCACGTTCGCTCCCATAATCATCATCTTGGACAGAAGGCATCTTACTTTCTCGCCTCCCGATAATACTTTAACCTTCTTTACTCCGTCGTCTCCTGCAAAAAGCATTCTTCCGAGAAAACCCCGGACATAGGTTACATCCTTCTCAGGAGAATACTGCATGAGCCATTCGACAATCGTATCCTCACAATCAAACTCAGCCGTATTGTCCTTCGGGAAATACGCCTGCGAAGTTGTAATTCCCCATTTATAACTGCCCTCGTCAGGCTCAAGCTCACCTGCCAGAATTTTAAAAAGCGTCGTCTTGGCAAGCTCATCCGCTCCCACAAAAGCAATTTTATCGTCGTGATTTACAATAAATGAAATATTATCAAGAACCTTGACCCCGTCAACGGTCTTTGTAAGCCCCTCCACGGTCAAAACCTCATTGCCTATTTCCCTGAAAGGCCTGAAATCAATATACGGATACTTACGGCTTGACGGCCTGATATCCTCAAGCTCTATTTTTTCCAGCGCCCTCTTTCGTGATGTGGCCTGTTTTGATTTGGAGGCGTTGGCTGAGAATCTCTGTATAAATTCCTGAAGTTCCTTAATTTTTTCTTCTTTCTTCTTATTGGCTTCCTTCATCTGCTTAATCATAAGCTGGCTTGATTCATACCAGAAATCATAATTTCCGGCATAAAGCTGTATTTTTGCATAGTCTATATCCGCTATATGCGTGCATACCTTGTTAAGAAAATAACGGTCATGCGACACCACAATAACGGTATTTTCAAAATTAATCAAAAATTCCTCAAGCCACGCGATGGCGTCCAAATCAAGATGGTTGGTAGGCTCATCCAGAAGGAGAATGTCAGGGTTTCCGAATAGAGCTTTGGCAAGCAGCACCTTAACCTTCTGGCTTCCGTTAAGCTCCGACATCATTTTGTAGTGAAGATCCGTTTCTATTCCCAGTCCGTTGAGAAGCGTCGCCGCATCCGATTCGGCCTCCCAGCCGTTCATTTCCGCAAATTCGCCCTCAAGTTCACTGGCTCTTATTCCGTCCTCTTCCGAGAAATCCTCCTTG
>CALWMX010000098.1 GCA_944382105.1 uncultured Butyrivibrio sp.
GCTTTATACGGTGTCCCGGGTTTGCCAACGTATTTTTCGATTAAGCTCATGTATTCCTCCGGCTCCACGCTTTCGCTTTCCGTTATCTCTTCGATTTGTGTTGCCGTTTCCGGCACAGATACGGTACTTGCGTCAACATCGGAAGCATTTTTCTTTGTACATCCTGATACAAAGAACATTAAAACAAGCGCTGCAAGTGCAGCTTTGGGCATGATTTTTTTCATGGCAATCTCCTCTCCGCCATCTTTCAGTTGGCAGCACAAATAGTATTGAAAACAAGTACAAATAAGTGCCTCAATCGTAAATTTATTATGTACACATAAAAAAACCCCAAATTATTATTTATACTCCTTGTGCATTATGAAAGAAATAATCATTAACACATACAATAATGCTTATCACATTATCCGGGCGAAATGATATTCACTTTCATAAATGCTACCGTAACTCCTCTCAACTCCTACAATAATATTATCACTTATTATATGATATGTAAATATTTTTATAGTCTGTCGATACATTTTTCGCAAAATTATGGTATATTTCCCGGGAAACATTCCTGCACAAAAACTGACCTCCAAACCGGATTAAAATCTGATTCTTGGAGGTCAGTTTTATATTGCTGTTCTATTATATTCTATTATTCTATATTATCAGGCAGACAAGCCCTCCGTTGCTTTCGTTGACTACCTTCTGCATTGTTTCCTGAAGCTTTACCTGACAGTCATCATTAATCATCTGTATTTTCCCCTTGATGCCGTCCTCCACAAGCTGCCCTATGGATTTTCCGAAAATATTGGTGTCCCAGACTTCTCCTTGTTCTGAGCTTGATTTGATATACCCGATAAGGTCCTTAGCCTGTTCCTCGCTGCCCACAATCGGAGATATTTCGGTGCCGATATTCACACGTATCATATGAACCGACGGGCTTGTAGCTTTAAGCTTCACTCCGTATTTATTCCCCGTCTTTATGACTTCCGGTTCGGAGAGCGTTATTTCATCTCTTTCCGGCATGACAACTCCGTATCCCTTGGCCATTGATGCTTCCGCCGCCTCAGTAAAACGGCCGTACTTTTTCTTCATCTCGGAAAGCGAACGAATCATGGATATCAGTTCATATTCATCGGCTATCGGTTCACCGCAAAGCTCGCTCAGATTGTCATAATAATATTTTTCATCAACATATATATTGATTTTCTGTACGCCCTCGTTAAAATCAAAATTTTCAAATTTAATCTTGGAGATACAATTGGAATTCATCTCCGGCAGTGCGCCGTTTATATCCTTTATATATGTAACATTGTCAAGTATTGCTTTGGCACACTGAATGATTTCGTTTTTGATTTCATTGTCCGCAGGCAGCATTTCAACCCATTTCGGCAGATAAAATTCTATGCTTCCCACCGGAAATTCATAGAGTATTTTCAGAAGAATATTATTGATATCATCCTTTGTGATCCTTTCACAGTCCACGGCCATTGCGGTCACGCCGTATTTCTGTGATATGTATTCGACGATTCTTGCCGTATCCTCCGATGAAGGCGCCGTGGAATTGACAATGACAACAAACGGCTTGTTGATTTTTTTCAGTTCTGCGATTGTTTTTTCCTCAGCCTCAAGATAATTCTCCCTCGGAAGGTCTCCTATTGTACCGTCGGTAGTGATAACTATCCCTATTGTGGAATGGTCTTTAATAACCTTGCCGGTCCCAAATTCCGCAGCTTTCGTAAAAGGTATTTCCTCCTTGAACCATGGTGTTTTTACAAGCCGCTCCTTATCGTCCTCATATACGCCCTGCGCTCCTTTCACAAGATAACCAACGCAGTCAATCAGCCTGAAACGTGCACGGATATTGCTTCCAAGATTGATTTCCACAGCTTCCTTCGGTATAAACTTCGGTTCGGTAGTCATAACGGTCCTGCCTGCCGCCGACTGCGGAAGTTCATCGATTATGCGTTCTTTTTCATTTGGATTGTCAACTCCCGGTATTATCATAATATCCATAAATTTTTTAATGAAAGTAGATTTGCCGGTGCGGACAGGTCCAACTACCCCGATATAGATTTCTCCGTCCGTCCTTGCCTTGATATCTCTGTATAAGCTGAAATTGTCCATAAAAATGCCCCTTTATACCGTTGAAAGTTATTGAAGTTCCTTTACAGTATATGAGGGGCATTAATCACTCATTCATATTTATTTACGCCGAAAGAATCAAAAATACATCGTCTCGCGGCCTCAAGGCCGTCAAACTCATTTGCCGCAAGCATCTGCACCGTAATATTTCCGATTGCGGTTGCCTCGGACGGTCCCGCATATACCCTGCGGCCCGTATACTTTGCTGTAAGTTCGTTAAGATATACGGCATTTGAACCTCCGCCGACAACATTGATGCAGGAATATTTTTCTCCTGTCAGCAATTCGATTTCCTTTATTGTATCCGCATAACATCTGGCAAGGCTGTTGTAGACCACACATGCCGTTTCATACAGATTCTGCGGAACCGGCTGTCCTGTTTCACTACAGGCCGCAGCTATTTCATCCGTCATGCTTTCCGGGGCCAGAAATCTTTCGTCATAGCAGTCCACTATGGATTTAATCTCTTGTTCTGCGGCTTTTTTACACAGCTCGTCAAAAGAAATCTCAAATTCCGCTTCTTTTTTTACCGACTGTATCATCCACAGGCCCATTATATTTTTGAGAAAACGGTACCTGTATTCATAGCCGCCCTCGTTAGCCATATTGTGTTCCATTGCCTCGTCGCTGCAGTCTGCCCTGTCACGCTCAACGCCCATAAGCGACCATGTTCCGGAGCTTATGTATACGGACTTTTCATTGACGGCAGGAACCGCAAGCACTGCCGACGCCGTATCATGTCCGGCAACGGCCATGACGGTACAGTCAAATCCCGCCTGCGTCGCAATCTCTGGTCTTAGTTTACCAAGAGCCGTTCCCGGCGTTACAAGTTCATTAAAAATCTGCTCAGGATATCCGAGCCTGTCAATCAGCTCCATATCCCAGTTTTTTCCCTCGGCATTGATAAGCTGTGATGTGGTGGCAATTGTGTATTCGTTCTTTTTTACTCCGGTTAAAAGAAAATTAAAATAATCCGGCGTAAACAGGATACTTTTTGCCATTTCAAGCTGCTCAGGGTGTTTTTTCTTTATTGCCATCAGCTGATAAACCGAATTGTACATCGCCTTTTGTATTCCCGTGCGTCTGTATAATTCACGCTCATCCACAAGCTTGTACACTTCAGCGTCCATGCCTTTTGTTCTGTCATCGCGGTAGCTGACTGTGTTTCCGATAACTTTATCGTCAGCGTCAAGCAGGACAAAATCAACGCCCCATGTATCAATACCAACGCTGGCAGGGATTTTGCCTTTTTCCTTACAGATTGCCATGCCTTTAACTATTTCGGCAAAGATTCTGTCGTGGTCCCAGCAGAGCTCTCCGTCTTTTTCCACAAGGCCATTCTCAAACCTGTAGACTTCCTCAGTAAACATCCTGCCGTCCTCAAGCCAAGACAGAATATGTCTTCCGCTTGAGGCGCCTATATCTATAGCAAGATAATAATTCATACTTACTCCTCCGGATGCGGGTATTTCTTATACCCCGGATGCCTTCCGGTAACCTTGTAGCTCTCTCTCATCGCTATAAGCCTGTCAATGTTCGGACGGCTTATTTCTTTTGCTCCGCCAAGAAGATGTGCATTGAGGCTTATTTTGGCAAACAGTTCCAATGTTTCCATTCTGTAATAAGCCGTAAGGAGGTCTGCTCCCACTGAAAGGGCTCCGTGATTCTGCAAAAGTACGACGTCATGCTCTCCCAGATAAGGGGCAATCGCATCAGGGACTTCATATGTGGACGGCGTACCGTAAGGCGTTACCGGAATTGAGCCGATTGCAATTACCGTCTCAATCATCGAATACTCGTCAAGCGGAACGTTGGCAACCGCATAGCCTGTGGCAACAGGCGGATGTGCATGGAGAACAGCCCCAACATCCTCACGCTCGCTGTAGCATCTTAAATGCATCTTAATCTCCGATGAAGGCCTGTAGTCGCCGTTTGCCTCAATAATAGCGGCATCTTTGTCAATATGGACTATTTTCTCAGGCGTGATAAAGCTTTTGCTTATACCTGTAGGCGTTGCAAGGAAAGTTCCGTCCTCAAGCTTCACCGACACATTGCCGTCATTGGCGGCAACCCACCCGAGCTGCCACATTTTATGACACACATCACAAATCTGGTCTTTAATTTCTTCGTACATAATAATCTCCTTTGTCATCTTATTGTCTTATACAGAGGTCCGTAAGCGGCGCATGCCCTGTAATCCTGACCTTCCTTGTCCATACCGAACGCATTCCATGCGGAAGGCCTGAAAATCTTGCTTTCATCAACATTATGCATTGAAACAGGTATTCTGAGCATTGAACAAAGGGTTATAAGGTCCGCCCCTATATGTCCGTAGGAAATTGCCCCGTGATTGGCTCCCCAGTTGTTCATAACATCATAAGCGGTCTTAAATGGCCCTTCGCCTGTGGTACGCGGTGCAAACCATGTGCATGGCCATGTGTAATCCGTCCTCTTCCAAAGCTTATCCGAAACATCCGCAGGAAGCTCAACCGTATATCCTTCGCAAATCTGAAGCACAGGGCCGAGACCTTTAACAAGATTAAGCCTGATCATTGTCACCGGCATCTCGCATCTGGTTTCAAATCGTGAGGAATAACCTCCTCCTCTGAAATATCCCAAATCAGCATAATTCCATGTTGTTGCATTGAGAATTGCATCCTGATCAGCCTGTGTAATCTCATACCATGGTTTCATGACTCCATTGCCGTTTTCATCCTTGGCTTCACCGCAGCCGTCAAGGCATGCCGCACCCGAATTAATAAGATGGATAAATCCGCCTGCTTCTTTGGCTTTGCCTTCAAGCTCATATCCGGTAGTTCTCTTAACAGCCTCAGGACTCCAGTAGGTTCTCACATCGGCAAAAATCTGCGCCCTGTTTGTAAGAAGCTTCATAAACAGCATTCCGATTCCGTTCAGCACATCATTTTCCGTTGCAAGTATGTACGGTTCTCTCGCACCGTTCCAGTCAAAAGAGGTGTTGAGAAGCGACTCGGGGAAATCGCAGTTCGGATAAAAATCCGTCCACTGTCTCTGTCCCTGAAATCCCGCCGCGATAGCGTTATGTCCCACTTTCTCTTCCTCGCAGCCCTCAGGAAGATTCTTGTTGCCATTCATGAGGTCTTTGATTATAACCATCATCTTAACCACAAACTCCCAGTCGGAATCCTTTTGCTCTCTGGATTTCTGAATATTTTCAGGGTTCTTGTCAAATCCTTCTATGCATTTGGCTTTAGTCCATGCAAGCGCTTTCTCGTATTCTGCCTTGTCATATATACCTTCCGTCATTCTTCTGATTATTTCAACTTCATCTACGGATTCAACTCTCATTCCCAGATACTCTTCTATAAAGGCCGGGTCTATGATGGAACCTCCGATACCCATTGTAATTGAACCGATTTGAAGATATGACTTGCCGCGCATGGTTGCCGCAGCCACTGCCGCACGTCCAAATCTGAGCAATTTTTCCTCAACGTCCGCAGGAATGGAAGTATCGTCCGCCTCCTGAACATCATGTCCGTAAATTCCGAATGCCGGAAGCCCCTTCTGAGCGTGTGTGGCAAGAACTGATGCAAGATATACCGCACCCGGTCTTTCGGTTCCGTTGAATCCCCACACGGCTTTGATTGTCATAGGGTCCATATCCATCGTCTCCGAGCCGTAGCACCAGCAAGGAGTAACCGTAAGCGTTATATCGACGCCTTCTTTACGGAATTTATCGGCACATGCGGCAGCTTCTCCCACACGTCCGATTGTTGTGTCGGCTATCACGACTTTAACCGGTTCGCCGTTGGAATATCTGAGGTTGTCCGTAAAAAGCTTTGCGGCAGCCTTTGCCATATTCATTGTCTGGTCCTCTAACGACTCCCTCACCTTCAGGACACCCCTTCTCCCATCAATCGTTGGACGTATTCCTATAACAGGATAATCGCCCACATATCTGTTAGTTGCCATAATTAAAATACCTCCGATATAATTATTTTGTTCTATTATAATGTTTTACAGACAATATTTCTTGTGCTATAATCAAAATAAATATAACAATATTCACTTTTAACGGCGGAGGCTGCCTCAGATGAAATATCTTGACTTTCACGAAAACAAAAAACAAGGTACAGAAGATTTTCCCATTGCTTTTTATCATATCGAGCCTACGGACGCAAGATATGAAATGCCCTATCACTGGCATCAGCAAATTGAGATTATCAAGGTTCTTGAAGGCACCTTCAAGCTGATGCTCAACGGCTGCAATCATGAGCTCAAAGCAGGTGACGTGGTGTATATTCAGGACGGAATATCTCACGGAGGCGTACCGGAAGAATGCATATATGAATGTGTTGTCTTTGACATAAAAATATTACAAAAGTCAGAATACCGTACCGGTGACTTCATCCGCAGACTTGCAAGGCACCAGTATTACATACCGGCAGATGCTCTTGACGGACGCAGCAGGAAGTTTGACTACACAGACCTTCTTTTTACGGCTCTGAGCGACAGCCGTGAAGGCTATGAAATGGAAACCATGGCGGCTCTTTATCTTATGTATTCCGACATATACCGCCGAGAGGCTTACGCCAACAATGATGTCAATATAAAAGCATCCTACGCTCACTCCGCCAAGTTCAAAAAAGCCCTGGATTTTATAGAAACACATTATGCAGAGAATATTTCCCTTGAAGATATGGCAAAATCAGCAGGAATGAGTTCCAAATATTTCTGCCGCTACTTTAAAAAAATGTCCGGCAAAACCCCTACCGGATATCTTAATTATTACAGAATCGAGCGCGCCTGCCAACAGCTGGCAGAAGGCTCCGTGTCCGTTACCGATGCCGCACTTGGCAATGGTTTTAACGATATAAGCTACTTTATAAAAACATTTAAGAAGCAAAAAGGCGTCACGCCACGGCAGTATAAAACCGAACGCTTCGACTCCTGAAAATAATATGAACGCGGCAGCCTGAATCAAAGATTACTGCGTTCATAAATAAAGGCTTATTAAATTTCTATTTAAAATATTTTGACAACTCTGTTCTGGAGGAAATGCCAAGTTTACTGAAAATGCTTTTTAAATTGGATTTGACCGTACTTTCAGCAATAAAAAGTTTTTCAGCAATTTCTTTATTGGAATAACGCTTCGCAGCAAGCTTCGCCACATCGCTTTCCCTAACCGTAAGCCCGAAATTCTTTTTATTCTGCATACCTTTAAGTATTGCGTTTAAGCCCGACGTATATTGCCCTGAAAATGTTCTGACATTCCTGATAAATTCCCTGTATTCGGCATTGACGCTGACTTCGTCCAGAAACTCATCCAGACAGGCGGCATTCTCAACAAACGGCATTATTATCATGTCCTTGGCTGCCAGAGATACCGCCTCGCACAGCATTGTAACCGTCTTGTCCCGGCTACCTGAAAACGCGTTTGCGATTGCTATATAAATGTATATATAAATTTTGGCGTAAGCGCTCTTTATCGCATCCGCAGTCTCCAGCATCAGTCCGCTTATTCCCCGGAAATTCTTGTATTCACCTGCGGTCAGCAGATATTTTGCATAAATCAGATTGGCATAGCTCATACCTATCGGGTTAATCCTGCAGTCTATTGCTCTCCAGTCCGTCAGCCACGCAGGGACATGCTCCCTGTCATTCACTGTAAGATACATAACCGCTTCACACATGTCAATCATATTATTGTATTCGGCATCCATATTTGTACTGCGGAATTTTATTTTTCTGAAAATCTCTATATTGCGTATGTACCGGTCACTATCTCCTTCAAAGATACTGATTTTTGCCAGCAGGAGAAGCGCTCCGAGAACTATGCATGTCTGTTCCGCCCTGCCTGCCATATACATGGCTTTATGGCACAGTATCTGCGAGTCGTTTATGTTGCCCCTGTTATAAAGGACTTCCGCCTTAAAAAGCGCCCCCGCACCGCTGCCGTGTTTTTCCGAAAAACGGCAGTAATTGCTCATCATATCGGTAAATGCATCCAATTCATCTTCCAGTACATTTCCTTCACGGTGAAAAATATGCAGCATTGACGGACATCCAAAAGTGAACGGAACCGCTGATGCAGGCGCATTAAACGGAGCTGCGTTATATTCCAGCGATTTTGCATAGAACTGAGACATAGCATGAATACGGTTAAATTCGGTATACCCTCTGATATAATATACTTCACCTAACAGCCTGTTCTTTTCGTCTTCGGAAAGTTTGGGATTCTTTTCAATAAGACCGGCTGTCTTTGTCAGGCAATCGTTTAAAGCCTGTTTCTCATTATACATAAACAGGACAAGACATATCAACATCCGCAGTCTATAATATTTAACATCATCATTTTCAGGACATTGCCTGTACAGATACATAAAAAAATCTTTGTTGACAGTATTAATTGAAGGATACAGTCTGTCGAATGACGGGACAGAATCATATATTTCATCGGCCAGCCGTTCATATGCCTTCCGGTCGACATACAACCTTTC
>CALWMX010000099.1 GCA_944382105.1 uncultured Butyrivibrio sp.
TCAAAATTTAAAAAATATTTAGGAAAAGAGTAACGGTAACGTAACAAAAACATATTATAATATAATCAAAAGAAAACAGATTATTTCGTAATTTGTTGTACTAAGACTCCTTTTCCATATTCCGGTAAGGCGTTCAAAATGAGGGAACGCGGACTCCGGAGGTAACCGGACAATTCACTGCAAAGCTGAAATCGATATCCGGTTACGAAAGAACGCCCCTGCCGCTCGGCAGGGGCGCTGGTATTTTCAGCGGTATGCTCTGAATTCTTTTTTATCCCATCACCACTTCAACATTATAAACGGCCTTGCCCTTTTCATAAGGGATTACGCATCCGTCAACGGCGGTTCCGTCAACTGTAAGCGACTTAATGCCTTTTTCAACGTTAGAAGGATTCTTAACGGTAATATTGTATGTGCCCTCGCGGAACTTCCTTGTGACTGTAAAATCACCGAAGTCCTTAGGAACGCACGGGTTAACCTGAAGTCCCTTGTGAGTAGGAGAAACACCAAGTATGTACTGGGATATGTTGACAAATGTCCAGGCGGCGGTTCCTGTGAGCCAGCTGTTCTTTGCCTCGCCGTGGAACTTGGCGTCAGCGCCTGCCACCATCTGGGAATATACATAAGGCTCGGTTCTGTGGATTTCACTGAATTCCTCGCAGTATGCCGGGCAGGTTTTCCGGTAAATCTCATAGGCTCTGTCGCCGCGTCCGATAACGGTTTCGGCACAGGATACCCAAGGGTTGTTGTGGCAGAAAATACCTGCATTTTCCTTGTATCCGGGCGGATAAGAAGTAACCTCACCCAGTTCAACGTGATATCTTGTGTAAGCCGGCTGAAGTATCATAATGCCGTATTTGGTGTCAAGCTTTTCTTTGACGGAATCCAACGCCTTTTTAGCGTGACCCTCTTCAACACCGATGCCTGCAAGTACGCAGAAGCCCTGAGGCTCTATAAAAATCTGACCTTCTTCACATTCCTTTGAGCCCACCTTATGGCTGTATGCGTCGTAAGCTCTCACAAACCAGTCGCCGTCCCAGCCGTCCTTAAGAACTGCCTCATACATTTTGTCAACCTCTGCAAGAGCTCTCTTTGCTTCGGCGTGGTCTCCGAGAAGCTCGCAAAGCTCGGCATATTCCTTGCCGTATTTTACAAACATTCCGGCGATAAATACGGATTCCGCAACAGGTCCTTCAGAAGGGCCGAACGTCTGGAAAGATTCTCCCGGATGCTCCGAAAAACAGTTAAGGTTGAGACAGTCGTTCCAGTCTGCACGGCCGATGAGAGGAAGCTCGTGCGGTCCCTTATGGTTTACTATGTAATCAAAAGAACGCTTAAGATGCGTCATAAGCGGCTGTGCCTTGGAATCGTCATTGTCAAAAGGAACCATTTCATTAAGGATTGATATATCACCGCTTTCCTTGATGTATGCGCTTGTTCCTGCGATAAGCCATAACGGGTCATCGTTAAAGCCGCTTCCGATATCGGAATTTCCCTTTTTGGTGAGAGGCTGATACTGATGATATGCGCTGCCGTCCTCAAACTGTGTTGAAGCGATATCGATAATCCTCTGTCTTGCCCTTTCGGGAATCAGATGAACAAAGCCGAGAAGGTCCTGACATGAATCCCTGAAGCCCATTCCGCGGCCGATGCCGGACTCGTAATAAGAAGCGGAACGGCTCATATTAAAAGTCACCATGCACTGATACTGGTTCCAGATATTAACCATGCGGTTGACTTTATCATTGGCGGAATTAACGGTATATTTGGAAAGCAGGTCGCTCCAGTAATTGTTAAGCTCTTCAAATGCTCTGTCCACATCCTCATCTGTCTGATATTTTGCAAGAAGAGCTTTGGCAGGCTTTTTATTTACAATATTGTATCCTTCCCATTTATCCTCAACCGGGTTTTCAATATAAGCAAGCACAAAAACGAAAGATTTGCTTTCTCCCGGATTGAGCTTAACGTTAAGCTGATGGCTTGCAACAGGAGACCATCCGCTTGCGATTGAATTGGTGCAGGCGCCGTTCATTACCGCATCAGGGGTGTCGGCGCCGTTGTAAAGCCCGATGAAGCTGTCCCTTGCCGTGTCAAATCCGTCGATTGGAGCGTTGACAGAGTAAACAGCGTAATGGTTGCGTCTCTCGCGGTATTCTGTCTTATGATATATTACAGAGCCTTCAACCTCCACCTCGCCTGTGCTCAGGTTACGCTGAAAATTTCTGGAATCGTCATCGGCGTTCCAGAGACACCATTCAACATAAGAAAATACCTTAAAGTCTTTGACCTCTGATGAATTGTTGGTAAGTACGAGTCTGGTAACCTCACAGTTGTCGCTCATAGGAACGAAAGTGAGCACGGAGGCCTCAAGTCCGTTCTTTGATGAAGTAAATCTGCTGTAGCCCATTCCGTGACGGCATTCATATGAATCCAAATCGGTTTTGGAAGGCTTCCAGCCCGGATTCCATACTGTGCCGCCGTCATTGATATAAAAGTATTTGCCGTTTATGTCGTTAGGCACATCGTTATAACGGTAACGTGTCAGACGGAGCAGCTTGGCGTCTTTATAAAATGTATATCCGCCGCATGTGTTGGATATAAGAGAGAAAAACTCCTTGGAGCCAAGATAATTAATCCATGGCAATGGGGTTTTAGGTGTGGTGATGACGTATTCTCTGTTGGAATCGTCAAAAAAGCCATACTTCATAAAAATTGTTCCTCCTAAAATAGAAATCCCGTTCGCAGGGTAACCGAAATCGTTTTCGGTAATTAACCTTATAAAACAACATAATTATAACAAAAAGGGGGTTGGATTACAAGGAATTGATAGATCACAGAGAAAAAATTAATAAAAAAACAATAAAATAATAAACACTTATATTGATTTTTGGAGAAATTTGTTATATTATTATTTGCGAAAACGATTTAGTATTCGGGAGAAACAAAATGGCCAAAATTTTTCAGGCGGATAATCCGTTGAACAGATTTCTTTATAAGTTCGGAAGTATGATACTTCTCAATATATATTTTCTTTTGTGCTGTCTCCCGGTAATTACCGTCGGGGCATCTTTGACGGCCGCCAATACGGTGTGTTATAAGATGAGAGAAGAACCGGATGTAAAAATCACATCGACGTTTTTTAAGTCATTCGGAAAAAATTTCCTTGATTCAACGCTTGTGTGGATAGTTCTTGCGGGAATAATGTCCGCAGTGGTCTTTATATTTGTGAAAGCTCTCGGCGGCGAAGGCTATGCGGCCATGGCGGTCTGTGTTTTATGCATAATAGCGGCGATAATCGTTATGTCCGGAGGGACGTTTGTTTTTATGATATTGGGAAGATACAGCAACCCCATATATGAACAGATACTGAACGCTTACAAGGTGGGCTTTTCGCACCTTAACTGGTGCGTTGTAATATGGTTGCTGTGGGCTGTGCCTGTGCTGCTCTTTGCTTCGTTTCCGGTACTTTTAAGGTATTTCGGCTGGATTTGGCTTTTGGTCGGCTTTGCGCTTCTTATATATATTACTGCGGGAGTATACAGAAGGGTATTTAAACATGTCGAAAATAAAGACTGATTACGGAGAAAAGAGAAAAAATGATTTCAATTAAAGACATAGCTGCGGCATGCGGAGTTTCCATATCCACCGTCAGTAAAGCACTCAACGACCATAGGGACGTCAGCCAGGCAAAAAAAGAGTATATAAGGCGGAAAGCCAAGGAGATGGGCTATTCGCCAAATTCGTCGGCCAGAGCGCTTAAGACCAACAAGAGCCACAATATAGGCGTCCTTTTTGTTGACGAGGCGCAGAGCGGACTGACTCATGATTATTTTGCCAGCGTTTTGGACAGCGTTAAATCAACGGCGGAGAGCAAAGGATATGATTTGACATTTATAATTTCCGGCAAGGAGCATCAGGGACAGATGACATATCTGGAGCACAGCCGGTACAGAGGCGTGGACGGCGTCGTAATTGCCTGTGTAAATTTTGTTGAGCCGGAGGTTGTAGAGCTGATGCAGAGCAATATACCGACGGTTACAATAGACTATACGTTTAACAAGACGATTTCCATTCTTTCAAACAACATGGAAGGAATGTCGTCGCTGACACAGTATGCTTTGGATATGGGACATACAAAAATCGCATATCTCTACGGTGAAGATTCCGTGGTTACGTCCAACCGTCTGTCGGGGTTTTACATTACGCTGGAGAAAAACGGTATCAAGCCTGTTGACGAATACATTATGGAGGTAAAATACCGCAATATAGAAACGGCGGAGCAGGCCACAAGAAGGCTTTTATCCATGCCGGACCCTCCTACATGCATTTTTTATCCCGATGATTATGCGGCTTTCGGAGGTATTAATGTAATCAGGGAAATGGGACTGCGCATACCGGAAGACATATCGGTGGCGGGCTACGACGGAATTCCCATTTCGAGGATGATTGAGCCCAGACTTACTACGGTTGTCCAGGACACCAAGCAGATTGGCAAATGCGCGGCGGAGAAGCTTATAAGTCTTATAGAAAAGCCGCGGACCACCGTGATAGACCAGATTATAATTGATGCAAAATTATATCCGGGTGAAACAATTAAGAAAATAAACTGAATTGAATATTCGTATACGGTCCGGCTCCGGCATGTGGAATATCCATATGTCGGAGTTATTTTTTGTGAAAAAAATTGTCTGTCGTATTTTTTACGGTGAAATTCACGTTACGAAAATGCGAAAACGATTTCGGACAAGCGTGCCCGAAAAGCCTTTAAAATAAGGCTTTTCCGCGGTTATTAGCGATTTGATACATATATAATTTTATCAAGGTTAGACAAAATTAACAAAAATATAAAAAAAGTAGTTGCAATTATAGACAAAATGATGTATTATCTAATTACGAAAACGATTTAGTGACTGCTAATCGTTTAAAGTTAAAAAGAGCAAAGAAATGTTATCGGAAAGATAACGGAATGGAGGAGCAATGAGAAAATTTAAAAAAATTGCTGCATTAACGTTAGTTGCAGCAATGGCAGCCTCCGCATTCGTAGGCTGCAGCAGTAGTTCGGGTTCAAGCGCCGCAGGAGGCGCAAACACTGACCCTACAGAACCGGTTACGGATGCGAGCGGAGAAGAAATCTCCTACAGGGATCAGCTTAAGGAAAAAACTTATGACGGAGAGGGAAGCGTGCTTAATATCTATGTATGGAACGACGAGTTCATAAGCCGTCTTTCGGATCACTTCCCGGGCTATGAAAAGATTGATGCGACTAATGGCAAAATAGGCAACGTAGAAGTAAGATTCACGAAGGTTGAGAATACTGATAACAAATATCAGAACAACCTTGATGATACTCTTCTTGCAAACGGAGCAAATCAGGAAAACGCATCGGCAGACGATAAAATTGATATTTTCCTCGTTGAGGCCGATTACGCTCTCAAATATGTTGACACCGATTACACAATGAATCTTGCAGATTTGGGAATCACGGATGCTGACCTTCCAAACCAGTATCAGTACACCAAGGATGCGGTTACGGATTCTAACGGAAATCTTAAGGGTATATCTTGGCAGGGATGTCCGGGACTCCTTGTTTACAGAAGGGACATGGCTAAAGAGGTTCTCGGAACAGACGACCCTGCAGAGGTTCAGAAGGCAGTAAGCGATTGGGATACATTCGCAGATACGGCCGCTAAGATGGCAGAAGCAGGATATCATATGACATCCTCGGTTAACGATACATACCGTGTGTTCTCTAACAACGTAACATCCAAGTGGGTAGAGGACGGAACGATTAATATTGACGATAACATCAAAGCATGGGTTGATATGTCCAAGGAGATGGTAGATGCAGGCCAGACAGGAACACATGCGCTTTGGTCAGATGACTGGAGCAAGGGCTTCTATCAGGACGGCAACGTATTCTGTTACTTCGGACCGGCTTGGCTTATAGACTTCTCCATGGCATGCGATCAGGAAGGCAGCGTAGGCTATGACGGAGGATGGGCCGTAACCGAAGGTCCTCAGGGCTTCTTCTGGGGTGGTACATGGATTTGTGCGGCTGCCGGAACAGACAATCAGGAGCTTGTTAAGGATATAATGCTTTGCCTCACCTCAGATGAAGAGACCATGACTCAGATTGTTGAAAAGGATCATGACTTTGTTAACAACTCTGTAGTAATGGAAGCTAAGGCGACGGACAGCTCCTTCGGTGATGAATATCTTGGCGGACAGAACCCGATTGCACTTTTCTGCAACGGAATTGAGACGGTAAGCCTTGAAAATATTACAAGCTATGATCAGGGCTGTAACGAAGAATTCCAGAACACTATGAAGAATTACTTCGACGGAAACTATGCAACATACGAAGAAGCGCTTGACGCATTCTATGAAGCAATTAAGGTTAAATACCCGGCATTAAATGTACCGGAATAAGACCGACGTGATTTTATTACATGCCTGCTCCTATGGGCAGGCATGTTTTTTACAGAAACATGGATTCATGAAAATAATTAGGAGTGAGGATATGGCACAGAATCAAGCGAGTGTTGCTCCTATGGGAAAGGGTAAGAGAAGCAAGGTGGTCCGTTACAACAAATGGGGATACATATTTCTGATACCGTTTGTTGCAGTGTTTCTTGTGTTCAACCTGATTCCGTTGATAAGCACATTTTACAACAGTTTTTATGAAAACTATATGGACGGACTCACACAGATTGGTCCGACCTTTGTAGGATTTGAAAATTATAAACAATTGTTTTCGGATGCCAATATATGGAAATTTTCTGCCAACACGGCAATAATGTGGGTGATGGGATTTATACCTCAGATAATAGTATCACTTTTGCTGGCACAGTGGTTTTCCGATTCAAGACTGAGACTTAAAGGAAGCACGTTTTTTAAGACGGTAATTTACATGCCCAACCTGATTATGGCGTCGGCATTTTCGCTGCTGTTTTTTGCATTGTTTTCAGACAGCGGGCCAATCAATGACCTTTTGGTAAACAAGCTTCATATACTTGACGAGCCGTTTAAGTTTTTCTCAAGTGTGTGGGGAACGAGAGGTCTTGTTGCGGCAATGAACTTTTTAATGTGGTTCGGCAATACTACAATACTCTTAATGGCGGGAATTATGGGTATTGACGTGTCGCTCTACGAGGCGGCGGAGGTTGACGGAGCCAGTTCGTGGCAGAGATTTGTCAGAATCACGCTCCCTCTCTTAAAACCGATTCTTATTTATGTAATCATTACCTCGTTAATCGGCGGTATCCAGATGTTTGATGTACCGCAGATTCTTACAAACGGAACGGGTAATCCTACGAATTCAACGATGACGCTGATTATGTATTTGAATAAACATTTGTACAGCAAGAATTACGGTATGAGCGGCGCCCTTTCGGTTGTTCTGTTCTTTATTACAGGCATACTGAGCCTTGTTGTATACAATATTATGTATAGAAAAAGAGATAAGGAGGCATAGAATATGAGTGAACCAATCGGTGAAGTTAAGAAAAGCGTATCGACTCATGCCAGACGGGTAATAGCTTATATCGTATTAATATTTTTATCCATACTGTGCCTCTTTTGGTTCTATCTCCTTTTGATTTATTCCACCAGAAGCATGGGCGAAATCACATCCGGAATAACATTTATTCCGAGCACGCATTTTGCGGAGAATTTTAAGAATCTTATAAACAGCTCACAGCCGGTATTCAAGGGCTTGAGGAACAGCTTGATAATCGCGGGAGCTTCAGCTCTGCTGTCCACGTATTTTTCGACCATGACGGCGTATGCGATACATGTGTACGATTTTAAGCTGAAGAAATTCATTTTTACGTTCATACTTATGATTATGATGGTTCCTACTCAGGTAACCGTACTTGGCTTCATACAGCTTATGACCAAGATGGACTTGATTAACAATTTCATTCCGCTTATTGTGCCGTCGATTGCGGCGCCGGTTACGTTTTACTATTTGAAGCAGTACATGGAGAGCACGCTGCCGCTGGCGCTTATCGAAGCGGCGAGAATCGACGGTTCCAATGAAGTGAGGACCTTTAATACGATAGCGCTTCCTCTTATGAAGCCGGCTATTGCGGTTCAGGCGATATTTACTTTTGTAAGCAGCTGGAATAATTACTTTATCCCTACGTACATACTCAAAAAAGAGGATATGAAGACAATTCCCATCCTTATCGCACAGCTTCGTTCCGCAGACTACCTGAAGTTTGATATGGGTCAGGTATATATGATGATTACGCTTTCTATTTTCCCTGTAATTATCGTATATCTCATCCTGTCAAGACATATAGTGTCGGGTATAGCTCTCGGTTCGGTTAAAGGATAGCGCATATAAGCAGAGCATTTCATACCGGTCAGCCCAAAGGCTGGCCGGTTATTTTGTACTAGTCAAAATAAAGGGATTGTGATATACTGTAAGCACTTAGCGAAGCGAAGCTGAGGTTAGTGCGAACGCAAGCAAAGCCACTTGGCGAGGTATTTCACGAGCATAGTGGACTGGTTTACTGTAAGCACTTAGCGAAGCCAAGGAGATTTATATGAAAAGCACGTTTGGCAAAATTAAAGGCCCGTTCAGGATTTATTTAAGCTGGCCCGTATACGGGGTGGTTTTTTTTGCCGTGGTTAATTTGGTAATGTACTTTTTTGACCTGAGGGCTGCCGTTATTTTTTCAGGAGCTCTTCTTATATATCTGCTGTCTCTCATAATATTTATTCTCACAAAGCGAAGCTTTTTTACCAAAAATATAATAGAATTTGCTTCGGGATACGCCCAGATGCAGAAACGCATGATGGACGATTTGATGGTGCCTTACGGACTTCTTGACGAGAACGGCAAAATAATCTGGCTCAATAATGCCTTTGCAGGAATTGTCACAAAGGAAGACTATCATAAGAACATCAAATCGATTTTTCCGGAAGTCGATGTGATAGATTTTGACAATATGGGCGAACGGATTAATGAAGTAGCTCTTGTTTTCGGCGGACGTGATTACAAGCTTGTCATTGAAACAATCGATATGAGCGGGATAAGCATGGACGCGGGTATGGTGGTGGCAGATGAGAATTCCAGACTTTATGCCATATATCTTTTTGATGAGACCGAAATTAACGAATGCCGTAAGGAGCTTCATGACGAAAGATGCGTTGTGGGCCTTATATATATAGATAATTATGACGAGGCGCTGGAAAGCATTGACGAAGTGCGCCGCTCTCTGCTCATAGCTCTTGTGGACCGTAAGATTAATAAATATATTTCGGGCGGAAACGGAATTGTGAAAAAGCTTGAGAAGGACAAATACCTTGTGGTTTTCAGGTACAGATTTCTTGAACAGCTCAGAGAGGACAGGTTTTCGGTGCTGGAGGAAGTCAAATCCGTCAATATAGGCAATGAGATGGCAGTTACGCTCAGTATAGGCATTGGCGCAATGAACGGAACATATACCAGAAATTATGACAGGGCCAGAGCCGCCATAGATCTGGCGCTTGGAAGAGGCGGGGATCAGGCGGTTGTCAGGGAAGGCAACAAGGTAACCTATTACGGAGGCAAGACTAATTCAATAGAAAAAAGTACGCGTGTCAAGGCCAGAGTTAAAGCCCATGCGCTGCGTGAACTTCTTGAAGCAACCGACAACGTGCTGATTATGGGGCATAAGATAAGCGATGTGGATGCAGTGGGAGGCGCAATAGGAATATATGCGGCTGCCAGAGCCTTTGATAAGAAGGCCAATATTGTTCTTAACGAGGTGACTACCTCGCTGCGCCCAATCGTAGAATTGTATAAAAACAGCTCCGATTACGACAAAGACCTTTTTGTCACAAGCGAGGAGGCTCTTACAAAAGTTACGGCCAATACGCTTCTGGTGGTGGTAGATGTGAACAGAAAAAGCTATACCGAATGCCCCGAGCTTATCGGCAAATGCAAGACGACGGTCGTTTTTGACCATCACAGGCAGGGAAGCGAACCTATTGAAAATGCTACCCTTTCATATATCGAGCCTTATGCGTCGTCTACCTGCGAGATGGTTGCGGAAATTTTGCAGTATATATGCGATAATGTGAAAATTAAGCCGATTGAGGCTGATACGATATATGCCGGTATAGTGATAGATACAAACAGCTTCAGCAATAAAGCGGGAGCCAGAACCTTTGAGGCGGCAGCGTTTATAAGACGCAACGGGGCTGATGTCATAAGAGTCCGCAAGCTTCTCAGAAGCGATATGACGGAGTACAAGGCAAAGGCGGAGGCTGTGAGACACGCGGAAGTTTACCGTGACAGCTTTGCTCTTTCGGTATGTCCCAGCGCCGGACTCCAGAGTCCTACAATAGTCGGGGCGCAGGCTGCCAATGAGCTTTTGAATATATCGGGAATTAAAGCCTCGATTGTGTTTACAATCTATAATAATGAAATTTATATAAGTGCCAGATCCATCGACGAGGTGAACGTTCAGCTCATAATGGAGCGTCTGGGCGGCGGCGGACATATGACAATTGCGGGGGCACAGCTTAAAGACATGGATATTGACGAGGCCATAAAGCTTGTTAAAAGCACTTTGGATGATATGATACAGGAGGGCGCAATCTGATGAAAGTTATTTTATTACAGGATGTTAAATCCCTTGGGAAAAAAGGGCAAACCGTTGAGGTAAGCGACGGGTACGCACGTAACTATATTCTGCCTAAAAAGCTTGGCGTTGAAGCAAACGCAAGCAATATTAACGATTTAAAGCTTCGCAAGGCACATGAGGACAAGGTGGCTAAAGAACAGCTGGCAAAGGCACAGGAGCTTGCCGGACGTATCGGAGAGCTTTCGATAGAAGTGTCAATAAAATCAGGGAAAGACGGAAAGGCTTTCGGCTCTGTCTCATCCAAGGAAATTGCCACGGAGCTTAAGGCGCAGCATGGAATTGAGATAGATAAGAAAAAAATAGTGCTGGACGAGCCAATCAGGTCGGCGGGAGTATCGATTGTAACGATAAAGCTTCACAGGGAAGTCACTGCAAAGCTTACCGTCAAGGTCAAAGAAGCGTAAGAGAGGTATTACATGGATGAAGCGCTGATAAAGCGCATAATGCCGCACAGTACGGAAGCGGAGCAGGCGGTTATTGCCTCAATGCTTATGGACAAAGAGGCAGTTGACGCGGCGGTTGACATGCTTGAAAAAGCGGATTTCTATTCGGCACAGTACGGAATGCTTTTTGAGGCTATGGCGCAGCTCAGTAAAGAAGGCAAACCGGCAGACCTTGTTCAGGTTCAGGAAAAGGTAAGGCAGAACGGTGCGCCGCCTGAAATAGCCGGAATGGAATTTCTGCGGGATGTGCTTTCCGCGGTTCCCACATCTGCAAATATAAGGCATTATGCGGAAATAGTAAAAAATAAATCGACTTTGCGCAGGTTAATCAAAACCGTGCACGACATAGAGGAAGAGTGCTATGAGGGGAAAGATGATATCGACGATATTCTTTTTAATGCCGAGAAAAATGTCACGAATATTACCCAAAGCGGAGGCGAGGATAGATTTCAGCCTATCGGCGAGGTTGTAATCGAGGCGTTAGACAGAATGCAGGCGGCGGCAAATGCGGGCGGTAAGATAACGGGAATTGCTACGGGCTTTACAGATTTGGATTACAAAATGGCGGGAATGCAGAACTCGGACCTTATATTGGTGGCGGCAAGACCGTCAATGGGTAAAACCGCATTTGTGCTCAACATTGCACAGTATGTGTCGGTAAAACATGATATAACAACGGCTATTTTCAGCCTGGAGATGTCCAAGCTTCAGCTTGTGAACCGTATAATATCAATGGAATCCAGAGTCGATTCAAAGAACATAAGAACCGGCAATCTGTCGCCGGCGGAATGGTCCAATATAGCTGAGGGAGCATCCCGGGTAGGCATGTCAAATTTAATTATAGACGATACGCCGGGAATATCTGTCGGAGAACTGAGAAGCAAATGCCGCAGACTTAAAAGAGACAATAATCTGGGTCTTATTATAATCGACTATATACAGCTTATGACTACCGGAGGAAAAAGCGAATCAAGGCAGCAGGAAGTGTCCGAAATTTCCAGGGCGCTCAAAGGAATTGCAAGAGAACTGAATGTACCTGTTGTGGCGCTTTCGCAGCTTAGCCGGAGCGTGGAAGCAAGACCGGATAAAAGGCCCATGCTTTCGGATTTGCGTGAATCCGGAGCTATTGAGCAGGATGCGGATGTTGTAATGTTTATATACAGAGACGATTATTATAACAGGGATTCCGACCGCAAGGGGATAGCCGAAATTATAATCTCCAAGCAAAGAAACGGCCCTACGGGAACGGTGGAGCTGGCATGGATTCCTGATTTAACCAAATTTGCAAATCTTGAATTGAGAAGCCGTAGGCAGGAGGAATAAAAATTACCGTGGTTAGCAATTGTTGACCACGGTAAATTTTTGTCATAATAAGTCGGACGATTGGTGCATTGTGGCGTATTATGTTTTGTTATAATCAAGGGGACAAAGGTAAAAAACATGATTCGTAAGGGGAGAAACCAATGGAAGAAAAGCGATACATAATTTCGGAAACATCTGCAAAAACCGGCTTGGAAGCGCATGTTCTCAGATATTGGGAGGAAGAGTTGGGGCTTGTAATTCCAAGAAATGAATTGGGACATCGTTATTATACGGATGAACATATAGCATTATTCTGCAAAATCAAGGAGCTTAAGGACAAGGGCTATCAGTTAAAAGCCATTAAGGCCGAGTTAAACGGTGAGAGCGGTCTTGCGCCGTTAAATGCGGGAGAAATCAAAACGGTTGAAAATCATCCCGCCGCGCCGGACAAAATGGAGCAGTTCAAGGCGATAATCGGAAGCATTGTGACGGAATCACTTAAGGAAAACAATGTTATTTTGCAGGATGAAATATCATATAAAGTAAGCGACAAGGTTATTAAGGAGATGGATTACCTGCTAAGGATGAAGGAGGATGCAGAGGAAGAGCGATATAAGCGTCTGGATGAGGCCATAAGAAACTGTCAGAGAAGCAGCAGAGAGGCAGCGGCAGGAAGCGAGCCGCGCGGACGGAGAAAAAGGCGCAGGGATTTTCGGTAAGTCCGGCAATCATGTACCGGTATTAAAAAGAGTATTCACAAGGTCATGAAATGACATTAAGAATGCTCTTTTTCTTTGTAACAAAAAAAACGCCCATCGGCTATGTGTATAAAATCATAGCTGAGGGCGTCTTCTTTAGTTATACGATTAGTCCGTATGTAATGCCTTATGCAGAATTATATTATTCTGCTGAAATAGCACCAACAGGGCATGCAGATTCGCAAGCACCGCATGAAAGGCAGGTATCCTTGTCGATTTCATACTGTGAATCTCCCTGAGAAATCGCTCCTGCAGGACATCCGCTTGCGCAAGTACCGCAGCTGATACAGCTATCTGAAATAACGTATGCCATAATAAGTACCTCCTGAAGTATAGAATAATTAAATTATATACTAAGTTATTCAAATGTACAAGAGATAAAAAATAGAAAAAAAGGTTAAAATTTCTCAATAAAGAAAGTGCTTGAATGTATTTATTACTTATTATATAATCATAATGTCTATTTATCAGGGAATACTCAAAATAGAATATTATCACATACAGGAGGAATTCTATAATGGCATCAGTCAGCAAAGATATGATTATTCATGATATTATTCAGGTAGATTCCAATATCGTTGGGATTCTTATGGCATCCGGCATGCACTGTGTAGGATGTCCTGCATCACAGGGAGAAACACTTGAGGAGGCGGCAATGGTTCACGGCCTTGATGCGGACGAGCTTACCGCGCGCATCAACGAGTATCTTACAACCAAAGAAACTGCTGATTAATGAAAGGCTCCTCCGTACTAAATGCGTGGACGGAGGAGTTTTTGTCTTGTTTTATGTATAAAAAATTATTTATAGGAAAAGAAGTTAATAATGCAGGAAAAACATTTGTATGGACCGTTGCGTCGGGAATTGTATATTCACTCCAGTCGCTTCTTTTTCTTGTGGTTATAACCAATCTTCTGGACGATACGGCTGCAGGCATATACAATGCGGGAATGGTAGTGGCGCAGATGATGCTTACTGTGGGAAAATATTCCGTCCGTAATTTTCAGGTATCCGACGTTAGAAACCGCTATTCTTTTGCGGATTATTTTTCATTCAGGCTTGTAACCTGTTTTGCCGCGATGCTGATAACATTTGTATGGATATTGGTTAAAGGATATACGGGGGCGACGGCGATAGTTGTTGTGGCTTTGACCGTTTATAAGATGGCCGAATGCCTGTCGGATGTTTTTGAGGGTCTTTATCAGCAGAAATTCAGGTTCGACGTGAGCGGCAAAAGCCAGTTTGTTAAAGATTTAACAATGATTATCGTGTATATAGCCATGCTTGTGATTACAAGGGATGTGGTGATTTCATCAGTTGTGCTTGCTGTTGTTTCGATACTTCTGATAGTTATAGTTGATTTTCCGCTTACCAAGTATTTTGATAAGCTGGGTGTCCATTTTGAATGGAGTAAAATAAAAGGACTTACAATTGCGTGTTTTGCACTGTTTGTAAGTTCATTTTTGTGCGCATATATACACAGCGCGCCAAAGCTCGCCATAGAATCCTGTTACGGACGTGGAAGCAAGTACGTTGATTTTAACGCTCTTTTCATGCCCACCTTTGTGGTTGACCTGCTTGCGGGATTTACAATGAGAATGTGGATTACAAAGATGGCTGTGTGTCACGACCGTGGCGAATACAAGACATTCAAAAAGCTTATAATGCAGCAGATTGGCGTAATTACGGTAATAACTGTAATATGCATGGTATTTATGTATTTTGCGGGAGGTTTCGCGCTGTCACTCATATACGGAAGGGATTTGTACGGATATGAATGGACAAACGCTCTTCTTATGCTGGCCGGTGGGATGGTTGCGGTGTATACGCTGTTTGAGAATGTCATAATTATCTACAGGCACCAGCATTTCAGTATTGTCATCAACATTCTGTCGGCAATCCTTACGGTCATAATTATGCCTGTTTTTACCGGATACGGAGGGGTGCTTGGAGCGTCCGTCGCGTATCTTACCGCCAATACGTT
Source organism: uncultured Butyrivibrio sp. (assembly GCA_944382105.1). Classification (GTDB taxonomy): domain Bacteria; phylum Bacillota; class Clostridia; order Lachnospirales; family Lachnospiraceae; genus Eshraghiella. The sequence goes on from CALWMX010000099.1 coordinate 15,126, forward strand.
CCGTGCAGTGGGGTATTTCGGAATTGCATTATATTATATGATAAAAGAAAATAAAAAAATCCGGGTTGAAGAAAATAAGTAGGCTGTCTTTGGCGCCGTATGTTTCTGTAGTTTTGCACTCTGTATGCCGCATGAGGAATACGGAGTGCTTTTTTTGCCATAATAATAAAAAAACAGGCAGGTGGATTATTATGGAATCGATATGGCAGGCGTCAGCCAAGGCTCCGGAGTTTCCGGCATTAGAGAGGGATATAAAGACAGACGTTCTTATTATAGGCGGAGGGATTGCAGGAATACTTACCGCGTATTTTCTTCAAAAAAACGGTGTCCCTTATGTGCTTGTGGAGAAAGACAGGATTTGCTCCGGGACGAGCGGATGCACAACCGCCAAGATTACTTTTCAGCATGGGCTTATATACGATAAGCTTGTGAGAGGAAGCGGCGTTGAAACTGCCAGAGCATATTTTCTTGCCAACAGGATGGCGTTTGAGAAGTATGCCGCTCTATGCACGGAAATACCATGTGACTATGAGCGTAAGGACAATTATGTATATTCCTGCGATGACCGCAGGAAGCTGGAATACGAGACGGCAGCGCTGGCGCAGATCGGTTATAATGCCGAGCTTTGTGAAAGTATTCCGATTCCCGTGGATACGGTCGGGGCGGTCAGATTTTCCAATCAGGCTCAGTTTAATCCTCTTAAATTCTTATATTCAATCGCAAAAGAACTTAATATTTATGAGAATACCTTCGTAAAAGAAATGGTTGGCTGCACTGCGGTTACGGACAATGCAAAAATAACGGCTCAAAAGGTTATTGTGACTACTCATTTCCCTTTTATCAATAAACACGGAAGTTATTTTCTCAAGCTTTACCAGCACCGTTCATATGTGCTTGCCATGGAAAACGCACAGGATGCAGGCGGAATGTATGTGGATGAAAAAAAGACAGGTTTTTCCTTCAGGAATTATAAAAACATGCTGATATTGGGCGGCGGCGCGCATCGCACCGGAAAAACCGGAGGAAACTGGGACGAGCTGTATGGCTTTGTAAGAAAAAATTATCCGCAGGCGTCCGTAAAATACTACTGGGCGGCGCAGGATTGCATGAGTCTTGACGATATTCCCTATATAGGAAATTATTCAAAAAGGACCCCTATGCTGTATACCGCAAGCGGTTTTAACAAATGGGGAATGACGGGAGCAATGCTGTCAGCCATACTTTTGTCTGATATGGTTACAGGCGTAAAAAATGATTTTGCAAGTGTGTTCAGTCCTTCGAGAAATATTTTAAAACCGCAGTTGTTTTTAAACGGGTTTGAGGCGGTAAAGAATCTTCTTACAATATCAAAAAAGCGCTGTCCGCATCTGGGCTGTGCATTGAAATGGAACAGCGCCGAGCATTCGTGGGATTGTGCGTGCCACGGTTCCCGGTTCAGTGATGACGGCAAGGTGCTTGATAACCCTGCCAACGGAAATCTGAAATCGACGGGAATCTGAAACGGTATATTGTGCGGTCCGGGCGCAGATTGATTCAGAATGGGAATATTCCGAAATGCTCGAGAATTATTTTTACCCCAAGTAAAATAAGTATTATGCCGCCGGCAAGCTCTGCTTTATTTTTGTGCCTTGCTCCGAAAACGTTGCCGAATTTAACGCCGCACATTGAAAGCAGAAATGTTGTGACGCCTATAATCAGGACGGCCACAATCGTGTTAATGATTTCTCCCGCATTGACTATCGAAACCGGAACACACGCAAAAGTAATGCCTACGGCAAGGGCGTCTATGCTGGTGGCGATTGCCATGACAAGCATGGTTTTAAAACCAAGGGC
>CALWMX010000100.1 GCA_944382105.1 uncultured Butyrivibrio sp.
CGTATGAAGAACAAACATAAGGCGGAAAAAATATCCCTTAATTTGAGTGTATTTTTAACTATTCTGTTGTTTCTTCTTTTTATTTATGTGATTTTTGCTTCCGTAATACCTCAGGTTATAGAAAGCATTACGGTATTGATTAATACGCTTCCGGATGCCTATTCCAATGCAATGGAATGGCTGACTGAGGTTAGCGAGGGAACTATTTTTGAAGATACGGTAACACAGTTCAGCAATGATACCCTTGATTATATACAGAAAATACTTTCTTCTCTGTTTGCAGGCGGAGATACGGAAAGCGCCCTCACTGACAGGCTTATAAGCGGGGTGACGGTCGGTGTCAGAGGAGTATTTTCCTTTGTTAAGAATCTTGTAATCGGCCTTGTCGCGTGCGTGTATATTCTCGCACAGCGCAAAAAACTTGCGGCACAGGGCAAAATGATTATCTGCAGTACATTTAAGACCAAATGGGCTAATGCCATAATGGGTGAAATCCGTTATGTTGACAGAATGTTCAACGGCTTCATTAACGGACAGATAATCGATTCAATAATTGTTGCAATAGTGACATTTATTGTAATGTCATTGTTAAGAGTTCCTTATGCGATGCTTATAAGTGTAATTGTGGGAGTGACCAATGTAATACCGTTTTTCGGACCGTGGATAGGAGCGGTTCCCAGCGCGCTTATTATTCTGATGGTAAGTCCCATAAAATGTCTTTATTTCATTATAATGATTGTTGCCATCCAACAGATTGACGGTAACATAATTTCACCGAAGATTCTGGGAAATACCACCGGAGTTTCAAGCTTCTGGGTGCTTTTTTCCATTGTTTTCTTCGGCGGGCTGTTTGGATTTACGGGGATGGTGCTGGGCGTTCCGATGTTTGCGGTACTTTACGACCTTATTAAAAGAGGCGTGCTGCACGGGCTTGAAAAACGCGGCAAATACGAGATGTACGATGAATATAACAAGGCCCAGCATGAGGAAGAAAAGCTGAGGGAAGAGGAAAAAGGAAAACGGAAGAGCTTCATTAAGATTATAAAAGGGTTTATTTTCAGGCACAGGAAATAATAAAGCGCTTTAAAGCATAGAATGTATCAACATTCTATGCTTTTATGGTTTGTATGAAAATACTTTTATATCTGTCAGAATTTATAATTCCTCTTCTGGTATTTTATATAGTAGGCTTCGGACTGCTTCACAAAAATAAGGTTTACGAGGATTTTATTGACGGCGCAAAGGATGGACTGAAAACGGTTGTGTCCATCCTTCCCACTTTAATAGGACTGATGGTAGGCGTAAGGGTTTTGCGTGAATCCGGACTTCTTGAGGCAATAGGAGGAATTATAGGAAAAGTAACGGAACCTATAGGGCTCCCGTCAGCGCTTGTGCCTGTAATTATAGTCAGGCTTTTTTCATCGAGTGCGGCAACAGGCTTGTGTCTTGACATATTCAGGCTTTACGGAGCCGATTCCTATGCCGGATTTATGGTGAGCATAATGATGAGCTGTACTGAAACGGTTTTTTATACTATGAGCGTTTACTTTATGGCGGCAAAGGTCACTAAAACCAGATGGACGTTAGCAGGGGCGCTGATGGCTTCTTTCGCGGGAATTGCGGCCAGTGTGGTGATTACGGTGCTTCGATAATAAAGAGCAAAGCCCCTCGGAGATGAATCCGAGGGGGAAAAGGAGGGAGAGTTTATATAATCAGTAAATACTGTTGTTGTTAGTCGAAACCGGTCGGCACCAACGGCACCGGCGGCTTCATTTGATATATTTAATATAACGTGCAAATGTGATAGAAATATGTAGCATTAGTTAAGAAATGATTAACTTTATTAAAATTAGTTATTTATACATTCGTGATGCTGTGGTATAGTTATTATTACAAAACAAATATAATCGCAGAAAAGAGGAATATAGAATGAGAGAATTTCAGATTATAACCGATACCAACAGTGATTTGCCAAAAGCATACGTGCAGGAAAAAAATTTAATCCAGGTGCCTCAGTATACGCTTCTTGAAGGCGTAACTTATGAAGGCGCGGAAGGGATAGATCCTGCCGAATTTTACAGCAAGATGGAAGCAGGCGAGGAACCTCAGTCACAGGCCATCAATCCTGCGGTTACAGAGGACAAGTTCAGGGAAGCTCTTGATGCGGGAAAGGACATACTTTATATAAGCTTTGCGTCCACACTAAGCGGCAGCTACAATACGGCGGCGATGGTTGCGCAGAATCTCAGAGAAGAATATCCGGATGCGAAGATAAATACAGTGGATACACTGGCTGCATCCGGTGCGGAGGCTTTGCTTGTAATGAAGGCCGTGGAAATGCAGGAGCAGGGCAGTACAATAGATGAGATTACCGGATGGCTGGAGGATAATAAGCTTCATGTTACAATGACGCTGACGGTGGACGACCTTCACCATCTCCAGAGGGGCGGGCGTATTTCCAAAACGTCTGCCATTGTAGGAAGCATTATAAATATTAAGCCGCTGCTTAAAGTCACAGATGAGGGAAAGCTTGAAGCGGCCGGAACTGTAAGGGGACGTAAAAAATCAATTGCAATGCTCCTTAAGCTTATGGAAGATAATATGACAGATGAGTGGAAAGAGCTTAATACAACCGTTGCTGTGGCCCACGGCAACTGCCCGGAGGAAGCAAATGCACTTGCAGACAGAATCAAAGAGAAGTTCGGTATTGGCAATGTTATGGTAATAGACATCAATCCGAGTATCGGAGTGCATTCGGGACCGGGAGCAATTCTGCTTGCTTATTTCGGAAAACAAAGGTAATTGATAATTTTATGCAAAGAATATGTGTATTATGCTTTACAAATTCCTGATTCTATTGTATGATATGTGACATCAAAAGATGGAGGAAATATTCAAATGAAAATGAAAAAGCTTTTTAGCGCAATTTTGGTTGTTGCAATGATGTTTTCGCTGACTGCATGCGGTTCAGGCAGTTCCGGAAGTTCCGCAGACGGAACCAAATCATCTTCCTCCGACATTATAGTCGGCGCCGTATTGCTCGGAGATGAGAATGAAGGCTACACATATGCCCATATTGCCGGTATACAGCAGGCAGCTGAAGAGCTGGGACTTGACAGTGAGCAGATTAAATGGAAATATTCGGTTTCCGAGGATAACTCATGTTATGATGCGTGTGTTGACCTTGTGGGACAGGGATGTACGCTTATATTTACAAACAGCTACGGTCATCAGACATATGCACAGCAGGCAGCTCAGGATTATCCGGATGTTACGTTTGTTGCAATGACAGGAGATACTGCAGCCAATTCCGGACTTTCTAATTTTAAGAATGCATTCACTTATGTATATCAGTCGCGCTATGTTTCGGGCGTCGTTGCCGGAATGAAGGTTGCCGAACTGGTTGAGGAAGGCAAGCTTTCCGATGTCAACTTTGATAAGGACGGCAATGTTAAAATCGGATATGTAGGAGCTTACCCTTACGCAGAAGTGGTTTCGGGGTATACGGCCTTTTTCCTTGGTGTTCGTTCGGTATATGATAAGGTTTCCATGGAGGTAACTTATACAAACAGCTGGTTTGACATTACTGCGGAAGGCACGGCAGCAGACTCTCTTATTGCGGACGGCTGTGTCATAATCGGACAGCATGCGGACTCGACAGGTGCGCCGAGCGCGGTTCAGGCGGCTTATGAGAATGGCACCGTATGCTACAGCATCGGTTACAATATCGATATGCTCAGCGTGGCTCCTGATGCGGCTCTTACATCAGCCACCAATAACTGGTCAGTATATTATAAATACGCCATCAACGCGGCAATGAATGGAGAAGAAATTGCTACGGACTGGGCTAAAGGCTATGCTGACGGTGCGGTTGCCATTACGGAACTGGGAGCTTCAGCGGCGGAAGGAACGGCCGAGAAGGTTGAAGAGGTTGAGACCGCGCTCAGTGACGGAACTCTGCAGGTATTCGATACAAGTAAATTCACTGTAGACGGAGAGACGCTGGATTCATATGTTATTGACCTTACGGGAGATTATGACACCGATGACGAAGGTGATAAAAACGCAATCTGGGACGGATATTTCCACGAGTCGGAGCTTCGCGCGGCGCCTTCGTTTGATATAAGAATCGATGGAATTACAGAGTTGAACTAATAGCGGATAAGTGATAAAATAACAAGGGAGTCTGTTTTGGCTTCCTTGTTTTTGCTCTGTGGGTTTGGATATATTAAAACAGGCAAGCCGGGATGATAGATTTGTCCGATTTAAACATACTGCGGACGTCATTGCCGGGAGACGGAGCTTTAATACCTATATTTTGAAAGGAGAACCTCCTTTGGAAACAAATTATGCAGTGGAGATGAGAAATGTCACCAAGACATTCGGTTCAACGGTGGCCAATAAAAATGTTTCCCTTACTATCAAAAAAGGCGAGATATTATCTCTTTTGGGAGAAAACGGAAGCGGCAAAACAACGATAATGAATATGCTTGCCGGAATTTATTTTCCGGATTCGGGACAGATTTTCATAAACGGCAGAGAGGAATCAATACGTTCTCCGAAAGACGCGTTTAATCTGGGAATAGGAATGATTCATCAGCATTTCAAGCTGGTTGATATTTTTACCGCAGCTGAGAATATAATTCTTGGGCAGGCCGAAGGCAGGCTCAATAAGAAGGCCGTCAGGGCCAGAATTAAGGAAATCTGCGATAAATACGGATTTAAAATAGACCTTGACAAAAAAGTATACAACATGTCTGTCTCCGAGAAACAGACATTGGAGATAATCAAGGTTATATACCGAGGGGCGGACATCCTTATATTGGACGAGCCCACGGCTGTCCTTACGCCTCAGGAGACGGAGAGGCTTTTTAATGTGATAAGGAATATGAAAGCCGCAGGAAAGGCTGTTGTCATTATTACACACAAGCTTCACGAGGTGCTTGAGATTAGCGACAGAGTTACTATACTGAGAAAGGGTGAGTACGTAGGTACTGTCAATACACGGGATGCCACCGAAATGATGCTTACCGAGATGATGGTTGGCAAGAAGGTTGAGTTAAACATTGACCGCAAGGAGCCGAGAAATACCGTTAAAAGGCTTGAAGTCAGAAACCTTAGCTGTTATAACAGGGAAGGACGTCTGGCATTGGATAATATATCGTTCACGGCAATGGGAGGAGAAATACTGGGCATAGCCGGAATATCCGGATGCGGAGAGAAGGAGCTTCTTGAATCAATAGCAGGTCTTCAGAAAACGGCCACCGGCTCGGTTATATTCAGCGACCCGTCAACAGGCACGGACATTGAGCTTATAGGTAAAAGCCCAAGAGTAATTAAGAATCTGGGAATCGCACTTTCCTTTGTGCCGGAGGACAGGCTGGGAATGGGGCTTGTAGGCTCCATGGGAATGACGGAAAATATGATGCTGAGGGACTACAATAAAGACGGTGTGGTTTTCGTTAATAAAGCCAATCCGAGGCATCTGGCTGAGACTATTAAGGAAGAGCTGGGAGTGGTGACACCGAGTATCAACACACCTGTCAGCAGACTCAGCGGAGGCAATGTCCAGAAGGTGCTTGTAGGCCGTGAAATCAGTTCGGCGCCGGCTGTTCTTATGACGGCATATGCGGTACGCGGTCTTGATATCAATACATCATATTCTATATATAATCTTATTAACGAACAGAAAGAACGCGGAGTGGCGGTTTTGTATGTTGGAGAGGATCTGGATGTGCTTTTGTCGCTTTGTGACAGAATTCTTGTTCTGTGCGGAGGGAAATTAAGCGGTATAGTAGACGCCAGAACTACCACCAAGGAGGAGATAGGGCTTCTTATGACTAAATCGGGCAAAACACCGGAAACAGGAGAAGGGAAAGGAGAAACTGAGGATGAGTAAGGAAACATCCGTTAAAGAACCGTTAATAAGGCTCACCAAAAGAGACGGGATGCCGGTTTGGGCAAAAATTCTTGTATATCTTGTATCAATATTATTGGCGCTTGGCGTTTCGGCATTATTTATCTTTTTTGTCACGAAGCTGAATCCTGTTGATGTGTATAAAACAATGTGGCAGGGCGCGTTCGGAGGCATAAGCGATACCGTAAGAAAGCTTCATATAAGTGTTACCGTAAGAGACATATGTACGCTTCTGCTGCTGGGAGTTGCGCTGGCTCCTGCATTTAAGATGAGATTCTGGAACTGCGGAGCGGAAGGGCAGATGCTGATGGGCGGTGTTGCCACGGCTTTTATTATGATAAAGCTTGGTAATTCAGGGCTTCCCAACTGGCTTCTCCTTATTATAATGTGTGCCGGAGCAATTTTATTCGGTGCAGTGTGGGGACTTATCCCGGCGGTATTCAAAGCTGTATGGAATACCAACGAGACATTGTTTACTCTTATGATGAATTATGTGGCAATTCAGATAACATCGTATTGTGTGGCATTGTGGGAAAATCCTTTCGGCTCCAATACGGTAGGAATAATAAATCAGTCATCACGTGCCGGCTGGTTTCCTGAATTGTTCGGACAGAGGTACGGACTTAATATTATAATTGCAGTTATCGCTACTGTTGCAATGTTTATTTATCTTAAGAAAACGAAACAGGGCTATGAGATAGCGGTTGTCGGTGAATCCAAAAATACGGCCAAGTATGCGGGAATAAGCGTAAAAAAGGTTATTATCAGGACCATGCTTATATCAGGAGCAGTGTGCGGAGTGGCAGGTTTTGTGGGCGTTGCAGGCGTGGATCATACCATATCCACAAGTACCGCAGGAGGGCGCGGATTTACCGCGATTATAGTAGCGTGGCTTGCTAAATTCAACACATTTTTTATGGTTGCAATTACGCTTCTCATTATTTTTCTTAACAGGGGTGCATCGGAAATTGCGTCCAAATTCGCCCTTAATGAGTATGCGGCAAATATTATCACGGGCATAATACTTTTCTTTATCCTTGGCAGTGAATTTTTTATAACATACAAAATGCATTTCCGAAGGAAAGTGAAGGAGGCGTAGGATATGGATTCGGTTATTTCATTAATTCAGGCGGCGGTTGTTTTCGGGACGGTAATAATGTTCGGATGTATCGGAGAAATCGTGTCGGAGAAAGCGGGCAACCTTAACCTTGGTGTTCCGGGTATAATGTACATCGGAGCGATTGCATCCCTTGCCAGCGTATTTGCTTACGAGAGCCATGCGGCAGAGCCAAACAAGGCGGTCTGCGTGATTATTGCGCTTGCGGCATGCTTTGGGGCGTCGGCGCTTGCGGGATTGATTTACAGTTTTTTGACGATAACGTTACGTGCAAACCAGAATGTGACAGGCCTTACACTTACAATATTGGGCTCCGGAATTGCAAATTTTTTCGGCGGCTCGCTCAACAAAATGGCCGGAGGCGTTGGACAGATTTCCGTTGCCGCAACAAGCAGCGCGTTTCGGACAACAATACCGGGGTTGAGTTCCTTGGGATATTTCGGTAAAATATTTTTTTCCTACGGTTTTATGGTTTATGTAGCAATAATTATTGCAATTCTTGTGAATTATTTTCTCAAAAAAACCCGTACGGGGCTTAATCTCAGAGCGGTAGGCGAAAATCCGGCGACCGCGGATGCGGCCGGCGTGAATGTTACAAGATATAAGTATTTTGCCACGGTAATCGGGGCGGGTATAAGCGGTCTCGGCGGTGTATATTATGTAATGGATTATATTAAAGGGACATGGGCTAACGACGGCACTATTGAGAAGCTCGGCTGGCTCGCGGTTGCTCTTGTTATTTTTGCCACGTGGAAATCGGTCAACGCAATATGGGGTGCGTATCTCTTCGGCGTTCTGTATTGGGCATATTTTTATATTCCTAATCTTACAAGAGCGTCTCAGGAATTGTTTAAAATGATACCTTATGTTGTGACAATTATAGTGCTTTCGGTAGTCAGCCTGCGCAAAAAGAAAGAAAATCAGGCCCCCGCTCATTTGGGCCTGCCATATTTCAGAGAGGAACGATGAGGTAATCCCATGAAAATACTTGAAGAAAGAATCAGAAAAGACGGTGTGATTAAAGCCGGTAATGTGCTTAAAGTGGACAACTTCCTTAATCATCAGATGGATGTGGAGCTGTTCAGGCAGATGGGTATGGAGTGGAAAAGACTTTTTGAGGGATGTCCTATTAATAAAATCCTTACCATAGAGGCGTCAGGAATCGGAATTGCGTGCATTGCGGCGGAGCAGTTCGGCGTACCGGTTGTTTTTGCAAAAAAATCCCAGAGTATCAACCTTGACGGTGAGATGTATACTACCAGAATTGAATCTTTTACCCACAAAAAAACATATGACGTTATTGTGAGCAAAAAATTTCTCGGCGCCGATGACCATGTGCTGATTATAGATGATTTTCTTGCAAACGGCTGTGCGATTAACGGACTTATTGAATTGATTGACGAAGCCGGAGCTGTGCTTGAGGGCGTAGGCATCGCCATTGAGAAAGGCTTCCAGCACGGAGGGCAGAAAATCAGGGATAAGGGGATAAGGCTGGAATCTCTTGCAATTGTGGACAGCATGGATGATTTGACCGGAGAAATAAAATTCAGGCAGAAAAGCTGATATAAGCATTAAAAACCTTCCCGCGCAATGAGCGCAGGAAGGTTTTTAAATATAACTTTAATCAACGCACCGTATTTAATGCAATCGTACATAGTCCTTATAATATCATTGACAGCTGTATTCTTTTCTTTGCCATGTCAACGTCAAGCACTTTTACCTGAACGATGTCGCCTACGCTCACAACCTCCATGGGATGTTTTATGTATTTGGCGTCGGTAAGCTGCGAAATATGAACAAGCCCGTCCTGATGGACACCGATGTCAACAAAAGCGCCGAAATCAATTACATTGCGGACAGTTCCGTTTAATATCATTCCGGGCTTTAAATCTTCCATTGACATTACATCGCTTCGAAGAATCGGTTTCGGCATTTCCTCACGCGGGTCACGTCCGGGTTTCTCAAGCTCTTTTACGATATCGCGCAGCGTGAGTTCTCCTATGTTAAGTTCTTGAGAGAGTTTCTTATAATCTTTTACAATAAGAGAAAGACCTTTGACATTGCCGGAGGCAACATCATCCGGTGTAAAGCCTGTTTTAGCAAGGAGCGCTGTCGCTCCCGCGTAGCTTTCAGGATGGACACTGGTGGAATCAAGAGGGTTGCTTCCTCCGGTAATCCGCATAAAGCCTGCGCATTGTTCAAATGCTTTAGGGCCGAGTTTAGGAACTTTAAGCAATTCACTGCGTGTGAGAAAACGTCCGTTGGCTTCACGGTACGCTACGATGCTGCGAGCCAGAGTTTTGGTTATTCCGGATATATGTTCAAGCAAAGGGGCAGAGGCGGTGTTTAAATCCACGCCCACACTGTTGACGCAGTCCTCAACCACGCCGTCAAGAGCATCTCCCAGTTTTTTTTGATTCATATCATGCTGGTATTGTCCCACACCGATTGCTTTAGGGTCTATTTTGACAAGCTCGGCGAGTGGATCCTGAAGACGACGGGCAATTGAAGCGGCACTCCTTTGTCCAACATCGAACTGTGGGAATTCTTCGGTTGCCAGCTGACTGGCAGAATATACGGAGGCGCCTGCTTCGTTTACAATCACATACTGTATATCCTCAGGAATTTCCTTAATAAGTTCTGCGATTATGGCTTCCGATTCTCTTGATGCGGTACCGTTGCCGCAGGAAATAAGAGAAATATTGTATTTTTTAATGAGCTTTTTTAATACGGATTTGGATTCTTCAACTTTGTTTTGCGGCGCCGTAGGGTATATGACCGCCGTGTCCAGTACCTTGCCGGTGGAATCCACTACGGCAAGCTTACAGCCTGTACGGAATGCCGGGTCCCAGCCCAGTACGGTTTTACCCGTAACAGGAGGCTGCATAAGGAGTTGTTTTAGATTTTTGCCGAAAACCGTGATAGCTCCGTCCTCGGCTTCTTCCGTGAGCTGATTCCTGAGTTCCCGTTCTATGGACGGTGAAATAAGACGTTCGTAGCTGTCTGAAATAGCGGTTCTCAAAACAGGGGCCGTATTTTTGTCAGCATTGGTAATAATTTGTTTTTCAAGATATGATAAAATTTTGTCAACAGGAGCTTCTATTTTTACTGTAAGGTATTTTTCCTTCTCTCCCCGGTTGATGGCAAGGGTTCTGTAGCCGGACATTCTGTTCACAGGGCTTGAGAAAGAATAATATGCTTCGTAAACAGACTGAGCTTCAGGGTCCTTGGCGGAGGAGATGAGCAGTCCTTCTTTGTATGTAAGGTTCCGGATTTTATTTCTGTAGTCGGCATTATCGGATATTTCCTCGGCGATTATGTCCATTGCGCCCGCGATGGCATCGGAGGCATCGTTGATATTATTGTCAGGATTGATATATGTAAGTGCTTCATCTTCAAGTGATTTGGAGGTCTGCTGGAGCCTGATCAGCGCGGCAAGCCCTTCAAGACCGCGTTCTCTGGCGACAGATGCGCGCGTACGTTTTTTCTGTTTATAAGGCCGGTATAAATCCTCCACAAGAATCATGGTCTGTGCCTCATCAAGCTGTTTCCTGAGCTCATCGGTAAGTTTTCCCTGTTCCTCTATGGCATTTATTACCGTTGTTTTGCGTTCTTCTAACTTGCGGAGATAGCCGAGGCGTTCATCAAGCCTGCGAAGCTGTTCATCATTGAGCGCTCCGGTAGCCTCTTTGCGGTAACGTGAAATAAATGGGATGGTGCAGCCTTCATCCATAAGTCTGACTGCAGCATCCGCCTGCCATTTTTTTATCTGTAATTCATCCGTGATTTTTGCAATAATATCCATATAAAAATAAATCCCCTGTTTCAGTATTCAGCCAGTATCCTGAGTGCGTCATTTTTAATCAAAGGCTCGCAGTGTTCTTTGATGTAGGAAAAAGTGGCATAGTTGGATTTCTCTTTGTGAGCATATTCCGAAAGAATATTGCATACCTGACAGAAAAATTCATCATTGCCTGAAGTTCCCTCTATTATTAGATAGTATTTGCTTTTATTTGAATCTTTGTAAAATGCGCTGAATCCGCTGTAAGCCTTGTTAAGCCTTGACGCGGCCTTTGAAGCGTCGTCCCATGAGGCAAAAGAGTATATGCGAATGACAGCCTGCCGGCTGTTTGTGTCAGCGATGTTGTCATTCTCCGGTTTTGTCTCGGTGATTGTTTCGGACATTGGAATAAAAGGGGACTCAAAAATTTCGTTAAGCCCTGTCATTTCATCGCCGTCGTCTTCATCCATTTCGTCGTCATATTCGTCATTATATTCTTCATCATCAGGGGAAAAACCTGAAAATTTGGCATCAAGCTCCTCCGGGTCATTTACCTTTGTTATTATAAGTATGATACAGTCCGAAGATACGGGAATTGCTTCAATCATCAACGGCAAATCGTCGGCTTCAAACCCAAACTCATGAGATGCCTGTTCTATCATATCGTGAAAAAGACTTTTAGCTTTTTCTGTTCCATATGCAAGCTCGCTTATTTTAAGCTCTCTTGAGAGTAAATCTGAGCGGTTGAGTGTACAGCGTATCTGCGTATCGCTGATTTTTTCAATTTTCATCTTTTTCACTTCCTCATCTTTTTAGACTTCTTTAACAGTATTAGTATACAGCAAAGTTTTTAGTGATGTAAATATTGAGAAATGAAATTTTTATGGATTTTTTGTAAAAATTTGCTAAACTGAGAAAAAACCCTTGCAAAATTTCCCAAACCTGTTTATTATTGACCTACAGGATACATATATGATATGAATTCACCGGGAGATGGTGATATTCAAAAAGATGATATCTTATTCGGAAGATACCGGGTTTGCGGCTTTATCGGACAAGGCTCATTCGGCCGGGTTTATCTTATCGAACATCTTAAACTTAAAACAGTTCGTGCGCTTAAGTGCATCGACAAATGTCGTGACCCTTACAATACTTCAGGCAGGGAAGCTGACATTCTGAAAAATCTAAGGCATCCTGCTATTCCCATAATATACGATATAGAAGAGAATGAAGAAAGCGTATTCATTGTTGAGGAATATATTCAGGGCGTCTCATTACAATCACTGATTTCACAAAAAAGACATTTTACGGTAAGAGAAGTAATAAGGTTAACATTGGAGTTGTGTGATATTTTGGAATATCTGCACGGCAATGGTATTTTTCATTATGATATTAAGCCTGACAATATTATATATAATATCGATACCGGAACACTCAGGCTGATTGATTATGGGAATGCGCATAAAGCAGGCAGTACATCCGATATACGTATGGGAACAAGAATGTTTGCGGCACCTGAAATGTACGGAAAAGGACATACAGGAGCCCAGAGCGATGTGTATTCCATAGGTGTGGTCATGCTGCTGCTGTTGACCGGAGGAACAGACATGGAAGGCCTTGATGCGGTATATCCGCATAGTATCGCAAAAACGGTCAGGGAATGTCTTTTCCATTCGGAAAAGGAGCGTATTTCAACGGCATCCGGACTGAAAAGAAAACTCAGGTCAATACAAAATAAAAAATTCATATCGGAAAATGTATCCTTGCACATCGGTTTTGCCGGAGCATTTCACGGATGCGGAACAACGCATACGGCTTTGCTGGCAGCGGAATATTTTAGAAGTAAGGGCTTCAGAACCGTTCTGAGAGAGGTGAATGACAGCGGTGATTTTTTCGAGTTTATTAAGACGGCGAAGCAGATTGCTTTTAAAGGAGGTATTTACACTGCCGACGGAGCGGATTTAATACCGGAATATAACGGATGTGTCGCCATGGACATGGAAGAGGGATATCAGAGAATTATCAGAGATTACGGTGTTCTCAGGGATGATATTGTTGAGGAACTGGCAAAGTCGGATATAGTATGTCTTGTAGTCAGCGCAGCTCCATGGAGGCTTAAAAAGACAATCGAGTCCGTAAGGGGTTTGAGAAACCGCATGGAAGGAAGCCGTGCAAAGTTTTACGTGCTTGCATCTCCGTGTAAAATAAGGGATTTTAAACGCCTTGCAGCTAACAGCAGTATGATTAATCCCATACGTGTCCCTTATAGACCATGACGGGCAAATACTACATGCACAGGAGGACTGGGAATTATTTTAAGGAAATTTAATGTCATAAATACCTATGGCACAACAATCGTAATAGGAATAATAGGCATCGCACACGGCGCGGGAGTCACACACCTTGCGCTTGCTTTAGCCGTGTTTCTTTCGTCAGTAGCGGGGAAATCCGTTGCATTGGCTGATATGAGCGGTTCGGACTGCTTTCGGCAGGCGGGAATTATGCTTGAAAATAATTTTCATAAGAAAAATAAAACATTAAAAATAATTTCAATTTACGAGCGGGCCGACAGCTTTATTTTATCAGAAATTCTGTCTGAGGGATACGATTATGTCATAGTTGACTTCGGCATTAATTATTCCGAAAATTATAAACAGTTTCTAATATGTGGAGTGAAACTAGTAGTCGGAAGCTTGTGTTGGTGGAAAATTCATAATTATGTGGAATTCCTCCTGATGACGGATTGGGGAAAAAACGGCAGAAACTGGATTTTTCTTGCTCCTGTTTCCGGGAAGGACGGAATACGGTATCTCAAGCATAATTTTAAAGTAAATATCAGACAGATTCCGTGCATACCGGACCCATTATGCCTTGACGGGGAATGTATGGATTTTCTGCAGACGCTTGTGGGAGAATTTTATACGGGCAGGCGGAAATGGCAGGAATAGTCTGTATATCACAAGTCATGACCTTCAAAAAACAGCCTGACGGCTGCTGCGCCGATTGCCGCCGCCCTTCGGAGGGCACATGTATATTGATGATGAATACAGAGCCGCCCTTAAAGCGGAATTGCTGGGACTGAAAGAAAATGGCGTCAGCTTTTCTCTTGATGGAAAAATCGTAGAGCCGGAGGATTGCCTTATTGATATGCTTTTGGCTGACAGCGACTGTACATACATGAGAAATTACCAGTTTGAGGGTGGAAAAGTAGTGAAAATTGAATTTGACAAAGTCAGCTTAAAAGACATTTAGACCCCTTTATGCGTTTTAAGCGGTGCGGGCGGGCCGCAGACCCGCCCGCAATAAAATTAAAGGACCTTACTTTCAAAAAAATATGGAAGAAGGTGCAGCAGGTATGCTATACTGTTCTTATATTAAAAATTTTATTTTTACAGGGGCAGCCAATGAGAAATATAAGAAAATATACTAATAACAGTGATACTGATGATTACATTTTTGATGATGATATAGAGACGATTGATTTATTTGACGAGAGCGGAAAAGCCGTGTCTCACGCTAATGATGAAAAATTAAACGAGGAAGATTATGAATACGGCCGGGAAGAAAATCAAGCGGCGGCGGATGAGCAGTCTGATCTGGAGGAGTATGGGAATGAGCCTAAATCCAAAGGGAAAAAAAGGCATACAGTTATTGCCGCATGTTCGGTTGCTTCGGCGGTTATCCTGATAATTGCCGGTATTATAATCGAGCGTTTTGTACCCAGCCGCAAATATGTGGATAACAATGAATATTATGATTTGGAAAATGCCGATGGAGCCAGACTTATATATGATTATAAACTGACTGACTATGAGGTTATCGTTCAGGATGGTCGTTATTATATAGATAATGATTTTTTTAAGGAGAACATTACAGACAAATTTTACTTTGACAAAGGCAATGAAAGCGTTATATATACCACGCCGACTCAGATTTATACCACAAAAATCGGGACATCGGAGTATGATATAGACGGAGTTGAAATGACTCTTGATTATGTCCCGGCCATACTGTCAGAGGAACGTATTTTTATTGCGGTGGATTATGCCGCTGATAAAGCGGGTTTTTCTTATGAGATTTACAGTGAACCCGACAGAATTGCCATTATGACTGACGGAACGGAATATAATGTGGTGGAACTCGGACAAAAAGCCGTAGTAAGGGATAAAGCATCCGTTAAAGGCAGTATTTTTGAGAAGGCCTCCGATAACACGGATACGGTGTGGGCAGCCTCAGGTGAGGACAGCGACGGCTGGATTGGCGTTATGGCTGCTGACGGACGTAAGGGATATGTGAAGGAAAAAGATGCTCAGGTTATTTCATCCAGACTTGTTTATAATTCAGGATATGTACCGGAGGAGTATACAAATCAGCTGAAGGATTATCAGATAGTTCTGGCATGGCATGCGGTATATGATACCGGCGACAATAATGAAATATCTGCGCTTCTTGAAAATACCAGAGGGATAACAACTGTTTCTCCCACGTGGTATAAAGTCATTGATGAAGAGGGAACAATAAGTTCCCTTGCCGACTGGGAATATATAAGTACCGTCCATGATGCGGGAATGGAAATATGGCCCCTGATAAGCGATTTTACGTCAACCGACCAAGAGGGCGGCTGGGACGAAGCGGAACTTTTTGCGAACACGGATTCAAGACGCAGGCTTATAAAAAATATAATTACTGAGATTACTACATACGGATTTGACGGTATTAATATAGATTTTGAAAAAGTCCCTCAGGAGTCCGGAGATGATTATAAGCAGTTTATACGTGAGCTTTCGATTGAATGCCGTAAGGCGGGCGTAGTGCTCTCGATAGATAACTATGTTCCGAGAACTTATAACAGTCAGTATAACAGGGCGGCACAGGCCGAGTGCGCCGATTATGTGATAGTTATGGGATATGATGAGCACTATGCAGGCGGAGAAGAGGCAGGCTCGGTTTCATCGATAGAATTTGTAACTGACGGAATAGACGGAACGCTTGAGGAAGTGCCGAAAGAAAAACTCATAAATGCTCTTCCGTTCTATACCAGACTCTGGATGGAGGGACAGGACGAGGATGGAAATTATACCTTGAACTCAAAAAGCTATTCCATGCAGGGCGGACTTGATATAGCGGATGAGCTTGAACTTGATATTGAATGGGATGATGAAGTAAAACAGTATGTTGCAACGGGCATTGTTGACGGCGTAAGTTACAGTATATGGCTTGAGGAAGAGAAATCACTTGAGGCGAAAATGGCGGTTGTCAGAAACAGGGAGCTTGCGGGAGTTGCATGCTGGAGTCTTGGGATGGAACTGGATTCCGTGTGGGATATTATAACGGAATAGAACGATAACCAATGTCTATATCCCTTAATTTACTAATAAAATATAATAAATAAGTTCAGGGATATATTTTATGAAAAGAAAAATACTCGATATTGCAATGGCCGTACTCTTTCTGACAGGAGTGGCATGCTCCGTTTTTTTCGGGCTTGTGCCGTCTGCGAAGGAAGCCGGCACCGGGACGGCAGAGACGGATAATGAACACACAAGCCGGATTGCAGA
The DNA here is from genome assembly GCA_944382105.1 of uncultured Butyrivibrio sp. Classification (GTDB taxonomy): domain Bacteria; phylum Bacillota; class Clostridia; order Lachnospirales; family Lachnospiraceae; genus Eshraghiella. The sequence goes on from CALWMX010000100.1 coordinate 16,374, forward strand.
CAAAAACGGTGCAGGAACTTGGGAAAATATAACCGTTGTTCTGGATCCGGGGCATGGCGGTTCAGATCCGGGTAAGGTAGGGGTAAACGACAGTCTGGAAAAAGACATTAACCTTTCAATCAGCCTTATGGCAGGGGAACTCTTGGAAGAAAAAGGCTTTAATGTGGTTTATACGCGTCAGGACGGAAACGGACTTTACAGTGAGTCCGATGTTAATAAAAAAGCGGCGGATATGCGTAAGCGATGCGAGCTTATAGAAGATGCCGGCGCCGATGTTGTCGTCAGCATACATCAGAACAGCTATACTGACCCAGATGTGTGCGGAGCCCAGGTCTTTTATTATACACATTCTGCTCAGGGCAAAATATTTGCAGAAATAATGCAGCAGTCGCTGAAGGATAATGTGAACTCCGGCAACAAAAGGACATGTAAGGCCAATGACAGTTACTATCTGCTGATACATACCCCATGTCCCACAATAATTGTTGAATGCGGTTTTTTAAGCAATCCGGCTGAGGAAAAGCTTTTGAACGACGAGGATTATCAGTCCAAAATTGCACAGGCAATATTGGAAGGAGTGGAAAATTATTTTTCCGCCGGCGGATGATAATGCGAATGAAGACAGGAATATACAATAAACAGGCTGCTGTTATATTACGCGCTGTGACATTGTTGACAGTGTATATTTGACTTTATGGGGCAATAATAGTAAAATATAACAATAGTCATTTAATTGACAGATATATGAGAAGATAAAGAAGACAGAGATGAATACAATTATTGAAAAAATATCCGGAGACATAAATTCAGACCAACCGGTGCTTCAAAAAGCGGCACAGATAATATGCGATGGAGGATTGGTTGCGTTTCCCACGGAAACCGTATACGGACTTGGAGGAGATGCTTTTGACGCACAGGCCGCGGGCAGAATATATGCCGCTAAGGGCAGGCCGTCGGATAATCCGCTGATCGTGCACATAGCAAATATCGGGGATTTGGACACACTTTCCGACAAAGTCCCGGATATGGCATACAGGCTGGCGGACATGTTCTGGCCGGGACCGCTGACCATGATTATTCCTAAGAATAGCAAAGTGCCGTCAACCGTAACAGGAGGACTGGATACTGTTGCAGTCAGACTTCCGTCGCACCCTGCGGCAAGAAGGCTTATAGAGCTGTCGGGGACATATATCGCGGCGCCAAGCGCCAATTTATCGGGCAGGCCAAGCCCTACAAAGGCATCTCATGTCATAGAGGATTTGTTCGGAAGAATAGATATGATTATAGACGGCGGCGATATAGAAATAGGCTTGGAATCTACCATTGTGGATTTGACGGGTGATGTCCCGGTTATATTGAGGCCGGGTTTTGTAACACAGGAGGCACTTAAGAAAGCTGTGGGAAATGTGCTCCTTGATCCGGCGCTTATGACGGGAGTTTCCGGTGATGTAAGGCCGAAGGCGCCGGGGATGAAATACAGACATTATGCTCCCAGAGCGGAATTAATTGTAATAGAAGGACGGCCGTCGGCAGTGTCCGAAAGGCTTCGTTCCATGGCTGCCGAGGCCGTTTTGCAGGGACGGAAGGTTGGAGTGATGGTTTCTGAGGAACTGTCACATGGATTTGACAATGCAGAGGTAATATGCTTGGGAAGGCGAAATAATGAGGAGGAAATAGCAAAGCATCTTTTTGATGCGCTGAGACAATTTGATGAAATGCAGGTTGATATAATATTTGCAGAAGCTTTTTCACAGGAGGGGATTGGGCAGGCTGTGATGAACAGAATGCTTAAGGCGGCAGGCCACAGGATAATTAAGGTCTGATACTGTCTGGGAAGGAGAATATATGGCAAAATACAACAGAGTTATTTTCGTGTGTACGGATAATTCCTGCAGAAGCCCTGTTGCAGAGGCTATCATGAAAAAAATTAACCGGTGCGAAAACGTTGAAATTTGTTCAAGAGGATTAATTGTTCTTTTTCCGGAGCCATATAATCCAAAGGCAGCGTCCATTCTGAGAAATAACGGCATAATATTAGAGAACGGACAGTCAGCGCAGCTGCAAAACAGTGATTTCGACCAAAAAACTCTTATTTTAACCATGGACAGGGAAGAAAAACAAAAGCTTCTTGAGGATTATGAGGATGCGGTCAACGTATATACCATAATGGAATTTGCGGGCGGCAGCGGAGACATACTTGACCCTTACGGCTCAGATATGGAGGTATATTCGCTTTTTTATGAGGCCGTCAACGAATGGGTTATACAGGTAGAGGATAAGCTTTATGCATTGAATAAAGAAGAGGATGAAAATCAGGAGGAAGAAAAATGATAGCATTAGGCTCCGACCACGGCGGATTTGAATTAAAGGAAGCGGTGATGGAACATCTTAAGAAAAGAGGTTTGGAATATAAAGATTACGGATGTTACGATACCGGCTCGTGTGATTATCCCGTATATGGGAGAGCGGCCGCAAAGGCTGTCGCATCGGGAGAATGTGAAAAAGGAATAGTAATCTGCACAACAGGCATAGGAATATCCATTACAGCCAATAAAATTCCCGGAGTGAGATGCGCGCTGTGTACCAGCGAAGAACTTGCAAGGATGACCCGACTGCACAACGACGCCAATATGCTTGCTTTGGGGGCATCGGTTGTTTCTAAAGAGCTGGCGTGCCGAATTGTTGACACATTTCTGGACACCGGATTCAGCAATGAAGAACGACACATCAGGAGAATTAATCTTATAGAGGAAAAATCCGAAAAATAAATATCTTTTCAAATAAAACATGTTTAGAATTTATTTCCGGAAAATTGATTATACTGTCTTGAAAGGACTTGGACATTGAATAATAACAAAAAAAGCGTTTTTCGTAATCTGGTCCTGATTACGCAGCTGGGACTGCATGTGATTGTGCCTACCGGGCTGTGTGTCGCGGCAGGTGTGATTATAGATAAGCATTTCGGCACATACTGGATTATACCGCTTATGATAATCGGAATGCTTGCCGGCGGACGCAACGCCTACAGGCTTGCAATGGCGTCTGCAAAAGAAGATGAAAATGATGCTGAAAAACATTCCGGTGAAGGAAAGGAAAATGACTGATGGAAGAAAGGGATAATTCGACTACGGTAAAATTATTGATTTTCGGTTTGGTTATCTGGTTCGTTCTTGCTTCAATACCTGTTTTAATCTTTGTTTCCGATAAACTTAAGGGGGAGCTTGGGCTGTTTGCCGGAGTTCTTGTGGCGGCGGGCATGGCGGTAAGCATGAATATTTCCGCTGCGAAATCCCTTCATATGGAGCGTCATCAGTCGTCGTATCTGGCATGGAGTTCGATTATAAGGCTGGTTATTGTGGGTGCGCTTATTGCTCTTTTCGGATTTACAGGCTGGATTAATATTATAACGATGCTTATCGGGATTTTCGGACTTAAAGTCTCGGCGTATATACAGCCGTTACTTATTAAGATATTAAAAAAATAACCGGCAAAGAAGGTGAAAAATATGACGGTAACGCTTTCCGGAATGATATCGGCGGATGTGGACTTTTATATTAAGGGACTGTTTCGTTATACTCTTTTCGGGCATGAGCTGTGGTTTACCACAACGCACGTGGGAATAATAATCGTAATGCTTGTGTTGATTGGACTTATGTTAGTCGCTCATCATAAAATCGTAAGGGCGCGGCCGGAGGACAAGCCAAAAGGATTGCAGAATATTATTGAGATGTCAGTTCAGGCAATCGATAACATGGTTGCAAGTATTATGGGGAAGAAAGGCAAGGGTTTCAGGAACTGGATATGCGCCATATTTATGTTTATTCTTTTCTGTAATATTTCCGGACTGTTCGGGCTGAGGCCTCCTACGGCAGATTACGGAGTAACATTGCCGTTGGGACTTATAACCTTTGCGCTGATACAGATTAACGGGCTTAGGGTAAATAAAATACGGCATATTACGGGTCTGTTTAAACCAAGCCCTATTTTGTTTCCGATTAATTTTATAGGCGAGGTGGCGGTTCCTTTGTCGTTGTCGCTGCGTTTGTTCGGCAATATTATGTCCGGAACAATTCTTATGGGGCTTATGTACGGACTTCTTCCGGCGGCGCTTAAGGTGGGAATACCGTCGGTAATTCATGTTTACTGTGATATTTTTTCCGGAGCAATTCAGACATATGTGTTTTGTATGCTGACCATGGTTTATATTAACGATAAAATAGGCGATGATTAATGATTTTATTAAGGAGGAATTTAAAATGGGAATTACAAGTGAAGCACTGGTATTGGCATGCTCTGCAATAGGCGCCGGACTGGCTATGATAGCCGGACTTGGCCCTGGTATTGGACAGGGAATTGCAGCCGGACATGCCGCAGCAGCGGTTGGCCGTAATCCGGGAGCAAAATCCTCGATAACGTCAACCATGCTTTTGGGGCAGGCGGTAGCGGAGACGACGGGTCTTTACAGTTTTGCCGTAGCAATCATTCTGTTATTTGCCAATCCGCTTATCGGAAGACTCTGAAATGATGAGCAACGGTAACGGGAAGGAGGCGACGTCAGTCCATGGAAAGAATTTTTGATTTGGACCCGCAGCTTATTCAGGACGCCTTATTTCTTGCTGTTAACATTTTTATTTTATTCATAGCAGGCTCGTATCTCTTATATAATCCCGTACGAAACCTGCTGAAAAAAAGGCAGGATTTAATTGAAGCCGACTTGGAGACAGCCAGGAAGGACAAGGAGGATGCGGCAGCTCTTAAATCAGAATATGATGCCAGAATTAAGACAGCCCATAAGGATGCGGATGTTATTCTGGCGGATGCCCGCAAAAAAGCGCTTTTAAAAGAGGCACGTATAGTTGAGGAGGCCAAAACTGAGGCCGCAAGAATAATTGAAAGAGCTAATACAGAGGCGGAGCTTGAAAAAAAGCGTGTTGCCGATGATATGAAAAAAGAGATGATTACGGTAGCCGCAGCTATGGCGGGCAAGGTTATATCTGCTTCCATCGATACACAGATACAAGAGTCGCTGGTTGAAGAAACGTTAAACGAAATGGGTGAAGAAACATGGCAAAGCTAGTGTCGGCTGTATACGGTGATGCATTGTTTGATTTGGCTGCCGAATACGGCGAGATCGATTTATTTTACGAAGAAGCCCGCGTTGTTTTAAAGTCGTATGAGGAGAACGCTGACCTTGCAGGCTTGTTGAATCATCCTGATATTGACAAGTCGGATAAGGCTTCGGTCATAGAGAACAGTTTCGGTAAATTCATATCCAAGGAAATAACGGGATTTCTTGTAACAATAACGGATAAAAACCGAAGCAGATATATCCCGGATATTTTCAAATATTTCATTGACAGGGTTAAAGAATATAAGGGCATAGGAACCGCGTATATTACCACCCCGATGGAGCTGAATGGGGATATGAAAAGAAAAGTGGAAGCAAGGCTTATGCAGACAACGGGTTACAACAGGATTGAGATGCGCTATCGGGTTGATAAAAGTCTTATAGGCGGCATGATTGTAAGGATAGGCAACAGGGTAATAGACAGCAGTATAAAAAATAAGCTTTCCGGACTTGCGCGTGAGCTTAAGAAGATTGATATATAGAAGGAAGGTGAAGCATCTCGATGAATCTGAAACCTGAGGAAATCAGCTCTGTAATAAAAGAGCAGATTAAGAAATATAAAGCGGAACTTGATGTGTCTGATGTGGGAACGGTCATTCAGGTGGCAGACGGTATTGCACGAATTTACGGTCTTGAAAAAGCCATGCAGGGTGAGCTTCTGGAATTTCCGGGAGAAGTATACGGGATGGTGCTCAATCTTGAAGAAGACAATGTGGGAGCCGTGCTTCTCGGAGATGCAAAAAGCGTAAGTGAGGGAGACACGGTTAAGACAACAGGAAGGGTTGTTGAAGTTCCCGTAGGCGATGCGCTTACCGGAAGAGTTGTCAACTCGCTTGGTCAGCCGATTGACGGAAAGGGGCCTGTTGTTACTGATAAATACCGCAGGATAGAGAGAGTTGCATCCGGTGTTATTTCAAGAAAATCGGTTGATACGCCTTTGCAGACGGGAATCAAGGCGATTGACACGATGGTGCCTATAGGGAGGGGCCAGCGTGAACTTATTATCGGGGACCGTCAGACGGGAAAAACAGCTATTGCAATTGATACGATTATCAATCAGAAGGGTCAGGGCGTTCATTGCATATATGTTGCAATAGGACAGAAGTCATCTACGGTTGCCGCCATAGTTCGGACACTTACCGAGTATGGTGCGATGAATTATACAACTGTTGTGGCATCAACTGCCAGCGAGCTTGCACCTCTCCAATATATTGCGCCCTATTCGGGCTGTGCAATGGGTGAGGAATGGATGGAGCGGGGAGAGGATGTTCTGGTTGTATATGATGATTTGAGTAAACATGCGGCAGCATACCGTACACTTTCGCTGCTTCTCAAGAGACCTCCCGGACGGGAGGCATATCCCGGAGATGTATTCTATCTGCACTCAAGGCTTCTTGAAAGAGCAGCCAGACTTTCGGATGAACTTGGAGGCGGCTCGCTTACGGCACTGCCGATTATTGAGACGCAGGCGGGCGATGTTTCCGCATATATACCTACCAACGTAATTTCAATCACGGACGGACAGATATATCTTGAAAGCGAGATGTTTAATGCGGGTTTCAGACCGGCGATTAATGCAGGGCTTTCGGTATCGAGAGTAGGCGGTTCCGCCCAGATTAACGCCATAAAAAAAATAGCTGCGCCTATCCGCGTGGAGCTTGCGCAGTACAGAGAGCTTGCCGCGTTTTCGCAGTTCGGTTCAGAGCTTGATGCCGACACTAAAGAGAAGCTTGCACAGGGAGAAAGGCTTAAAGAGGTGCTTAAGCAGCCCCAGTATAATCCTATGCCGGTGGAATACCAGGTTATAATAATATATGCTGCGACGCAAAAATATCTTATTGATATTGCGGTGGACAGAATCGCGGATTTCGAGAAAGGATTGTTTACTTTTATAGATACAAAATATCCTGAAATTCCGGAGGAAATTAAAGTTACCAGGCAGCTCGGCGGAGAAAATGAAGACGCTTTGGTAAGGGCAATTGAGGAATTCAAGCTGCAGTTTAAATGACGGCTGCAAGAGGTGATTGACTTATGGCTTCCATGAAAGATATAAAAAGACGCAAAGAAAGCATACAGAGTACCGGACAGATTACCAAAGCAATGAAGCTTGTATCAACGGTAAAATTCCAAAAAGCCAGAAGCCGGGTGGAAAATGCAAGACCGTATTTTGATGCAATGTATGCTGCCGTTTCCGAAATGCTCTCAAAAAGCGCCAATATAGAGCACCGTTATCTTAAGGGCAGCGAGAGCCTGCCCAAAGCAGTCATTGTCATTACGGCAAACAGAGGGCTGGCCGGCGGTTATAATTCCAACGTAATCAAGCTGGTGTCGTCATGGGGAAAAACAAAAAAGGATATGGCAGTGTATGCAGTGGGAACTAAAGGACGGGACTATTTTGCCGGAAGAGGATATTATGTAGCGCAGGATTATTCCGAGGTAATCAATGAGCCTCTGTATTCCGATGCAATGAAAATCGGAAGAAGGGTTCTTGATGATTTTGAAGACGGTAAAATCGGAGAAATTTATCTTGCATATACAGAATTTAAGAATACTGTTGTACATGAGCCTAAGTTAATTAAGCTTCTTCCCGTAACGGCTGAGGATACCGCACCGCAAATCGCCGAAGCGTTTGGCGGAATGCAGGTCACTTATGAACCGTCAGAAGAGGAAGTGCTTGATTTTATTATTCCCCAATATATTAACAGCCTTATTTACGGCGCTCTTATGGAATCGGCTGCCAGTGAAAACGGGGCGCGTATGACGGCTATGGATAACGCTTCTAATAATGCCGAAGATATTATAAGTGAACTGACAATTAAATATAACAGAGCGCGTCAGGGCACAATCACACAGGAATTAACGGAAATTATTGCGGGAGCAAACGCAATATCATAGCTTCATGACAACAGAAAGCCTGACTTAATGACAAGGCTGATGGAAGGAGTGGAAAAATGGCTTCAGACAACACAGGTAAAATTACTCAGATAGTAGGTGCCGTTATTGACATTAAATTTACGGACGGAAACCTTCCGGAAATCAATACGGCAATTAATATATATCGTTCCGACAAAGAAAAGCTTGTTGTTGAAGCGGCTCAGCATATCGGGAACGATACCGTAAGATGCATTGCGATGGGCAGTACCGACGGCCTTGTGAGAGGAATGGAGGCGGAATCAACAGGGGCGCCGATTTCGGTGCCTGTAGGCGAGAATACTCTGGGACGTATTTTTAATGTCCTTGGAGAGCCTATTGATAATAAACCCGCGCCTGAAGTGAGCAAGTATATGCCTATTCACAGGAAAGCGCCGACATTTGAAGAACAATCAGCTTCAGCGGAGATGCTGGAGACAGGCATTAAGGTTGTGGATTTACTGTGCCCGTATCAGAAAGGCGGGAAAATAGGACTTTTCGGAGGAGCAGGCGTAGGTAAAACCGTTCTTATTCAGGAGCTTATCCGAAACATTGCAACTGAGCATGGAGGATATTCCGTGTTTACAGGGGTAGGCGAACGCACGCGTGAAGGCAATGACTTGTATCATGAAATGCAGGAATCCGGAGTCATCAATAAGACTACCATGGTGTTCGGACAGATGAACGAGCCTCCGGGAGCAAGAATGAGAGTCGGGCTTACAGGACTGACAATGGCAGAATATTTTCGTGATGAAGGCGGCAAGGACGTGCTCCTTTTTATCGATAATATTTTCAGATTTACTCAGGCCGGTTCTGAAGTGTCTGCACTCTTGGGACGTATGCCTTCGGCAGTAGGATACCAGCCTACGCTCCAGACGGAGATGGGAGCGCTTCAGGAACGTATAACATCCACCAGGAACGGCTCTATTACGTCTGTTCAGGCGGTATATGTACCGGCGGATGACCTTACCGACCCGGCCCCGGCAACGACTTTTGCACATCTGGACGCAACAACCGTACTTGATCGTTCTATTGTTGAGCTTGGTATATATCCGGCGGTGGACCCGCTGGGTTCGTCATCGCGCATTCTTGACCCGAGAATTGTCGGGGAGGAACATTACAGGGTTGCAAGAAGGGTGCAGGAGATCCTCCAGAAGTATAAGGAGCTTCAGGACATTATTGTGATTCTGGGTATGGATGAGCTCTCAGAGGAAGATAAGCTTGTGGTTGCAAGAGCAAGAAAAGTACAGAGATTTCTTTCGCAGCCTTTTTTTGTTGCAACACAGTTTACGGGACTGGAGGGGCGTTATGTTCCCGTGGCGGAGACAATACAGGGTTTTAAAGAAATTCTTGACGGCAAATATGACGATGTTCCGGAAAGCTGTTTTTTTAATTGCGGAAGCATAGACGACGTTCTTGCCAAATTGAGATAAGGAGGCGCTTATGGCTGATAATAAGTTTAAATTAAGCGTCATGTGTCCTGACAGGATTTTTTTCAATGGCGAAGCGGACATGGTTGAGATGAATACTACGGAAGGATATATAGGTGTTTATCAGGGACATATACCGCTTGCCACGGTTCTTTCGCCCGGAGTTATGGTAATCCACAATAACGGTAAAGAGCGCAAGGCTGCGCTTCACTCCGGATTTGCAGAGATAACTCCGGATAAAATCATGATTCTGGCGGAAGCCGCGGAATGGCCGGATGAAATTGACTTTAAAAGGGCAGAGGAAGCCAGAATCAGGGCAGAAAGAAGACTGGCAGGTTCGGAATCCGGAATTGATATCAGCCGGGCGGAAGCAGCGCTCAGGCGTTCGCTTGCCCGTATATCATTCAAAGGCTGAAATTGTATTGGATGTGCATTGGATGACAGTGATTAAACACCTTCAAAATGGTAATAATTTGCAATAAAGGTTCTGCAATATTACATTTGGAGGTGTTTTTTATGAAGAGAATGGGGATAATGGCTGCTATGCTTGCATGGAGTGCGGTTGCCATACGTATATTAATGTTTAATGTGCAAAGCGGTAAGGATGTAATAACTGCCTTTAATAGTATAGAATATGACAATGTTGACACGATAATTGAAGCATTCGGCGAATACGGTACGTCTTATCTTGAAAATACAGAAAAAAAGGAGATTCTTGTCAATATTGCTTCATGTATAGGAATAGATAATAATTATGAAATGCAGGAAACCGAGGATGGCAGCAGCCAAACCAGCAGTCTGATAAAAAATTCTCAGAATGCGCAGGTGGAAATAAAGCTGAATACTGTTACAAATGATTACGGGGCATACAAGAACTGTACACATTATGTATCAATCAGAATGACCATAATAGGAAGAACGGATTGCGCCATGACTTACAAAAACATGGTAGAGGACCTTTTTGAAGCCAGCGGAATTGAAGGTTATGTAAATCTTAATTTAAAAGGAGAAATGCCGGGAGCGCTTAATTATTACGAACGCAATAAGGCCGCGGACGAGCTTCTGGAGCTTCTTGATGCAAAAATTGTCACGGAAAGCCGTGAAAACGATCTTTTTACCATATATGCCTACACAGATGCCGTTGATGAATACGTTCTAAACGCCGGACAGAAAATCAACATAAATATTGTGCAGGAATATGATGAAATTTCCAATAAAACAGTGATATATTTGTCAACTCCGCTCAACAATCTTGATTACTGATGCAATCCGTTGTAAAATAATAACGGGAGCTTATAGTCCGTGGCAACGGTTAAAAGGTCGTCCGAGAGGTAATGTGTTGAAAAATATAAGCATAAAAGTAAGAGTTTTAATATATATTGGTGTTTTTATTGTGGCTGCGGCTGCAACATTTCTTATTAAAATAGGAATAACAGGTCCGGAAGAAGAAACTTCAAGTACAATGGGCAGTGCGGTACTGCCTATTGTGTATATGCAGACTGAAAATAATATTAAATATAACTATCTGCATGGATATACATGCGATGTGGACCAAAAGCTTCTGCATGATGCTGTGACGCCCATAGGTTCGGACAGGAATATGAGCATTTACATAAAGCAGTACGGAAGCGTCATTTCCGGAATTTCTTATGAATTGAGAAGCCTTGACGGAACAGAGCTTGTAGAAAGAAACGA
>CALWMX010000101.1 GCA_944382105.1 uncultured Butyrivibrio sp.
TCTTTCAACACAGAGTAATGCGGTAAATCTCGGATATTTCGGAATGTTCAACGACACTATAAGGGACGCTATAAAAGGCAATGTATTTAATCCTGAGGAAAAAGGATATGTAAACGGAGATATATCCAAAACCGACACTGTTAAAAACTGCATTCAGGGCAAGGTTTCATGGAGTTCTCTTCCGTATCAGCAGATTATATATGCCTGCTGCCATGACAATATGACAATATGGGATGAGATTAACACCTCAAACGCCGACGACAGCATGGAGGCAAAGATAAAACAGAATCTTCTGTCCGCATCGATTGTATATACTTCACAGGGCATACCTTTCATCCTTGCGGGAGAAGAATTTTTGAGAACCAAGACCAACGAGGACGGCACATTTAATTCCAACAGCTATAATGCGCCTGATACGGTCAACAGCCTTAAATGGGATGATCTGGGAAAGGAAGAGTATCAGACAGTATATAATTACTACAAAGGAATGATATCCTTCAGAAAAGCTCATGCGGCTTTCAGAAGCATGGAGGATGCGAGAAGTTATTATACTTTCGCAGAAGATACGCAAAAGGGCGTTATCGCCTATGAGCTTGCACCGAACAATGGAGAGGTATCCGACGGAATATTCGTTATATATAATGGACTGACAGAGACGCAGACAGTTAATCTGCCTGATGGAGAATGGACGATATGTGTTCAGGGCGACAAAGCAGGCACCGAATCCCTTGGAACGGCATCGGGAAGCATTTCGGTTGAAGGCATTTCCACTACCATACTCGTCAGAGGTAACCTGAAATAAGGCTTAATACGGAAAAAATCAATTTTAAAAAACTGTGTATTGACAGCAACGATATATTGGCCGGGAAATGGTCTTTATATAAAATATAATTAAAAAGGAGTAGTTATCATGAAAAAAACCATCAAAAAAGTACTTGCAGCAGTACTTGCAGCAACAATGATTATCGGAGCAATGGCAGTTTCGGCATTTGCAGCTGATACTTACAATGTAGCGGGAGCTTCAGGACTTTGCGGCGTTGAATGGGACCCGTCAGCAAACCAGATGACGGACAACGGAGACGGAACATACTCGATTACATTCACAGGCATTGCAGCCGGAACATATGAATTTAAAGTAGTTCTCGGCGGCGCATGGGGAACAGAGTATAATCTCGAGGGCGACGCTTCTCTGGGCGGCGGAAATGCTTCTGTAACCGTTGACGAGGATGATTCAACCGTAGTTGTATCATTTGACGGAGAAAAAGCTTCCGTAGCGGTTAATCCTGTAACGGAAACACCGGCAGGCGATGCTTCTCATACAGCTCTTTTTGTTGCAATCGCAGCAGCAGCGGCAGCAGCAGTTGTTGTAATTGCCAAGAAGAGAACAGTTACGGAATAAAACTGATTTTTATTGTACTTCCTAAAAACCTCTTACAAAAACTCCCGTCTGATAATGACGGGAGTTTTACTTTGCGTTAAAAAAAATCAAAAATAATGATTAAATTTAATCATTTCATAAAACCCCCAAATATGATATTATAACGAAAAGCCAAAACAAGGAAAGCTCCGTTCGGTGTGGCTTGGCCGATACGGAAAAGAGAGGTTATTTATGAAAAACGCGAAGAAGTACATCAGACAATATTTTATGCCTCCGGTATGCGAGTATGACTGGGTAAAAAAAGATTATATTGAGAAACCGCCGATATGGTGTTCTGTTGACCTCAGAGACGGGAATCAGGCGCTTATTGAACCTATGAGTCTTGAGGAAAAAATAGAATTTTTCCAAATGCTGGTAGATATAGGATTTAAAGAAATCGAAGTCGGTTTTCCGGCAGCATCGGAGACGGAATATATATTTATGAGAACTCTCATCGAGAGAGACATGATACCTGATGATGTGACTGTCCAGGTTCTCACACAGGCAAGAGAACACATTATCAGGAAAACATTTGAGGCAGTAAAAGGCGCGCCCCATGCGGTTATACATTTGTATAACTCTACTTCGGTTGCACAGCGCGAGCAGGTGTTTAAGAAAGACAAAGAGCAGATTAAACAGCTTGCCGTGGACGGTGCAAAGCTTTTGAAAGAACTGGCTGATGAGACGGAAGGGGATTTTTCGTTTGAGTACAGCCCCGAGAGCTTCCATGGAACAGAGGTCGACTATGCGGTTGATGTGTGCAATGCGGTTCTTGACGTATGGCAGCCTACAGCCGAAAATAAAGCCATTATCAATATACCTGCTACGGTGGAGACGGCGATGCCGCATGTTTTTGCCACGCAGATTGAATATGTGAGCAAGAACCTTAAATACAGGGATAATGTTGTGCTGAGCCTTCATCCTCACAATGACAGGGGCAGCGGAGTCAGTGACGCCGAACTGGGACTCCTTGCAGGTGCGGACAGAATAGAAGGAACATTGTTCGGCAACGGGGAGAGAACAGGCAACGTGGACATAATCACGCTTGCAATGAATATGTTTTCACATGGCGTTGACCCGCAGCTTGAATTTTCAAATATGCCCGAAATCAGGGAAAAATATGAGCGCCTGACAAGAATGCATGTATATGAGCGTCAGCCGTATGCCGGGGATTTGGTATTCACCGCATTTTCAGGCTCCCATCAGGATGCCATTGCCAAGGGAATGGCATGGCGTGAGGAGAAAAAACTTGATGTATGGACGGTTCCGTATCTTCCGATTGACCCGGTCGATGTGGGAAGGACGTATGACGCTGACGTAATAAGAATAAACAGTCAGTCGGGCAAAGGCGGAGTCAGCTATATCCTCAAACAGAATTTCAGTATCTCGCTGCCTGAAAAAATGCGTGAAGAGGTAGGATATGCGGTAAAACAGGTATCCGATGAGGAACATAAGGAGCTTTCACCGCAGTGGGTTTATGAGATATTTGAGAACAATTACATTGAGAATACGCCTTATTTTAACATATCCGAATGTCATTTTAAGCAGAATGACGGAATAATGGCCGAGGCCACTATCGTATGCGGAGAGAAAAAAACAATAGTTGATGCCAACGGCAACGGAAGGCTTGATGCGGTCAGCAATACAATAAAGCAGTATTTCGGCATAAGCTATGAGCTTTCCGTATATGAGGAGCATGCACTTTCACACGGTTCATCATCAAAGGCTATGGCTTATGTGGGGATTACCTATGAAGGCAGGATGTACTGGGGCGCCGGAACCGATGAGGACATAATAAAGGCATCCATACATGCTCTTACTGTGGCGGTAAACAAGCTTCCGGTTATAGGCAACAGCGATAACAGCAAGGACGACAGGCTCATTGCGATGATTAATTTTATCCAGAGCAATTACCAGTATGTGACGCTTGAGGCGCTGGCGGCCAAATTCCATCTGTCAGAACCGTATATATCCAAGTTTATCAAAGAAAAATCAGGCAAGACCTTTGGTGAACATGTGGCCTATGTAAGAATGAAGAAAGCAAAGGTGCTTCTTAAAAACGGCAATATGACCGTTGAAAACATAGCTCTCTCCGTAGGCTATCAGAATGTTGAGCACTTTAACAGGCTTTTCAAAAAGATGTTTGATATGACGCCTGTTCAGTACAGAAATTCGTGCAGATAACAAAATATCAGTATTTTCATATGCCATAAATAAAAAGTCAGGTAAAGGTACTTGACTTTTTATTTTTTGCTGTTAAAATAGTTCTGCGTGAAACTGTTTTATATAGAACTATTATGCAATATAATACAGAGAAACTTTTCAGGTCAAGGAGGCGATGCTTGTAATGAGAGAAGAAACAGATAGTTTCGGTTACAAGGCAATCTGTTTTCAGTTCAAGCGTATGGATAATCTTATTGTAAGGCATATTCATGCGAAGCTTGCGGAAGAAGGCTTCGACGAGGTAACGATTATGCACGGCTGGATTCTGGGGTATCTGTACAGAAACAGGGAAAAATCCATTTGTCAGAAGGATATCGAGGATAATTTTTCAATTGCCAAATCAACCGTTACCAATATACTGAAGCTGATGGAAAAGAAGGGGTATGTGACCCGTGCGGCTGACGAGCATGACGCAAGGATGAAAATTCTTAAGCTTACGGACGAAGGGACTGCCATGCAGCAGAAAACTATCGAAGTAATTGACAATCTTCACAAAACCATTGAGGAGGGCATTACAGAGGAGGAAAGGGAATGTTTTTATACCATAATCAGTAAAATTAAAGGCAACATCGAAAAAAACAGGAGGAACGACTGATGATTAAAACATTGGCAGCACATATTAAGGAATTTAAAAAAGCATCCATAGCCACACCCATTTTCATGATACTTGAGGTAATTATGGAGACGCTTATTCCTTTTTTGATGTCCACTCTTGTGGATGACGGAATAAATAAAAGCAATATGCACCATGTATACGTAGTTGGAAGCTTAATGGTTGTTTTTGCCATTATTGGTCTTATTGCCGGTCTTTTGGGAGGAAAATACGGAGCAAAGGCATCGGCAGGACTTGCAAGAAATCTGAGGGAAGGAATGTACCGTAACATACAGACCTTTTCTTTTTCCAATATTGACAAATTCAGCACGGCCGGCCTTGTGACAAGGCTTACCACCGACGTCACCAATGTGCAGAATGCATATCAGATGATACTCAGAATGTGCATGAGAGCTCCGGTAACGATTATATGCGCCATGGCAGCGTCGTTTTATTACAATGTCAGGATTGCGAGCATATATCTTCTGGCGGTAATTTTGCTGGGAGGAGTTCTGATGTTTATTATCTCAAAGGCCAACAAATATTTTAAAGCGGCTTTCCCTAAATATGATGAGCTGAATGCCAGCGTTCAGGAGAACGTGTCGGCAATAAGGGTGGTTAAGGCATATGTAAGGGAAGATTACGAGCAGAAAAAATTTAAAAAGGCAAGTCATAACATATATAATATGTTTGTCAAGGCTGAAAGCATAATCGTGTATAACATGCCGGCAATGCAGTTTACCGTGTATGTCTGTATCCTTCTCATAAGCTGGCTGGGAGCCCATATGATTGTGGGTTCGGGAGGAACAACTCTTACAACGGGAGATCTTACAAGCCTTATGGCTTACTGCATGAACATACTTACAAGCCTCATGATGCTTTCGATTGTATTTGTAATGGTATCCATGAGCTCTGCAAGCGCGGAACGTATTGCGGAGGTGCTTAATGAAAAGGCGGATATCGTGAATCCGGAGAAACCTGATTATGAGGTAGCCGACGGCGGGATAGTATTCGACCATGTAAATTTCAGCTATAAGAAAAACAGCGATGAATATGTACTTTCAGATATTAATCTTGATATAAAACCGGGAGAAACAATAGGAATCATTGGCGGCACCGGAAGTTCAAAGTCAAGCCTTGTAAATCTCATCAGCCGTCTCTATGACGTCAGCGAAGGAAGCGTAAGGGTAGGCGGCAAGGATGTAAGGGAGTATGATTTGGAAACGCTGCGTAACGAAGTCAGCGTTGTTTTGCAGAAAAACGTGCTGTTCTCAGGAACAATTCTCGAAAATCTGAGATGGGGAGACAAAGAGGCAACGGAGGAGGAGTGCAAAAAAGCATGCGAACTCGCATGTGCAGATGAGTTTATAGAACGTTTCCCTAACGGATACAACACATATATTGAACAGGGCGGAAGCAATGTCTCCGGAGGGCAGAAGCAAAGGCTCTGTATCGCAAGGGCGCTGCTTAAGAAACCTAAAATCATTATTTTTGACGACAGCACCAGCGCCGTTGATACCGCGACCGATGCCAAGATAAGAAAAGCGCTTGCAACCGAGATACCGGATACAACCAAAATTATAATTGCACAGAGAATTTCCAGCGTTCAGGGCGCCGACAGGATAATAGTAATGGATGAAGGAAAGATTGACGGAATCGGTACGCATGAGGAGCTTCTTGAAAACAATGAGATTTACAGGGACGTATACGAATCGCAGACCGGAGGCGGAGGAGACTTTGATGAGAAACAATCAGAAGGAGGTGATTTCTGATGCCGGCACCAAGAGGAATGAAATCAACTGTAGCTAATCCATGGAAAGTTTTTTCAAGAATAATGGGCTTCGTGTTCCATAAGTATCTCTTTGCCTGCATTGCAGTGCTGGTATGCATAATCATCAGCGTTATTGCCAATGTACAGGGAACAATGTTTATGAGGACGTTAATCGATGACTTTATCATACCTCTGTTAGGCCAGACTACGCCGGACTATTCGGGCCTTCTTCATGAGATTATAAGAGTCGGGATATTTTATGCCATAGGAATACTTGCATCATACTCGTACAACAAAATTATGGTATATATTACACAAGGAACGCTTGACAGACTGCGTAATGAGATGTTTGACCATATGGAGACACTTCCAATCAGATATTTCGATACGCATGCCCATGGCGATATCATGTCAATGTACACCAACGACGTGGATACCTTAAGACAGATGATAAGCCAGAGTATTCCTCAGCTTATAAACAGCGGAATAACCATTATAAGCATAATCATAAGTATGATTACGCTTAGTCTTCCGCTTACCGGAGTGGCGTTTATTATGGTATCCATTATGCTGGTGTGCACCAAAAAAGTGTCCGGGCTGAGCGGTATAAACTTTGTAGCCCAGCAAAAGGACATAGGCGCCGTAAACGGATATATTGAGGAAATGATGGAAGGGCAAAAGGTTGTAAAAGTTTTCTGCCATGAAGAAGAAGCGCAGAAAAACTTTGACAAGCTTAATAACAGACTTTATGAAAGCGCATATAAAGCAAATGCCTATGCCAATATAATAGGTCCCATAAATGCACAGTTAGGCAACCTCAGCTATGTGGTCATAGCAATTGTGGGAAGTATTCTTGCAATAAACGGTGTTGCCGGACTGACGCTTGGTACGATTGTAAGCTTCCTCACATTTGACAAAAATCTCAATATGCCAATAAACCAGATAAGTATTCAGGTGAACAGCATTATCATGGCTCTTGCCGGAGGCGAAAGAATTTTCAGACTTCTTGACGAGGAGCCGGAGACGGACGACGGTTATGTAACGCTTGTCAATGCCGTTAAAGAGGACGGACAGATAAAGGAAAGCAAAGAGAGAACCGGACTCTGGGCATGGAAACATTATCATAAGGACAGCGGTACCACTGATTATATCGAATTGACCGGGGATGTGGTGTTTGATGATGTGGATTTCGGATACAATGAGGATAAAATCGTGCTTCACAATGTTGATTTGTATGCGACTCCCGGACAGAAAATTGCATTTGTAGGCTCAACAGGAGCCGGCAAAACAACAATTACCAATCTGATAAACAGATTTTACGATATACAGGACGGTAAAATCCGTTATGACGGTATTAATATCAACAAAATAAAAAAGGCCGACCTCAGGCGTTCTCTCGGAATAGTTCTTCAGGATACTCATCTTTTTACGGGAACCGTCATGGAAAACATCCGTTACGGAAAACTGGATGCAACGGATGAGGAAGTATATGCGGCGGCCAGACTTGCCAATGCCGACGGATTTATAAAGCGTCTCCCGGACGGCTACAATACCATGCTTAAAGGCGACGGCGCCAATTTAAGCCAGGGACAGAGACAGCTTTTGGCAATTGCGAGAGCGGCAATAGCGGACCCGCCGGTGCTTATTCTTGACGAGGCTACAAGTTCGATAGATACAAGAACGGAAAAGATAGTCCAGAGCGGTATGGACAGACTTATGAAGGGCCGAACAACATTTGTTATAGCGCACAGGCTTTCTACAGTGCGCAACAGCAACTGTATAATGGTTCTTGAACAGGGAAGGATTATTGAACGCGGAACCCATGACCAGCTTATAGAGCAGAAGGGCAGATACTACCAGCTCTATACCGGCAACAAAATATCATAAAAAAACAATATGAAAACCGGAACATTTATATTTATAAATATAAAATACGTTGGTAGAATAACCTTAGGAATTGCGAAAACTACTAAACAATGTTATATTAATAGTTACTGTTTACGTAAGTATTAAATAATAACTATTCAGCATAACGCAGTACCGAAGGGGCAGACACTATGAGAAAAATATACAGGATAGTGGCTTTGATTATGTCGTTGGTAATCGTTTTTGCAATTGCAGGCTGCAATCAGAATGCCCACAGACAGCATGAAGAACAAACGACGGATTTTTACGGTCCTACCGATGAAGATACAAAAGATACGGCTCAGGAAACACCTGATGATATTACCGTAAATCTCCATTACTTAAGGGAAGACGGGAAATATGACGGCTGGAATGTGTGGTTTTGGACCACCGGCGAAGGCCGGGCATATGAGTTCGGCAGTGAGGCTGACGATGACGGTGTAACCTGCAGTGCGCATTTTGAGGCGGGAACCAAAGAGGTGGGCTTCCTTGTCAGGCTTAACGACTGGGATGCAAAGGACTGTGAGGAAGACCGTTTTATTGACACTTCCAAAATCCTTGCCGGCACCATAGAT
>CALWMX010000102.1 GCA_944382105.1 uncultured Butyrivibrio sp.
AAAAGCCCCAAGCTGTGAATGGCGCAGCTCAACGGTGGTTTCCATTCTTTCCAAACAGGAATACTGCGGCGATGTGATAAACTTTAAGACCTACTCAAAATCATACAAGAACAAAAAACGAATGGAGAATGACCGGGAAAATTGGGTGATATTCAAAGATGTACATGAGCCCATCATTGAGCGTTCTGTTTGGGAACTGATACAGGAACGCAGGAATCAAAAGACGCGCAGACGTAGAAACGCAGACGGCGAAAAGAATATGTTTTCCGGCCTGCTGGTATGTGCGGACTGCGGGAGCAGTTTATGGTACCACTTCAATCAAGGAAATCCGGAAATTCAATATTTTAATTGTTCCGGTTACAACAGAGGGAAACGTAAAATATGCACTTCTACACATTATATTAGAGTGGACTTTCCGGAAAAGGTTGTGCTTGGCGAAATCCGTCGGCTCACAAAGCTGGCAACGCAATATGAATCCGAATTTGCAAAGATTGTGATGGGACACTCCATACAGACAGCGCAGCAGGAACGGCGGCAAAAGCAAAAGGAAATAAATACACTTGCGGCAAGGGATAAAGAGCTTGACAACCTATTTGAGCATATCTACGAGGACAATGTTTCCGGTAAAATCAGCGATGACAGATTTGCAAAGCTATCCGTAAAATATGAAACGGAGCAAAAGGAAGTTGCAGCCCGTATGAAGGAATTGCAGGAATAATTAGACAGCGACAAAAGCAAAGCAGTAACAAGCGATATGTTCTTATCTTCCGTCCGCAAATATACACGGGCGCGAAATCTGACGCCGAGAATGTTAAATGAATTGATTGAAAAAATTGAAGTACATCAATCTGAAAAGATTGACGGCAAAACAGTCCAGCGGCTTACTATTCACTATAATTGTATCGGTGCGATTGAAATACCCGACCTTGACAAATTACCGGAAAATAATGTATCGGTACATACAAGGCAGGGGGTAGACGTTCACTATGCCGCCTGTGCAAGTTAATATGAAATCTCTGATTTTATAATTGAGCAGCAAAGCGGTTTGGCACCTTGCAGCAAAACTCTGAGTGAACTTTTACATAGTCAATCCGCAATAAATATTTTAGTACCAACCATAAGCGGTCTTTCGAGAAACATATCTGTGTTGCAAGATATCATTTATACGGCTAAAAAGAACAATAAAAATATCATTAGTGCAGACGGCAGCTGTGAAGCTATCCGTAGTTTTAATGATGTATTTAGTTTTAACAATTAGAACAAACAAAAAACCGAGTGTCATACAGAACCTTTTAAGTCCTGTAAGAACACTCGGTATGGAAGAGCCGAATGGTTTAGATGCAATTCCTTGGATTGTTTTATTCTAATGATTTGTGATATTTCATAAGTTGCTCTTCTGTGGGAGCATAATCGGGTTTAGAACAGCAAGGAATATTAGGTTCACTGCCATCTGAGCCATAAAACGGGGTTAAACGATCGTTTTCATATTGTTTTCTGCATTCTTCATTCCTAAAGTCGGGAATATCATAAGGTTTTCCACCCTCAAGCATTGAACGATGAGCAAGAATAGCAACAGAAGACATATTAACTGCCGAATAAACATCAAATGGATGCTCAGGTTGTTTCCCCTGACAGATACATTCCACAAACATTCGTGCTGTTATATAATCTCCACCACCATGGCCGCTGTTAACAATTAACTCTTCATCCTTGTCATTCCACTTTGGCTCATACATATTTATTTCTTCACAGCCCTCAGGAATTGACCAGCCATTATAACGAAGCATTACTTTATTTGTTCCTCTAAGATTTTCTATCTGCCCTTCCGTGCCGCAAACACGGTAGGAATTATGATGTGCACCAAAGCCTGCGCAGCCTGTTATTCTAAAAACTGAACCGTCATCATTTTGTGTCATAATATTAGCAACACGATCTCCGACCCTGCTTGCAGAAGGTGCATCTTTGCTAACAGGAGCAAAAGTTGCAAATGATGTTACTTTCACCGGCGTTGCACCTGTTGCATGCATTACCGGGCCTAATGAATGTGTAATATAGTAAGTTCTTGGGAGAAAATTACGCCAGTGCTTTTCAAAATAATTATATGTCTTTCTGAAACTACTATCATCAGGATTTCCCGGATGATTGTACTCACCTTCTGCGTAAAGAATTTTTCCAAGGGTTTTATTATCGCAAATTCTTTTTATTTCTCTGTTGAAAATCATCTGTGGATAATTCTCGGCAAGAAAATATATTGAACTGCTTTTTTCTGCTGCACGAATAAGCTCAACACCCTCTGCCATCGTGCCATTACTTATGCATTCACAGAAAATATGTATTCCCTTTTCCATACATTTAATTGCATATTTGCTATGTTCATGAAAAATGTTGGCTAAAATAACAGCATCCATATCGTGATGGATAAATTCATCAAAATTGTTATAAATTGCGATTGTGCTGTCATTCATTTTTTTAATTGCTTCGTCCATTCTGTCCTTACGTTTATCACACATGGCAACAATTTCGCAGTTAAGCAATTTAAAATTCTGCGCAATATCAATTCCTCTGCCAACACCGAATACACCTACTTTAAGTTTTCCCATTTTTTTATCCTCCTTTATATTATTCAGGTATTGCAAACAAAAGTAATAACCCTAAAAATGCAACAACTACAGATAATACTTCTTTCTTTGACGGTTTTCTCTCTCCAAACAAAGAAATAAGTGTAGATACAATTATTACTCCACCGGTAACCATTGGATACTGAACCGAAGCATCAACATGTGCAAGTGCAATGATCAAAAGAAAATTGGCAATTCTATTGGTAACACCCGATAATGCACCGACTGTGATGCTTGCAGGTGTTATTTTTTCGACGTTTCCATCTTTTTTTGTTAAAATCAGAAAAAACACAAGTGATAGCACCAAACTGCAGATTGCAGTAAGTATTGAGTATCCTGCCGAGCTTACTTTTTCAAAAGGCGCAGATACAAATATTTTTGATATTACACCCGACATTCCGTTTAATACAAATATACCTATGTAATAAATTGTTCCATTTTTTCTTTTTCCCTTTTCTACTGTCAAAATAAGTGCAAGTACTATCACCCCCACGGAAATAAACTTTGCAACAGTAAATTCTTCCCCAAAGAATAAAATCCCCTGTATAAAAGGTAATAACATACCACCAAGCATTGAGAACACTGAATATAGCGATAAATTTATAGTTTTTAAAGCTTTGAATGTGCAAAATGTAAAGGCAAATCCGTTAATAGTTGAAGCTAACGCCATTATTAAGGAAAATGTCGTATACTCAATCATCATACCATTAATAATCACAAGTGTTATCAACCCTACAATTGCACCGATGAGTGAATATTCCATACTTATCAGCATACTGCTTCCCCTCATTTGCCGATAAACGTCCTTACAATAAAAGCTTCCGCCAAAAAGTAATACTGATACAATTATAATCGCATAATACATAACATTCACCTCCTTTTTTTAATTATTATATAATATATTTCAAAAAATCCAATAACGAAATTCTATATATTCATATAAAATAGTTTGTTTTTCCTTGCTTTTTTATAGTAAATATATTATAATATCCTGAAATATCTTGAGGAGTATAAAAAATGAAAACAAAGAATATCTGCAAATTCATATCTGAACCTTCTTTTGACAAACTTGATACACATAGTTTTATCTACGAGACAAACATACCTACCATGAAACAACCTTCAATTTTAAAATATAACAGAATAATCCTTGTAAAAAACGGTAATTTTATGTTTCACATAGCCGGGGCGCAAATCAAAGTTAATACAGGCTCTCTTATATTTGCATTTGAAGGCGAAAGTTTTAGTGTAGCTGCAACAGCGGGTGAAGAGTATCTATATATTGATTTTAGTGGCGGCCGCGCCGATATGCTTTTTAGGCGTTTAGGGATAAATGCGGGCAACAGAACATTTGATGGATTTGACGGACTTATTCCTCTTTGGCACGAAAGTCTCATACGTGCTTCGCATGACAATATCGACCTTGCTGCAGAAAGTGTTCTGCTTTATTCTATATCAAGAATAAATACAACTTGTAACGAACAAAATACCCTTGTTCAGCAAATAATCGATATAACCGAAGAAAACTTTAGCAATCCCCAATTGTCTATCTCAATAATCGCCAAGGAGCTTGCATATAACGCAAAATACATTTCACATCTTTTTAAGCAAAAAATGGGAGTAGGTTACACCGAATATTTAAGAATGCACCGGATAAACTATGCAATTATGCTATTAGACCATGGTATTGATTCAGTTAAAAACATTGCTTCGTTAAGCGGATTCTCTAATCCAATGTACTTCTCATCAGTTTTTAAGCAAACAGTAGGTGTTTCTCCGTCGGAATACAACAGCAAGCAGAGTGGTTAAGCTCGCACAATGCTTTTGTCT
>CALWMX010000103.1 GCA_944382105.1 uncultured Butyrivibrio sp.
AAATACAACATTTTTCACACTATGTTAGTGTAGTGCCGTGGCAGATAAAAAGCACTCTAATCATAAATTTTTCTCCTCCTAAATTGCCAAGATATGCCGAGAAATGCGAGGTTTTATCAGGTTTTTCGGGCATTCGATTTTTTCAAGTGTAAACTACATAATTGGCATATCTTTGCAAATATTAGCATTTCACAGCCGTGTGTAGTAGTAAAATCGTAGTAAAGGTGTCAGGTAATTACTACTAAGGTTTTGGGGTGTTCATTTGAACACCCTTTTTGCCCTAGGGGTGTTCACTTTTGCCTAGGGGGTGTTCACTATTTAACAAAGGGTGTGCAGATTGATTTCACACACCCTTTTTCATCATATCGCATAGAGCGAAAAAATTACATTTTTACATTCTAACCTCAGAGTCAAAATACTGCTCTGTAAATGAAACTTGTTCCATTATTTCCTCAGCACTATATTTTTCTCCTTTTGGAGCAACTACCCATTTTTCTTCAACATCATCTTTACGATGAATAACAGCAATAACCTCACCGACAAATTCTTGAACTGCCTCATCTATTCCAAGTATGTATGCATCTTGTTCTTCTCCATCAGGGGCAATTATTCCCTCAATATATCCATAGTTGATTGGATAATACATATCCTTATGTTTTGGATGATAACTGCCAAGAGGTCTATCTACCGTTACCCTTACAATTTTTCCAATCATATCGTCCTTCCTTTCCACAAAAAATCGGAATTTTTATCATCCCTACAAACTGGAATTTGTGCGTCTAGCAAATTGATAACAATATAGAACATTAAATCCATAATTCCATTTCCCCAGAATCACAAAAACCAAACTTTTCATATAAATGCTTTCCTACTTCTGATGGTTTTAATTTTATGGTATGAATACCTTTGCTCTGCAACCATTTTAGTAGTTCTTCCATTATTTTTGAAGAATAACCGTTTCTCCTTTTTTCAGGAATACAATATATATCAATAATGTATCCATACATTGGAGTTTTAAAGAAACAAAATGGAACATCTTCCTTAATTACTGCACCACCACACGCAATAACACTATCATTTTCGTACACCAGATAATGACAACCTTTTTCTTCTTGATATAATTCTTTGTATTTTTCATATATCTGTTCTTCAGCATTGTCCTGCAACAAACCTATTGAACCTACTTCTTTAAACATATCTATTTTTAACTTAACAACAATATTTAAATCTTTGATTTCTGCTTTTTTAATTTCCATAGTAACATACTCCATACATACAAATTCCGATTGGTGTCTATAAAAATACAATTTACTCTTTTTCTAATACCATTAATCTCGAATCTTTTAATTTACACTTATAAGAATACTTATCTTTTTCCAAGATTCCAGAAAAGCAAAGATAATAATTTAATGCCTTGTTCTTATCCTCTGGGATATCAGCTAATTCATCACTTAAATAATTATACACATATGGAGATATTGATATCTCACAAATTTGCTTTTTACTATTCTTATTTAAGACCTTAAGATAATACATTTTTATATCTGTTTCATCTTTAGGAACATATTTGTAGATATACAATGCACATTTTCCATAATAAATCTTCTGTATATCCATATCCTCTTCCAAATTCTTAGAATTAAAATTCTTATGCGGTAAATATTTGTTTTCCCCGCTATCCCCTTTAAAATCAAAAAAATTATTCTTACTTTTCTTCTCTCCACGCATTAATGAATTTCCATTATTTGTATCTTTCAGAACACTTTTCAACATCCTATTTAAACAACTTACCAAACGATTTCTAATATCTGTTGTGTCCAAATCCTTATAAAAATTGTGTGTTTCCTTTTTTGTTGCCTTTTTATGCCGATAAGAACACTCTATATCGTGTTTTTCCATATCTGACTCTATAACTTTAAAGTATCTTCGTTGATTTCCCTTTGCAACAGTAAGCGGAGCTAATTTGCAAAGAGGACAAAACATATGCCCATCATATTTTTTTATTGCTTCCATATGATTTTTATCATATAAATCCCAATATACATTTGCTGGATAATTCGTATCATTCTCAAAATAAAATTCATCAAATTTATTTTTCATGCTAAATAGTTCCTTTCTTATTATTTTTTTCTTACACTACCAAATGTAAACAAAATAGTATATAAAAAATGAGTTTGGGTCTGTAAAAATGGTAAATCAATGGTAAAATTTCTTTCGATTATGCCTCATTGCTTATGTTTTATAAGGAATTACAGCAAAGTTAAAGTTTTGCCGTGGCAACAGAAAAGTACTCTAAGCATATAAAAAACTCCTTTCGTAAGGCAAGATTATGCTGGGTTTTCCTACGCATTTTTCACGCTCAGATTTTCAAATATTGTTCACAATAAAATAATTTATGACCGTGATAGTAATTAAGCTTAAAGATTTTACTGATATAATTATTTTACCATAAATCATAAAATTTGAGGAGTATTGAAAATAGAAAGGACATTTGACTAAAGCTTATCTCTTTACGTGATTTAATTTGACAAAGAATAAAAATTGCTAGTTTAGAAAGGATACTTTAATTCAACTGTTATGAAGTGACCTTTGTCAAGAAGTAAATACAGCGTCCAGCAAACTTTTTCTTGACTATCACATTTGTGTGATCTGTCAGCATCTGAAAGGAGCTCTGATTTAACACTATAATCCGATTGTTGCTTCCGATTGACACTACCGATTATATTCTCCGGTTGTAACAATCGGTCAAGAGTTATTATAAAAAATTTTTTAACATGAAATTCAGGAGGAAATCTCATCATGTATACAATGAAACAGGTATGCGATGAAACGAATATGACCTATCAGGCCCTGAAATATTACTGCAATGAGGGGCTGATTCCGAATGTTAAACGGGATGGCAATAACCATCGGATTTTTAATGAACGGGATTTAAAATGGATTAAAGACCTTGTCTGTCTGAAAAAATGCGGTATGAGCATTCAGGAAATGAAGACTTATCTCAGTTTATGCTTACAGGGCCAATCAACTATCCCTCAAAGAAAAGAGATGCTTTCACAAAAAAGGAAGGCTCTTTTAGACTCCATAGCTGAGCTTAAGGAATGCGTTGACTATGTAGACTGGAAACAAAATTTCTATGACGAGGTGCTTTCCGGCAAACGTCCTTACGTAAGCAATCTGATTCGGACAGAAGAATAAAAAAGCTGCTTTACAGCCGTAAAATGCTGTAAAGCAGCTTTTTTTATGCAGTATTTATTTCCAGAATAATTGATATCCTTTTTCAACGGAAACCGTTTTCCGTGACGTCTGCGGACTCAGACGCCTCTTGATAAAATACCTTCGTATTTTCTGACGGCGGATATCTGTACCGATAAAAACCGCCTTTCCGGCATCCGCTTTGTCTGCTCCGGTAATACTGTACCGCCCGTCTGCCACGTCAAACCTGATAAACTGTTCTCCGGCCCGGATACAGCCTTTTGCACGGATAATGCTTCCCAGCTGTCCGTGTATCAGATTCTCCAGAAGCAAAATAAGCCGTTCAGGACTTTCAATACAAATCCCGTTCATGGAAAAAGTGTCCGGGAGTATTGTCGTCTCGGCTTTGTTTTCTTCAAAACATGTGCCGTCATACCTTCGTCTCAAAAGCCCCAGCCATTCCTCTTTACGCATCCCGGAATAATGCTCAGTCCGTATATCGGCGTCCGGATTAAGCTCTTTGAGCCGACGGCCAAGCAGCTGTCTTTCTTCCGGCGGCGCCTGTTCCATCTTCGATACAAAAACCGTCGCCGCAGAGCATATCTGGTCCCTGTAAATCTCAGGATACTCCCGAAGATACTGCCCGAAACTCCGGCCGTCTACAATTACAACCGGCGCCAGAAGAGTAATCCTCTCGTATTCTATCTGTTTAAGACCGGCTGTAATATTACTGAGCATTCCGACCCCGGTCGGCTCAATGACAAGATACTCCGGATCCACAGTGTTGGCAATCGTCAGCACGGAAGCGGCAAAATCACCTTTCATGGAACAACATATGCATCCTTCCGTAAGTTCCCAGACGTTTATCTCTCCGTCCGCCTGACTTTCCTTAAGCAAATCTCCGTCTACACCGATTTCACCGTATTCGTTTTCCAGAATGGCAAATTCCTTACCGGTATGCTCTGCCAGACTTTTAATAAAAGTTGTCTTGCCTGCGCCTAAAAAACCGGACACAACAAAAATTTTCATATACAGCCCTTCTTACGGTCCTTACGTCACGTCCTGTAGTGTGAATTATAATTAATCGGCAATCTTTACAACCGGTTTAATCAAATCGGCAGGCTTTTCACGCATCAAAAACAGCGCTTCTTCAAGATGTTCCCAGCCTTCAAATACATGTGTACTGAGCGGAGCCAAATCAAGCTTTCCTGCCGAGACAAGAGAACCAAGCTTTTCCATGCGGAGCCTTCCGCCCGGCATCAATCCGCCGTTAATCTGCTTATGCCCCATGCCTACGCCCCACTCTGCACGTGGAATATCAATGACATCTCCGCTTCCCAGGTAATTAACATTTCCGATTTTTCCACCCGGTTTAAGGCACTTGATTGCTTCTGCAAAGGTTTCCACTCCGCCTCCGGCAATCACGATTTTATCGACGCCTTTGCCGTCCGTCATGTCAAGTACCTGCTGGAAAATCGGCCCGTTCTTGTAGCTTATAAAATCGGTTGCTCCATAGCCCTTTGCGGCTTCAACACAAACTTTTCTTGTTCCGACTGCTATAATTCTGGAAGCGCCGCGCATGTTAGCGCCTGCCACTGACATCAGACCTACCGGACCGATTCCGATTACAAGTACGGAATCTCCGAATTGTATGTCTGCAAGCTCAACGCCGTGAAAACCTGTAGGAACCATATCAGACAGCATACATGCGTCTACCGTATTAATGCTGTCAGGAAGCAAAGCGAGATTGCCGTCTGCGTCGTTTACATGGAAATATTCTGAAAATACGCCGTCCTTAAAGTTCGAAAATTTCCAGCCTGCCAGCATTCCTCCGGAATGCATGGAATATCCGGCCTGCGCCTCCAGTGAATTCCAGTCGGGAGTTATTGCCGGAACCAGCACCCTGTCTCCCGGTTTAAAATCTTTTACCAGCTCTCCCGTTTCAACGATTTCCGCACAACATTCATGCCCCAAAATCATATTGTGACGTTCTCCGATTGCTCCTTCCCATAACGTGTGAATATCGGATGTACAGATAGCCACAGCCAAAGGTCTGCATATCGCATCCATTGGCCCGCATTTCGGCCGTTCCTTCTCTATCCAGCCTGACTCTCCGATTTTCAGCATGGCATAACCCTTCATTGTGTAACCTCCTTTTATTGCTGTTATATGATAATAGTATTTTAACACCTGTATGATACATCGTCAATTATCTTTTTTTATCACTTTTCCTTGTTTGATTATTCCGTAAAAGCCTGACACCTTTTCCCGGATAAAATTCTGTCTTTAAAATAAATACTGCAATCATATTGTTTTTATTACTTTTATCTGATGAAATTAGTAGGAGTCCATTCTTCCTTCTCAGGCAGTCCGAACTTTTCCTTTCCCAGAGCGATACTTTTCATAAGAAATACCATGTTTCTTGCAAGGGCACGCATGGTCTGCCTGCCTTCTTCGTCCATCTGAGCTTCCCCTTTTTCCCTTCCGTGAATGCTGTTCCAGTATTGACTGGAGGCAATAGGCATATTTGAAATCGTAAAATATTTATTAAGTTCATCAAATGTAGCCGAACATCCTCCTCGTCTGGCACAGACCACGCTTGCCCCGACTTTCATGGTCTTGTCAAAACTTGAACTGTAGAACAATCTGTCAAGGCATGCAATCAAAGTGGCATTGGCGGATGCATAGTAAACCGGGCTTGCAATTACAAGTCCATCCGCAGCCTCGAATTTAGGGGCAAGCTCATTTACAACATCATCAAATATACACTTTCCTTTTTCCCTGCAGCTACCGCATGCAATACATCCTCTGATATCACGGTTTCCAATCTGTACCGTCTCCGCAGCCACCCCGTTTTCTTCAAAAATCTTTTCCATCTCCCTTACTGCAATGGAAGTATTTCCGTTTATCCTCGGACTTCCGTTGAGAATCAATACTTTTAATTCACTTGACATTATACAATCCTCCAATCATATAAAATGTATGTTCCACTAAATTCGCACTGCGCTAATGTAAAATATCTTCTATCACCTTACCGATATCCGCATCAATGCATATGGACTGTCGTTCAATTTCTTCAGGACAAAACGCCTCTCCGTAATTAACGCAGGCATAGACCGCTTTCGGATTTTTTCCCGTCATCTGCCAGAAAGGATATTTGATAATGACCGGAGTATTCGCTCCGACTCCCAACTCCAAAAACAGGACATGCATATCACCGTGGCGGCGTATAAAGTCATCATATCTTCCCGCGGCGGCATACCAGCCCTCGTCCTGCACGAATTTATCATCACAGCGAAGATTCATTGTCATAGGCGCTTTGCACACCGGACATACGGGGATAAGCTCCGACGGTATTTTCATATCCTTCTGCTCTGCCGCCATCTGACGGACGGCTTTCTCATTATCATAGGTCTTATTATGACAGGCATTGGAACACTGCCACAGTCCGTAATCTCCCTGCGTATAAAACAGCCTGTTTTTGTCAAAGCCTGCAAGCTGAAACTGATGATCCACATTGGTAGTGATAACAAAATAGTCTTTATCTTTCACAAGCTCCAAAAGCTCTGTATAAGGTCTGCCGACTCCGGCCTCATAACGGTTTACCATTATGTGCCGAGACCACCAAGCCCAATATTCCTCCAAGGTTTCATATGGGTAAAAGCCGCCGGAATACATATCCCTGATGCCGTACTTTTTTCTGAAATCGGAAAAATATTTTTCAAATCTTTGTCCGTTATAAGTCATTCCTGCGGAAGCAGACATTCCCGCTCCTGCGCCTATTACAATTGCGTCGGCTGTTTCTGTCTCGTTTCTGAGTCTTTTAATCTGTTCCCAGTAATTCCCGGTAGATGTCGTAATCGAGTTCTTTAAAAACATTGAATATCACCTCCATACTGCTGCCCGTCTGCGCTTTATACTCTTTTACCGTTCTGACTGCAATTTCTGCGGCCTTATGGTTTGGAAAATGAAACTCTCCTGTGGAAATGCAGCAGAATGCAATACTCTGCGCACCGTTTTTCTCCGCAAGTTCCATACAGGAGCGGTAACAGGAAGCCAGCAGATCTTCGTCCTTCTTCGTAACCGCTCCGTTTACGATTGGTCCCACCGTATGCAGCACATATTTACACGGAAGATTGTAGGCCGGTGTTATTTTTGCATTTCCCGTAAATTCCTCATATCCCTGCTTTTTCATTATTTCCGCGCAGGCCAGCCGGAGCTGGATGCCTGAAAAGGTATGAATGGCATTGTCTATGCAGCCATGGCAGGGACAAAAACATCCCAGCATTTGTGCGTTGGCCGCATTGACTATGGCATCGCATTTAAGAGTGGTGATATCTCCCTTCCAAAGATAAATACCCTCCTGCACCGGAGCCAGCTCCGCTATGTCTGTAATTCCTTTTCTTCTTGTTTCCTCCTGTAAATAGTCGTCCTGAACATTGAGAAAATCTTTGCTTACCGCCCGGGGCATGCGGATATTGAAAAGAGAACGGAGCAGATTTTTCTGCCCCTGTTCGTCTGACGGAATTTCCATGCCCGCATATTCCGGCCGTTCAAACAGCAGTTCTTTGATTAAATAAATACGGCGTTCCTTCTGTTTCATTCTATTCCTCTTTCCTGCTCACATACATCAGCCGGATTTCCTGTTTCTGTCCGGCCGTGCATTTGTCTATACTCTATACAACCGGTCAGCCGCGGATTTTTGCTTTCCCTGACGGCTGCCGGATACAATTATATTATATTTCCATAGTAGAAAAATGTAAAGAAGGCACAATATTGTGGCGTAGTTACCTGAAAGAAACCATGACAGACTATTCCTCCGTCCGGTCAATATGAAACAGAAGTTTA
>CALWMX010000104.1 GCA_944382105.1 uncultured Butyrivibrio sp.
ATGCATTTTTTAAGCATTTCCAATCTGTTGTATGTTACAACGACAGCTGCAATCGTATTCATTTATTCCTCCGCGTGCAATTCCCCTAAGACATGAATTCCTCATAGGCAGGCATAACCTCTGCGGTTTTACCAATCATCTTAATCTCTCCTTCATGGAGCCAGATAACCCT
This sequence comes from uncultured Butyrivibrio sp., assembly GCA_944382105.1. GTDB lineage: Bacteria > Bacillota > Clostridia > Lachnospirales > Lachnospiraceae > Eshraghiella. Next base: position 173 of record CALWMX010000104.1, read on the forward strand.
GTCGCAAAACCTTTTTATTGTATCGCTGTTATGGGACACAAGTATAACGGTTCTGTTGGCATCTTTTATAAGCTGCTGCATTTTTGCTCCGCTCTTTTTACGGAACTTCGCATCGCCTACGCTCAACACCTCATCCACCAGCATAATTTCGGGTTCAAGTATAACGGTAATTGAAAAGGCAAGCTTTGAAAACATACCGCTTGAATATGTTTTGACCGGCATGTCAATAAATTGTCCAAGTTCTGCAAACTGGATAATATCATCCATTTTTTCTTGGATCTTCTCTTTGGGAAATCCCAGAAGCATTCCCGAAAGGAAAATATTTTCCCTGCCTGTAAGCCTTGTCTGGAAACCGACACCGATTGACAAAAGCGCTACCGATTCCGTATAACTTTCGATTGTTCCTTCATCAGGAGAGAAAATACCTGCTATGGCTCTCAGTGTAGTAGATTTACCGCTGCCGTTTTTGCCTATTAATCCGACGATCTCTCCCTTTTTTACATCAAATGATATTCCTTTTACAGCCTCAAATATTTCCGCTTTATTTTTTTTGAGTTTAAACAGACTGTTTCTTATTGAAGTATTGCGCAGACATTTATATCTTATGTGAAGATTTTTCACCTCTATTGCATTTTCTTCCTGCATCTATATCACCTTAATATAACTGTTTTCATATTTATAAATCAACTTTACCCCGCCAATTGCCAGCAATATTCCAAGGACAAACCATGCCGCCAGTACCTTATAACCAACATTTGATGAATATATCAGACAATTTCTGGTGCTTGTCATCAAAAATGCCATAGGATTACATTTTGATAAAAGGGTTGCAAACGGCTCAGGTATTACGCTTTTCCCGGTTCCGCGCGAAACCAGCTCATAAAATACCCCCGACATATAAAACATAACTCTCAGAACCACATTAATAACATTACGGAGGTCCTCAACAAATACTCCGAAATGCGCAATTATACAGTTGAGTCCAAAAGAAACGAGAAACAATGTTATAAATATCGGTATAAGCCACAATACATAAATTGTAAGCTGTACCTTGTAATAAATCATAAACGCCACTATTATCAGGAACGATATTGCCATTTTAAAACCGTTCTGAAGCATTATGGACATTATCAACGCATATTTAGGAATGTAGACTTTAGCAACAGTAGCCTTATTGGCCGCAACAATTCTTACGCTCGATGTTAAATTTTTGCTGAAAAAATTCCACAGTGTAAGTCCTATTAAAATATAAAGTGTGATGTATTCACCCGTCCTTCTGAAAATAACAGTATATATAAACCAATATACCATCATAAAAAGCAACGGTTCCAGAATCCACCATATCCATCCTAAATATGAACCTGCCACCTCGGACTTAAGAGACGACTTTGCAGAAAATCCGATATATTTTCTGAATTTCTTCATATCTTTAAAAAACTTTGACATAATATAATTAATACGCTCTCTTTCTATTCATGACTGTGCCTGAAAACAACCGGCTGATAACTTCTGTCATCTTTCAAAATGTTCAAAGTCAAAAAGAACACCTAATGGAAAGTTTCTGTCATTAATCAGCCTTTTATACACCTCAGGACATTGGTCCGGAGATACATACTCTGATATCATGTCCTTAGCGTCAAGTCTGCCGTCTGCCATGAAACCAAGAAGTGTTATATAATCCCTTTTGGCAGTCCAGTTGCCCGGAGCCGAATTAAAAGGAAGTCTCGTCATGTCGTGGGCTCCGATCATCTGTACTCCGCGAAGATGAACATATTTATAAAAATCTACCGGTTTTGTCATTACCCTGTTGCAGCCGTTCAACAACACTCTGGCATGTTTTGATGTATATTTCAGAGATTCTATCAGTCCGCTTTCGGTTCCCGACGTCTCAAGAATCACATTAGCGCCTTTTACTCCGTTAACACGTGTTGTATATTCGTAAATCTTTTCTGTAAGTTCCGGGTCATCCGGTGACAGAACCAGTTCGGCGCCATATTTCCTTGCTTTTTCCTGACGTACCTCTCTGTTGCCGACGCCGATAATCGGCAAAGCTCCTGCCGCTTTGGCAAGCTGAACTCCAAATAGTCCAAGCATACCAAGCCCCACAACTACAACGGATTCTCCGATTTCCAGCCTTGCCCGTCTGAGCGCCAGCAAAGGGAAACTTGCAAGCCTTGTAAAAGCCGCTTCCTGAAACGATACATTGTCCGGTATTTTAACCAGATACGAGCTTTTTTTAACATTATAGCTGGCATGTCCGCCATAGGCAACAAAAACCCTGTCTCCTTCTTTATATTCCGTGACATTTTTTCCCACCTTAGTCACAATTCCGGCTGAGGAATATCCAGGCGTCACCGGGAACTTATGGGCTGTATTCGCCGAACCGCCGAAATATGCTTTTTCTGTTCCGGCAGAGATAAGTGTATAATACACTTTAACCTGAACCTCTCCGTCTCCAGGATCTTTCACGCTGAATGTTTCCAATTCTGCTTTCCCCGGCTCCTTAAATACTACCTTCCAGCCTTTCATATACTAACCTCCACTTATACTATAAATGCTTCCAAAAACATGGGCTTATTTTCATTTGACACAAATCTCTTTACATTTCTGTCGAATTCGTTTTTATTTTTAGCAGAAAGATACTCAAATCCAAGAGATTCGACCCAGCCCTTTGCTATGGCATTGTGTTCCTGAGTTATTCCGGCAGTTCCGAAATGTCTTAGGAATCCGGCGCCGCCGTCGTTATTAAGTAAAATTCTTATGTTTCCTGTCATTGGCTTATTCCAAATTGAGTTCATATCATAAAAGAAACTTAAATCACCTATAAACAGAAAACAAAGCTCATCACTCACACATGCCTGTCCCATGAATGTTGATGCCGAACCGTCTATGCCGTTTGTACCCATATTGCAGTGCACCGTAATACTTGGATCCAAGTCATAAAAATGTGCTCTGTTGAATGATGTTCCAACCCCCAGATGAAGCAAAGAATTCTTGGGGATAACTGACATCACCTTGCCGATTGTGTAGAAAGAATTAAATTCCTCTATCGTAGTATAGTCAACCTGCGGATATTCGGCCGTCTTTTCTTTCCATACATTAAAGTATTTCTCGTCGTTACGGATATCTCCTGCCTCTTCACTGAAATATTCAAAGAAATAATCCGTCGGCATCTCGTACACATGTGTAAGCGTTCTGTAAAGGTCTGCCACCTTTCCGTCCGGGTCAATTCTCCAGAATTCAAAATTTCTTGGAATTGAGCGCATTTTCCCCTGCAGCGGACAGTTAAGGACTCTTTTCCCTCCGAAATAAAGTACAAGATCCGGCATAAGGTTTTCAATAAAGAACTGATTTCCCGTCTTTCTAAGCAGATTAAAGGGATTAATTGTATATTTATTATGAACATTGGATAAGTGGTCTGTAATAACAACACAGTTAAACTTTTCACAAAAGCTGTCAAAATGTTTTTTCTCATCTTCTGTCATCGGCAGTCCCTGACCGCTTATTATCATAATTCTCTTAGCTTTCTTCAGTTTTTCCAGAGATTCCTTCCATACGCTACGCCTGCTTGTAAGTTCCACACGGTCTATATGCCTGTACTTGCTGAGCCTCAGAGTCTCCGCAGGCGGAAATTTGTTCTCAAGGTAATTCATCGGTACATTAATATGAACCGGTCCCGCCCCATGATGTGTCATTTCAAGCAATGCTTCCGATATTTTTCTTCTGCACTCCCACTGTCCCATTCCGTCCCAGTTGATAGGAAGCTCAACGGATGCCTTGACAACAGATGCAAGTGCTCCCAAATGGTCTATTTTCTGTGCTTCCATCTGATTAAGGAAACAAGGATATCTGTCACCTGAAATAACGGCAATCGGAACCTGCATATAATATGCCTCGGTTATACCCGGAAGATAGTTTGACACTGCCGTACCGGATGTGCAGGTAATTGCAACAGGCTCCTTTAATCTTGTGGCAAGTCCGAGCGCATAATACGCGGCGCTTCTCTCGTCAGTAACGTTATGTGTCACAAAGCAGTCGTTGGCCTCGAAAAGTCTTGCTAAAGACACGTCTCTCGCTCCGGATGATACAACGATATGTTTTATTCCGTAGTCCCGAAGCAAGCTGGCAACCATAATACATCTTTGAATATCCGGGTTTAATTTGGATATATCTGCATTAATTGCCGGCAATGTTGACTCCGGCGGTAACTTTTTAGGATGTTTAAGCGCATTTTCAAGCCAATCCAATGATTCTTTCCTCCTGATATTAATTATTTTGTAAACTTCTTTGTAATTTATGTCGAATCTTCCTTCGCTCATCATCTCGTCGTATTTGTTTCTAATAGCTTCCGGCGTTTCAACGATACGGTCCAAAAGTCCCAAACCGCCAAGAAGAAACGGAAAACGCGACGCTCCCCTTCCGGTATTTTTGAGCACAATAAAATTCTTCTTGTATATAATGGAAAAACACGCCCCATGAAAGCTATCCGTAAGAACAAAATCGGCATATTTGTAACAGTACATCCACTCTCTTATAGTCGGATCGTCAAGCGCAGTCACTTTGTCATCCTGCGTTATCCCCATTTCAGCCAGCATATCTGTTATATTGTGAGGGGAATTATATCTGTTTTGATCAAAAATTACTATAACGCGTTTCCCGGACTTTCGTGATATCTCTTTAATGCTGTTCCCGATTTCAGGATTCGGGTCAAGTATATATGCAAATATATATGGCTCGCTATTTTCATTAATATCTGCATCTGCGGCAAGCTCGTCATATTTTTCTACAGGGCATAAAAATACCGGGTCATAAACAATAGTGGAATCCACACCGAATTCCTCTTTACATATTCTCTGAGAAAAATCATCCCGTACCGAAATTGCATTAAATCTCCTGAGATTTCTGTTTACAAGAATTTTCTCTTCCTCCGGACCGGTATAAGTATCCCTTCCGAAGGAACTTCCATAGGCAATTTTATTAATATTATAATCAACAAAGTCGAAGAAATACGATTGTTTGTAAGGTCTTGAAAGAGTATAGTACCACATCTGGTCAGACCCGATTAAAAAAGCGTTGAACATCTCATTCAGCTGCCCTAAATCATCAATACCCAGCAATGGCGTTATGTCATATTGTTCCTCCGCAAATCTCAGCGGATGTGATTTTGCAAGCGCCTGAATATCAATCTCTCTGCCAAGCGGATTCCTAATCATGGCATATGAGAGTTTCATTGATTCCAACACTTTCGAAAGAGCATAATAAGTTGCAATGCTTCCGTAATTATGTCCGTACCACAATCCATACACTGCAACATCGTATTTTTTTCTCTTCTTAAATAAATTCATTAATCAGCCTCCAACTGTAAAAAAAATTGCATAATGCTTAATAATAAATATCATTATACAATTCACTGCATTTAATACCATATCAACCTCGTAACAATATACCACTAAAAGGAATTAAAGTCAATAAATACTAACCCTGCAAGGTTTAACTGAAAAAAGTATTCCATTGAAGCAAATAAAATCTCTTCAATGGAATACTTGTATTAAATCTATTACAACTCA
>CALWMX010000105.1 GCA_944382105.1 uncultured Butyrivibrio sp.
GACATCGACCAGTCTCCTATCGGAAGGACGCCCCGTTCCAATCCTGCCACCTATACCGGAGTGTTTGATTTGATACGTGATTTGTTTGCTTCCACCGCTGATGCCAAGGCCAAAGGATATAAAAAAGGCCGTTTCAGCTTTAATGTAAAGGGCGGAAGATGTGAAGCGTGCTCCGGAGACGGTATTCTGAAAATAGAAATGCACTTCCTTCCCGATGTGTATGTGCCTTGCGAGGTATGCGGAGGAAAACGTTACAACAGAGAGACTCTTGAGGTGAAATACAAGGGCAAGAGTATATATGATGTGTTAAACATGACGGTTGAGGAAGCCGTGGATTTTTTCGAGAATGTTCCGGCAATCAGACGAAAAATAGAGACGCTTAACGATGTGGGACTTTCCTATATAAAACTCGGGCAGCCTTCTACGGAACTTTCCGGAGGCGAGGCGCAGCGCATCAAGCTTGCCACTGAACTGAGCAAGCGCAGCACCGGAAAGACCATATATATTCTTGACGAGCCTACAACGGGACTTCATTTTGCAGACGTTCACAAACTTGTAGACATTCTGCGCAAGCTTACGGAAAGCGGCAACACCGTCGTTGTGATCGAGCACAATCTTGATGTAATAAAGACCGCGGATTATATTATTGATATAGGACCGGAAGGCGGAGACAGAGGCGGCACCGTAATAGCAAAGGGGACGCCGGAAGAGGTTGCGGCAATTCCGGAATCTTATACCGGACGGTATGTGGCAAAATATTTAACAAAATAATAATTCATGAAGCCTGCCGTTTTGCGGCAGGCATATTTCTCCGGATGACGGCGGCAGGGGCAATTATCCGGCAGGGGTTTGTCTGACGGCGGCAATTTAAAGTATTTGCCGCTGTTTTTTAACATATAATTAACTGATTATCATATTGGTTGATTTATATGAAAAAACAGTTAAAAGCAATTTTAAGCGTAATAATTGCCGTTTTTATTATGCTTGAAAATGGGTCGGGGGCGGCCAAAGCCGCTTCTTTATGCAATTCTCCGGCGATTGCGGAAAGCGTGTTCAATAATGTTGTCTATGAGACTGAAGGCAATCTTCAGGACGGTACGGCTGCGCCGGAGCAGCTTGATCTTTACGCCCGTTCGGCGGTTCTTATTGACGGTTCCAACAACAGAATTTTATACGGAAAAAATCAGGACGAAGTACATCCCATGGCCAGCACCACCAAGATTATGACGTTGGTCATCGCATTGGAGTACGGGAATCCGGATGATATTGTTACTTTCTCCGCATATGCGGCATCACAGCCGGATGTACAGCTTAATGCGCTCCGGGGAGAGCAGTACAGGCTTGAGGACTTGCTGTATATAATGATGCTTCGCTCCTACAATGACGTTGCCGTTGCGATTGCTGAATACATAGGGGAATTGCAGGGCGGCGGAGGTGTGGACGGAGCGGCTGTAGCCGAACGCGAATATGACGAAAGCAAAACCTATATTGCCAATTTTGCGCGGCTTATGAATGACAAGGCAAAAGAACTGGGCTGTACCGATACATATTTTATTACGCCCAACGGGCTTGATGCGGAGGATGACAACGGAGTGCATTCTACCACGGCGTATGAGCTTGCGGTAATAGCCGCATATGCAATATCAAAGCAGGAAGTGGTGGATATATGCACCACCCGGTCATATTCCTGCAGCGAGCTGAACGGAAAAAGAAACGTGAGCATTACGACAACAAATTCATTTCTTGACATGGCGGACGGCGCCGTTGGAATGAAAACCGGATTTACGGGGAATGCGGGCTACTGCTTTGTTGGTGCCGTAAAGCAGGAAGGCAGGACGTTCATATCCGTGGTGCTCGCCAGCGGATGGCCGCCTAATAAAAGCTACAAATGGAGCGATACCAAAAAGCTTATGAATTACGGAATTAAAAATTTTTTTCCGCAGAAAATATTTGTTGCCGACAACAATTACAAAAACGTGAAAGTCACTGACGGAACGGGGGATTATATAGAAACCGAAATACCTTATTCGCTTGATATGCTTGTCAGTGATGATGAGGACATACAGATTATATATGAATTGGCGGAAGAGGTTGAAGCGCCCGTAAAGGAGGGCGACATAGTGGGAACGGTTTATATATATATCAACGGCGAAATTTATACCTGTTTTCCCATAGAAAGCAAGACAAATGTGGCCAAGGTGGATTTTATATGGTTTTTGAAAAAGATAATCAAGGATTTTCTTCCGTAAAAAATATTGCATAAATGAATAATATATGCTATCTTATAGACATACCCGCATACAGATGAAGGATATCAAGAAATATATCCTTCAGTAATGCGCAAAAAATGAAAGGAGATTTATAATTAAGATGAAAAAGGTATGCCTGAGGTACAAAATCAAAAAAATTACAGCAGCCGGTATCGCAGCGATGGGTCTTGCGTCAATGGTCATGGCTGCAAATCCTGTATCGGCCGCTTCCGGGGAAGTGGGAATAGACGAGACGAATTTTCCCGACGAGGGTTTCCGGACATATGTAGCTGAAAATTTTGATTCCGACAAAAACAGTGTGCTGTCGGAAGAAGAGATGAACGCAGTGGAAAAAATAGACGTTTCGGATTTGTCATATGAGATAAGCTCTCTGGAAGGGATAGAGTTTTTCCCGAATCTGACTTTTTTGAATTGCAGGGAAGGCAAGCTGGAGAACCTTGATGTCAGCAATAACACAAAGCTCGTAAATTTGTACTGTTACGATAATATGCTGACAAGTCTTGACGTGAGTGCAAATACAATGCTGGAAATTCTTGACTGCAGCCATAACAGTATTTCAGAGCTTGACGTCAGAAATAATACAGCGCTCACAAATTTATACTGTTCCTATAATATGCTCACAGACCTTAATGTGAGTTTGAACACTGCTCTTAAAACTTTGATGTGTGAGCACAATGAAATTACAAACATTGACGTGAGCAGCAATACCGGGCTTAAAACACTATTGCTGACCTCCAATGAGCTGGAGAAGATTGACTTAAGCGCGAATACCAAGCTCACGGTTCTGGGCTTAGGCAATAATAATCTTGGCAGACTTGATGTAAGCAACAACACATCGCTGGAGCAGTTTGCATTCTTTAACAATGAGATTACGGAAATTGACCTGACAGGTCTTAAATCGCTTGAAGAGCTTACGTGCAGTGCTAACAAGCTGACCAGCCTTGATGTGAGTGCAAACACGGCGCTTTTACATCTTGGATGCGCTTACAATAATTTTGCCGGCCTTGATCTGACTAACAATACTTTGCTGTACTCATTTGTAGGCTATCGCAATACCATATCTCTTCCGCTCTGTGCGGACAACGGCAGATATTATGTGGATTTTTCTGATGTTGTGCCGGATACGGCGCGTATTACCAATCTGAGTGACGGAGACTATGACGCTGTCTACGGTCAGGCAGAGCTGCCGGATACATTCGGTGAGGGCAGCACATTTACTTACCAATATGATACGGGAATGGACGGCAACATGCTCACGGTAAAAGTCACAATATCCGAGGTTGTTGATCTGTCAGGCACGGACACGCCGCCGGTGGTCGATATACCTGCGGGAGACGGCAGCAGCCTGACATATATTACAGTATTTGGCGCTTTGGCTGCCTTGCTTGCCGTTGTTCTTTGCAACAGGAGAACGGCAGCCCGCAAAAAAACGGAAATATAAAATAAAAAATAAAATACGGAATTTGACAGGCTCCGCCTTCGGCTTACGGTAAAAACGTACTCCGAAAGCGGAGTTTTATCTTTTATTGGGGCTTTGAGGTAAAACCTTAGTTTGTATTAAATTGTCAAAAAAATAACAAAATAAACTTGATTATTCTCAAAATTAATATTACAATATATTTGGTAAAAAATGCGATTTTTATAATATAAATATGGAGGTCTCAAATATGGGCACTACAACACAGACGTCAGCGGGCAAGAGAATAGAAGCTCTTCTCGATGACAACAGTTTTGTTGAAATCGGCGGGCTTGTTACGGCCAGAAACACTGACTTCAACATGACGGACATTGACACTCCGGCGGATGGCGTTATTACAGGATACGGCACCATCAACGGAGGGCTTGTGTATGTTTACAGCCAGGATGTCACCGTGCTTGGCGGTTCGATTGGCGAGATGCATGCGAAAAAAATAGTAAATCTTTATGACCTGGCGCTTAAAATGGGCGCTCCGATTGTCGGTCTTTTGGATTGCGCCGGACTCAGGCTGCAGGAGGCGGCGGATGCACTGAATGCGTTCGGAGAGATTTATTTCAAACAGTCTCAGGCTTCGGGCGTAATTCCGCAGATTACGGCAATTTTCGGCACATGCGGAGGCGGACTTGCACTTATGCCGTCGCTTACCGATTTTACATTTATGGAGTCAAAAAACGCAAAGCTTTTTGTCAACAGTCCTAATACCCTTGAGGGCAACAGGACAGAGGATACGGCATGTGCGTCATTTCAGGCTGAACAGGCAGGAATAGTTGATTTTGTCGGTGATGAACAATCCATATTTGACGGAATCAGGGAGCTTGTTTCCGTTCTTCCTTCCAATTATGAGGATGAGAGCATCGCTGAATGCACGGATGATCTGAACAGAGTATGCGACGGACTTGCAGACGGCAAAGGCGACCCTGCGTATGTGATATCTTCAATAGCAGACAATAATATTTTTGTAGAGACCAGGAAGACATTCGCAAAGGAAATGGTTACCGGGTTTATCAAGCTTAACGGAGCGACAATCGGAGTTGCGGGGAACAGAACAGAACTGTTTGACAACGGTGCTTCCGTTGAAAAGTTCGATAATGTCCTGACGACGGGAGGATGCTACAAGGCGGCGGAATTTGTTAATTTCTGTGATGCTTTCGGAATTCCTGTCCTTACTCTCACCAACGTTAAAGGATTTGCGGCCACAATGGCGGGCGAGCGCACGGTTTCCAAAGCTGCGGCAAAGCTCACATATGCTTTTGCATCGGCCACGGTTCCGAAGGTCAATGTTATTGTGGGAGAAGCATTCGGAAGCGCATATTCCGTTATGAACTCCAAGGCGCTTGGGGCGGATGTGACATATGCATGGCCCGAAAGCAAAGTGGGCATGATGGATGCAGAGAAAGCGGCCCGGATTATGTATGAGGGACAGCCTGAGCTTATCGCGTCAAAGAGCGCAGAGTACGAGGCTCTTCAGAACAGCGTAGTATCCGCTGCAAAAAGAGGATATGTTGACAGCATTATAGAACCGGCGGATACGCGTAAATATGTTGTGGCAGCTTTTGAGATGCTTTATTCCAAGAAAATCGATACACCGGCCAAAAAACACGGGACAGTGTAGTGAGGTGAGCGTATGATAGTTATGGAAACAATGGGCGAGAGACTTGCGGACGCCGGGATAAACACACTTATATGTCTGATAGTTTGTTTCTTTGCGCTTATTTTTATCTCGTTTATAATAAGCCTGTTCAAATATATTAATAAGGCTCAGAATGCCATTGCAGACAGGAAAGCGGCAAAGAAAGAGGATGAAACTCTTGCATCGGATGCAGTAAACAACACGATTTCACAGATTGAGGCCAAGGAAGAGGAAGAACTTACCGACGACCTTGAGCTTGTTGCGGTTATATCGGCGGCGGTAGCAGCTAATGCGGGAACGTCTGCCGACGGATTTGTGGTGAAATCAATCAGGAAAATAAAAAGATAACAGCTCAAGGAGGATTTAACAATGAAAAATTATACAATTACAGTTAACGGCAACGTATATGATGTAACGGTTGAAGAAGGAACGGCATCAGGCAGCGCACCTGCGCAGGTGAGCAGACCGGCGCCTGCTCCTAAGGCGGCGCCGAAAGCGGCTCCGGCAGCATCAGGAGCGGCCGGCTCGATTAAGATTAATTCGCCTATGCCGGGCAAGATTGTTGATATTAAGGCTAATGTTGGCGACAAGGTTACAAAAGGACAGGTCATACTTGTTCTGGAAGCCATGAAAATGGAGAATGACATTGTGGCGCCTGAGGACGGAACGATTGCAAGCATCAGTGTTTCGGTAGGAAGCTCCGTAGAGTCAGGTGAAACAATAGCAACAATGAATTAATTGGAGGTATCAAAATGATTCTGGATACGCTGCAGAATCTGCTGAATCAGACCGGCTTTGCCACACTTGAGTGGGGCAATTACGTAATGATTTTAGTGGCATTAGTATTTATGTATCTGGCAATAGCCAAAGGCTTCGAACCGTTGCTTCTCGTTCCCATTTCATTTGGTATGTTGCTGGTTAATCTTTTTCCGGATATTATGCAGTCTATTGAAGATGCCAAAGCGGCCGGCAATGCGGCAGGCGGACTCTTCTACTATTTTTATCTGCTTGATGAATGGAGTATTTTCCCGTCGCTTATATTCCTGGGAGTCGGCGCTATGACGGATTTCGGACCGCTTATTGCCAACCCGAAGAGCTTTCTTTTGGGAGCAGCCGCACAGCTTGGTATATTTGTGGCATACTTCCTTGCGATTGTTATGGGGTTCAACGGAAAGGCAGCGGCAGCCATTTCGATTATCGGAGGAGCCGACGGCCCCACATCAATTTTCCTTGCGGGAAAGCTTCAGCAGGGGGATTTGATGGGTCCTATCGCGGTGGCGGCGTACTCGTACATGTCGCTTGTGCCTATTATACAGCCGCCGATTATGAAACTTCTCACAACCAAAAAAGAGCGGGCAATCAAGATGGAGCAGCTTCGTCCCGTTTCCAAGCTGGAGAAAATCCTGTTCCCGATTGTGGTTACAATCGTGGTTGTGCTTATTCTCCCGACAACGGCTCCGCTTGTAGGTATGCTTATGCTGGGTAATCTGTTTAGAGAGTCCGGCGTTGTCAAACAGCTTACGGAGACTGCGGCCAATGCGCTTATGTATATTGTAGTTATTCTGCTGGGTACATCGGTTGGAGCTTCGACAAGTGCGGCTAATTTCCTTAACACAGACACTCTTAAAATCGTTGCATTGGGACTCGTTGCTTTTGCTTTCGGAACCGCCGGAGGCGTGCTGTTCGGAAAGCTGATGTGCAAGGTAACAAAGGGCAAGGTTAATCCGCTCATAGGCTCCGCGGGCGTGTCGGCAGTTCCTATGGCGGCGCGTGTATCCCAGAAGGTGGGAGCCGAAACGGACCCTACAAATTTCCTTCTTATGCATGCGATGGGACCTAACGTAGCCGGAGTTATCGGAACGGCCGTTGTTGCAGGAACATTCATGGCAATATTCGGCGTATAACAGGCATAGCCGTAACGAGGTCAAACAAACTTTGTCCTCGATATCGTATTATAGAATGACCGTGCGTGCATGGTGTGCGCGTTATGGGGAAAAGGAGAATATACAATGGCAGATACAGTAAAAAAACCGGTTAAGATAACCGAGACAATATTAAGAGACGCCCACCAGTCACTTATAGCCACAAGAATGACCACGGAGCAGATGCTTCCGATTATCGACAAAATGGATAAGGTAGGTTTCCATGCGGTTGAATGCTGGGGCGGCGCTACCTTTGATGCCTGCCTTAGATTCCTCAAGGAGGATCCGTGGGACAGGCTTAGAAAGTTGAAGGATGGATTTAAGAATACCAAGCTTCAGATGCTTTTCAGAGGACAGAATATTCTCGGATACCGTCCTTACGCGGATGATGTGGTTGAGTATTTTGTGCAGAAGTCAATTGCCAACGGAATTGATATTATCCGTATTTTTGACTGTCTTAATGATATCCGCAATCTTCAGACAGCGGTTAAGGCTGCCAACAAGGAAAAGGGACATGTTCAGGTAGCGCTTTCATATACGCTGGGTGACGCATATACTCTTGAATACTGGGAGAATATGGCAAGACAGATAGAAGAGATGGGAGCCGATTCCATCTGCATTAAGGATATGGCCGGACTTCTGGTTCCTAATGAGGCGACAAATCTTGTTAAGGCGCTTAAAGCAGGAACAAAGCTTCCTATAGAGCTTCATACCCATTATACATCAGGTATGGCTTCAATGACATATATGAAGGCTGTGGAGGCAGGCTGTGACATAATTGACACTGCTATGTCGCCTCTTTCAATGGGAACAAGCCAGCCTGCAACTGAGGTTATGGCTAAAGCTTTTGAAGGAACGGAATTTGATCCGGGATACGACCAGAATCTTCTTGCGGAAATTGCTGATTATTTCAGGCCTATGAGGGAAGAATGGATAAAGAGCGGACTTCTTGACCCTAAGGTAATGGGAGTTAATATTAAGACCCTCCTGTATCAGGTGCCGGGAGGAATGCTCAGCAATCTTGTGTCGCAGCTTAAGGAAATGAAGGCTGAAGATAAATTCGATGCCGTTCTTGAGGAAGTGCCGAGAGTGCGCAAGGATTTCGGAGAACCGCCTCTTGTTACTCCGTCAAGCCAGATAGTAGGTACACAGGCAGTCCTCAATGTGGTTTTGGGTGAGAGATATAAGAGTCTTACCAAGGAATCAAGAGACTTATTGCTTGGTAAATACGGTAAAACCGTTAAGCCTTTTAATCCGGAGGTTCAAAAGAAAGCAATCGAGATGACGGGCGAGCAGCCTATAACCTGCAGATTTGCCGACACCCTTGAGCCGGAGCTTGAAAAGCTTGAGGCTGAGATGAAGCAATGGAAGCAGCAGGATGAGGACGTACTTTCTTATGCGCTGTTCCCTCAGGTTGCAACTGATTTTTTCAAATACAGAGAAGCACAGCAGAGCAAGATTGACCCGGCTATGGGCAAGGATGGCGCTTATCCGGTATAATTGCGGCAGTGAAGGAGTATTCCCGCAGACGGCCTATTTGTCTGCAGAAAGGTAAGGTATAGTTATGGCAGTTAAAGAACTGAGTTCGGATAATTTTGAAACCGCAGTATCAAAGGGCAAATCTGTTGTGGATTTTTTTGCAACATGGTGCGGTCCTTGTAAAATGCTTTCTCCTATAGTGGACGCTGCGTCGGAGCAGTATGATGATATCAGCTTTTACAAGGTTGATATTGACAAGGAGATGGATATTGCAATGAAATACAAGATTATGAGTGTTCCCACACTGATAGTTTTTGAAAACGGTGAAGCTGTCGGAAAGTCAATTGGGCTTATCTCGGGAGACGAGCTTGCTGATTTACTGAAATAATTACCTGTAACTGAACGGCTGACGGAAATGAACCCGTCAGCCGTATTTATTTACAGAGGACGTACATTTATCCCGTTGACTTCCACGTTTTCCGTGAGCTCTATCATCAGGTAAGTTCTTCCGTCTATTTCTCTGGTCTCAACCAAGTCGGTGCGCTCGGGCGATACCTTTATGACGACATCCGGCGATTTGATTTCAAATGTCCTTGGATTAACAACGTTGGCGGCCATGAAGCTTGTTCTGCTGCCGGCGGTTTCGTCATAATTACTTTCAAAGCTTTTTATCTGTTCACTGTCTACGCCGCTGCTTTCAAGCACACGCTTTACATCAAGTTTATCAAAGGAAACCGCTTCGGGCTGTTCTTTACGGTCATCGACATAAGCGGTCAGGTTTTCGTGAATTGTCTTGACCGTTTCAAAATTACATTTATCGCCAAGGGATTCTTCGATTATCTCCGAAAAAGTCTCTTTCTGGTTCTTGTAGGTCATTGGCGTAACACAGCCCAGCATTCCGTCTATAAATTCCGGCTGAATATTTTCGGAATTGCGCGTATAGTACAAAAGGCTATGTATGTCTGTGTTGCGGTCATTAAAGGCCGGGAACAAAAAGGCGTGTTCCGGCGGCTCCACAAGCCAGTCGCGAACCCTGTTTTCTATGGAATTGGTTTCGCTGTTATAGCAGAGCCCCTCTTTGGAAAGCTTTACCGGACAAATGCTGCACAACAGATGTTCGTATACATAATCGGAAGCATCTTCCATATCCATTCCGTCAGAGGTCCTGCCGGGTACATCATAGGAAGCCGCAATGACTAAAATAAGATAGTTTTCGCCGTACAGATAATTATCGATAACTTTATTATAAAATTCTTCCAGCAGACCATCGTCTTCAAGCCGGCTTTCCTTCAGCTTCATCAGAAAATCCTGAGTTCCGCCTTCCGCTTCGGCATCAAGAGGGAATTCCATATTGAGCATGTTCTTTCCGATAGTTCCCGATAATGATGAACGGAATAATGCAAAATATTTGAAAATTTCGTCTTCAGGAAGGGAGAGGAAGGCTTCTTTAAATGTCATGATTTTATTTTTATTGCCGTCAACATAGCAGCCGCATATTCTGGAAATGCAGCATTTTTTAGTGGTGAATAATTTTTTTATCTCAAGTATTTCTTTTTTGTTCATGAGAGAACCTCCGTTGTATGGTACATTTTCTGTAATCGCTTTTAAAGTATAATCCCAAAATGGATTTGTGGCAAGCGTGATTGCGGGGCGTGCTGCATAATTATTTTAATATTATTAAATGTTTATAAACTGGTTGACAATGTTATGGATGCGCCGTATACTATAACACGTAGTAATTAAAACTACGTGTTAAGGAGATTTGAGATATGAACGATTCCAAGATAGCGATACTTGTAGATTCCGGCTGTGACCTTCCGGAGAATATTGTAAGACAGTATGATATTAAAGTTCTCAGGCTTAAGGTAATGTACGGCGACAATATCTATTCTGACGGATTGGATATTGACCCTTCTGAAGTATACAGACGTTTCCCTGATGAGATACCTAAGACCTCTACGCCTAATATGCAGGAGGTTCTGGATATGGTTGATGAAATTAAGTCGGAGGGTTATGAAAGCATTATAGCGGTTACAATATCAAGCGGACTCAGCGGAACATATAATACGGTAGCCATGACTTTCGACGGTGTAAGCGGTATTGAAACATATGCTTTCGATTCTAAAAACATATCAATAGGAGCGGGCCTTTTTGCAGTCTGGGCAGCAAGGCAGAGAGAGCTTGGCAAAAGCTTCAGCGAGATAACATCAGGGCTTGAGAATAAAATCCACGATTCGAAAGTATTTTTCTATATGGATACTCTTGATTATCTCAGAAAGGGCGGGCGAATCAATCCTGCCGTTGCGATTGTAGGCAAGGCTCTTAACCTTAAACCGATTATCTCCTGTAATGAAAAAGGCGTTTATTATACGGTTGCCAAGATAAGGGGCTCCCATAAGGGGCTGAATAAGCTTATGGAGGCGGCCATGGATTTTGCCGCTCAGGGAAAGTCAATGATTGCACTCATGAACGGAGCTGCGCCTGATGTTGCAAAGCAGGTAAGGCCGTTGATAGAACAGCAGGCTCCTGACGGTGAAATTGTTGTGGATAAGCAGATTACTGCAACGATGGCTGTCCATACCGGCCCGGGATTAATCGGTATCGGTGTTATGTTAGATGATTAACGGTTTATTTTATTACGGATATCTCCTGATATCCGTATTTTTTTTTCGTGATTGTGTGTTGCGCGGCAATTACCCGGCTGATAAAATATAATTATCCCGAACGATATAAATAAAATATGATTATATACAACATGCTGATTGATTGTATCACGGCAGCGCCGGCTGCCTTTAATACGGAGGGCATATGAACAACAGCTACGGACATCAGATGGTTTCTACAAAAGCCAATACATTGTACGCTTTGAGTAAAGTAATTACCAAATCAAAAATAGAAAAAATGTATATTCTTCCCGTATCGGAATATGAGAAAAACAGTCAGGAAATCATCAAAGATATAGCGGACAGCTTTGGCGGTGATAAGATAGTAGTCAGGAGTTCGTCTTCCAAGGAGGACAGTTTTAAGACCTCCAATGCGGGACATTATGAAAGCGTCCTTGGGATAGATTCTTCGGACGGCGGACAGGTTGCAGCCGCCATTTCAAAGGTAATGCACTCTTATATGCAGGACGGGGACGATATTGATAACGAACAGATCCTGATTCAACGCCAGGCGCGGAATGTTCACTACAGCGGTGTTATCTTTACGAGGGATATTCAGGAAAACAGGCCGTATTACCTGATAAATTATGATGACCAGGGGTCGACCGATTCCGTTACCAGCGGGCGGGGCGGAAAGACGCTGTGGGTATTGAAGAATGCAGATATAACGTCTTTCGGCGAGCCGTGGGGCAGCCTTATTGCGGCGGTGCAGGAAATAGAGCTGTTTCTTAACGGAATGGCGCTTGATATAGAGTTTGCGGTTAATGCCTCGGGAGAAATTATAATCTTTCAGGTGAGGCCGCTTGTGGCCAGCTATAAACACGGAAAGGATATTGATGACAGGAATTTTTTTGAATGCTGCAGCGCTATCAAGGAACAGTATAATTCCGCGGTCAATATTTTTAACGGCAGGCCCATGATGCTGTCCGATATGGCATTTTGGAATCCGTCGGAAATCATAGGAACCAACCCCAGAGAACTGGAATATTCTCTTTATGAAGAAATAATAACAAGCAAGGCGTGGAATAAAGGAATAGCAGAAATCGGATACAGGGAAGTTGATGAAAAGCTTATGTACAGGCTGGGCAATAAGCCGTACATAAGCCTTGAATATTCCTTTTACAGTTTAATACCGCAGGCAGTTGACGAAAAGCTTGCGCTTAAGCTGGTCGATTATTACTGCAATAAATTAAAACAGGATTTAACTTCTCATGACAAGATTGAGTTCGAGATTGCCTTTACTACATATGATTTTTGTACTGAAAAATCGACAAAGCAGCTTTTGGAATGCGGCTTCAATGAAGAGGAGCGCAGTGATTTTCTCAAGGCGCTTTTTGACCTGACTTCCAATGCGCTGCATAATTACGGCAATATACTCAAGGAAGACATGTTCTCTTTAAAGCAGCTTGACAATGTGCGCAGGCCTATAGAACAGGCGTTGTCCTGCGACGGGCTTTCAACAAATGAAATGCTTAAATCGGCACTGGATTTGATTGATGTTATACCTCATTACGGAACCGTTCAGTTTACAAGGCAGGCAAGGCTTGCGTTTATGGCCAGAGCTTTCTGCCGCACGCTTGTAGAGGCGGGATATTTTTCCGGTGACGAGATGGACGGTTTCATGAAGTCGATTAATACGGTCTCGTCGCAGTTTGAAAATGATTTTCAGCGTTTTTCCGAAGGGAAGATTTCAAGAGAGGAGTTTAACAGGAAATACGGGCACCTTAGAAGCGGTACCTATGATATACGCACTGACCGTTACGATAAAATGAGTTTCCGTCCCGCTTCGGGCAGAAGAAAAAACGGTACTCAGACTCATTATGTCGAGCTTGACAGGGGCAGACTTTTAAAGGCCTTGGAGGATGCGGGATTTGATGTGACGCCTGAGGATTTTCAGGAATTTCTCAGAAGCGCAATCGAACAGAGGGAATACTTCAAATTTGAATTTACCAAGGCGTTGAGCCTTGTGCTGGAGCTTCTTATCAGTGTGGGCGAAGATTTGGATATAAAGCGCAAGGACCTTTCATGGATGAATGCGGAAGACATGCGCCGATGTGTCGCCATAGGTAATACGGAGATATATAAGAAGCGGCTTATGGCGGCTTTTGAAAAGCGCAGGGAGCAGTATATTCTTAACAGAAAGGTTATTCTGCCCGAGGTTGTAACCGGGGACGGAGATATCGATATGGTTTCGGTTTCGGAGGCGCGTCCTAATTTTATTACATCAAAGCATGTGGAAGGGGAGGTTATAGTTCTTGAGGAAGAGCCGGGCGCCGATCTGACGGATAAAATAGTCGTAATCCCTAAGGCGGATCCGGGCTATGAATGGATTTTTACCAAGGGAATTAAGGGCTTTATAACAAAGTACGGCGGCGTTGCATCACATATGGCCATACGCTGCGCGGAATTTGAAATACCGGCTGCAATCGGCTGCGGGGAGAAAATATACAATTATGTTACCGGAATGAGCTATATAGATTTGGACTGCCGCAACGGACGTATTGAGGAGGGCTTGCAGTACAAAAACCTGCGCGCCCTTATAACACAGCGCGAAGGTGTCAATCAGTACGGAGACCCTACTGATGTTCTTGAGGCGGCATACATAAGATTTTATGAGCTTCTGGGCTTTATACCTGTTCCCGTATCAAACCATACTAAGAATTATGAGAAGCTTTTTGATGAAAAGGTGGATCTTCTCATAGTTGTAGGAGGAGGCTCACTTAATCCTAAATATTACGACAGAATGCACAATGATGAGCTTCAGCCGCACCGTGACGCCACGGAGGAAAAGATGATAAGGTATTGCATCGCCCATGGCATACCGATTATTGCAACCTGCAGGGGAATGCAGTATATCAATGTGCTTTTCGGAGGAAAGCTGTCTTATCATCCGAAACTGAAAGTGAAAAGACCCCGCAGCGAGGATCACAAGGTATTATTGCTCAAAGAAAACCGGGAGATATATGTTAATAACTATCATCAGGATTGTATTTATGAAAGCGGGCTGGCGGAATGCCTTACTCCGATAGCAATTGACACCGACAACGGAGTTGTGGAGGCCTATGAGTCGGAGGAAATGAAAATACTCGGACTGCAATGGCATCCGGAGCGAAGATTTGAAACGGAAAACTCCCTTGAGGAAACGAGACGGATAGTTCTGGATTTTATAAGCAAATATGTAGACAAATAAGCTGCCGGGCGTTTTTTTAACCGCCGCCGACAGCTATACAGGAGTGGATTATGAACTACGACAGCATAATTTTTGATATGGACGGTACGCTTTGGAATACCGAAAAGCAGGTCTGTGCGGCGTGGAACAAAGTTTTGGAGGATGCAGGGCATCCCAAGCGTGTTTCCGAGGATGAAATTAAAAAATACATGGGGCTTCCCATGAATGAAATAGGCATGAAACTGTTCAAAACAGATAATTATGACGAGGTGGCGGAGCTTTTTGGAAAGTGCATGGATTATGAAAACCGGTATATTGCCGCTTGCGGGGGAGTGCTGTATCAGGATTTGATTAGAGTGTTGAGAGAACTTTCGGAGAGAGTGCCGCTTTATATAGTCAGCAACTGTCAGTCGGGATATATTGAAGCTTTTTTTGAAGCGCACAAAACGGCGGAATATTTCAGGGATTATCTGTGTTATGGGGATACCGGGCAGCTGAAAGACAGGAATATACGTACCATAATTAAACGCAATAATTTGGTCAATCCCGTATATGTGGGGGATACGCAGGGAGATGCCGATGCCGCCGCGGCCGCAGGTGTGGATTTCGTATGGGCTTCCTACGGATTTGGCAAGGCCGACGGATATGTCAGGAAAATAGACAGTTTTCCTGACATACTTACGCTGTAAAAATAATTATCTCATAAGACGGAGTTTTTTTGCAAGACGTTCAATTCTCAGTCCCATGGGGAAATCAAGCATGTCCTCGTGGGTCAGGCCTTTCATAAGGAAAATTACAGCGAAATAAACCAGCACGGCTATAATGATGCATATCACGACGGTAATGAAATTGGCGGCATATGAATCTCCGGCAAGTCCGGTAAGCAGCATGCGGGTCAGCGCCGTGATGCCTGCCATGACAGCCGAAGCGGTCAGAGGGATGACAAACGGGCGGATTATTTCCTGACGGTAATGTGCGTATTTATTCACCGAAATCCAGTTGAGGATACATACAACCAGCGGATAGGTAACGGTTCCTATAAGGAGCGCATATATGCCGAGGTCGGTAAATCTCAGCAGTACAACCACAAGCAGCACATGTATTCCCAGCGAGACAGCCGAATGTATAACGGGCAGATTCATTTTGTCAAGTCCTTGAAGCGCCGCGTTTGTTATTGTGGAAAGGGCGTAGAAAATTACCGCAACGCCG
Source organism: uncultured Butyrivibrio sp. (assembly GCA_944382105.1). GTDB lineage: Bacteria > Bacillota > Clostridia > Lachnospirales > Lachnospiraceae > Eshraghiella. The sequence goes on from CALWMX010000105.1 coordinate 15,820, forward strand.
CCGAACATCAGCAGTCTGCCCGATATGATGTAGTCTGTTGAAGGAAAAAGCATGTGCATTATAGGCGTGCCAAGAACCATCAGCCCCGCAGCGCACGGGAATGCCACGAACATATTGACTTTGACCGAGGTGGCAAGCTTGTCCCTGAAGCTTTTGTGATTGCCCAGCGCCCTGAGTGATACCAATGTCGGTATCATGGAGGATGCCATGGCCGATGATATGGAAACAGGTACGTTTATCAGAGTTCTGTATTTGGAGAAAATACTTACCATTGCAGACTTATCGTCGCCTGTATACAGTTTACCGAAAAGAGTGCCGTCTATTATACCGCTTGCCTGATATACCGTCTGGCTGAGGATAATCGGAATAATCGTAACCGCCAGCATTTTGGCGATTTCACCGGCAGTATCATTGTGAACGGCTCTGTCGTGGGTCAGGTGCACATGCATACGCGGGCGGTATGCGATGAAAAGGAAAATAAGAAATGCAAGTCCTGCCACCGCGCCTATAAGCGTACCCATCGTACCGCCTGCTGCGCCCATGCCGTCACGGTTGGCTTCGGTTGAAATTTTTATAAAAAGCCATGCCGCCAGAATACTTACGGCCGCATTGAAAATCTGTTCAACAATCTGCGATACGGCGGTAGGTATCATTGTTTTCCGGCTCTGGAAGAATCCTCTCATGGTTCCGGCGACGGCAACCACGAAAATAGTCGGTGCAAGCACGCGGAGCGGTATTGTAAGACCGTCATAGCCGGTAAATCTCTCTATTGCGGGAGCGGCGAAAAATATCACGGCCATCATAATAAGCCCGGCCGCACAGGCAAAGGCGAGAGCGTATTTGAAAATACGATAGCCGTTTTTATATTCTTTTTTGGCGAATTTGCCGGACAAAAGCTTGGAAACTGCCAGAGGCATACTGTAGGAAGACAGTATAAGGGCAAAAGAATATATTTCATAAGCGTAGCTGTACAAGCCGTTGCTGGTGTCTCCGATTATAGCGGTCATAGGGCTTCTGTAAAGAAGCCCTATGATTCTGGATAAAACCGATGCGGCGGCCAGTATTGAACCCTGCTTTATAAAATTATTGGAATTGGATTGTCTGTTGCCCATAGTAATTTACATTTATTTATTCTTGAATTTAAGTGCAGCTTCGATAAATCCTCTGAAAAGAGGGTGAGGTCTGTTAGGTCTTGACTTAAGCTCGGGGTGCCCCTGTGTTGCTATATAGAACAAATGATCCGTAAGCTCACACATTTCGACTATCCTGTTGTCGGGAGATGTTCCCGAAAGCGTAAGTCCTTTTTCCGTAAGGGATGCACGGAAATCATTGTTGACCTCGTAACGGTGTCTGTGACGCTCGGATATTGTGTCAGAACCGTAAAGCTTATGAGCAAGCGAACCCTTTGCAAGAACGCAAGGATATGCTCCGAGCCTCAGAGTCCCTCCGATATCCTCAACGCCGTTCTGGTCGGGCATGAGGGCGATTACAGGATGTGTAGTGCTTGGGTCCATCTCTATGCTGTGGGCATCATGGAAGCCTACCACATTGCGTGCAAATTCGACTATTGTAAGCTGCATTCCCAGACATAACCCCAGGAATGGGATATTGCTGGTTCTGGCATATTTGATTGCGGTAATCATTCCGTCAATTCCTCTTGAGCCGAAGCCGCCCGGAACAAGGATGCCGTGAACATCGCCAAGAAGCTCTGCGGCATTATCCTCGGTAATCGTCTCCGAATCTATCCATTTGATGTCAACGGTGGCGTGGTTTGTTATCCCTCCGTGCTTCAGCGCTTCGACAACACTGATATATGCATCGTGAAGCTGGACGTATTTACCCACAAGCGCAACCGTAACCTTGCAGGTAGGATGTTTCAGGTCGTCAACCATTTTCTCCCAATCGGCAAGGTCCGGTTCAGGGCAGTCAAGGTGGAGGCATTCGCATGCCACCTGGGCAAGATTTTCTTTCTCCATTGCAAGGGGGGCTTCATACAGATATTCCACGTCAAGATTCTGAAGCACACGATTGTTGGGAACGTTGCAGAAAAGCGCAATTTTGTCCTTGATATCCTGACCTATGGGATGCTCGCTCCTGCATACGATTATATCCGGCTGGATACCCATTCCCTGCAAATCCTTAACGCTTGCCTGAGTGGGCTTTGTTTTGAGCTCCTGTGAAGCGCTCAGATAAGGGATAAGTGTTACATGGATTAGTATGGCGTTTTCGTGTCCGACTTCATGCTGGAACTGACGTATGGACTCAAGAAAAGGCTGACTTTCGATATCGCCCACCGTTCCGCCTACTTCGATGATTGCAATACGAGTGTCATCATCAGTAAAGTTACGGTAGAATCTGCTCTTTATCTCGTTGGTTATATGAGGGATTACCTGAACGGTGCCTCCGCCGTAGTCTCCGCGGCGTTCTTTCTGCAATACGCTCCAATATACTTTTCCGGTCGTTACGTTGGAGTTCTTGTCAAGACTTTCATCGATAAATCTTTCGTAATGTCCCAGGTCCAAATCGGTTTCCGCGCCGTCATCCGTTACAAAAACCTCTCCGTGCTGTATCGGGTTCATGGTTCCCGGATCGATATTAATATAGGGGTCGAATTTCTGCATCGTTACTTTATAACCCCTTGCCTTTAACAGTCTGCCCAGTGAAGCGGCAGTAATACCCTTGCCTAAACCGGAAACTACTCCGCCTGTTACAAAGACATATTTGACTGACATATCTTTTTCCTCCTGAAGTATACTCAATAATATTCAATGTTATCACAGTTTCAGGAATAATTCCATAACAAAATGTAAAAAAATAGATACTATTCACGGCTTTGCGGGAATAAAAAAGAGTATCGGGGGAATAGCTGAATATCGGATACGGAGCCTCGGTTTTTATCCGGCAGGTTCCGGAGCGCAGGACAGCGGCTCCGTAATTTTATAAGAATTTTATAAAGATTACAGAAATTTCTCAATTATATTTATTGATTTATAGAACCAAAATTACTATAATGTAGGTAATGTGTTATCATATGCATAACTTTGAGGACCGCAGACCGCGGACGGCGGCGGTTTTCCAGCGGTAACACGGACAGAAACATCGAAGGAGTAATAATGGACAACAATTATAATAACGACAATTATAATAACGGCAACGGATATAATAACAATAATTACAATAACCGGGGCAATAACGGCAATCGCGGCGGCAATAACAACAAGCGCGGAATAAGGCCGGGTCATATTATCATAGGCCTTATAATAGCTGTTGTTATAACTTATCTAGGAGCTACTTTTTTCAGGAGCCTTTTCAACAGATATACCACATCGGAGATAAGCTATTCTTCATTTCTTGACATGATTGATAATGATGAGATATCGGCTGTGGAATACAGCTCATCCAGAATTATCATTACGCCAAAGAACCAGCCTGTCAGCGGTATAAAAATGACATACTATACCGGCTATATTTATGACGAGGAGACATTTGAGAAGCTGAAAACGCTTGATGATGTGGAAATATCAGCCACAATAGAGGATACGGGAGCATCGATACTGGACTTTATACTTGTATATATTCTTCCGTTCCTGATTATATATCTTGTTATAGGCTTTGTGTTCAGAAAAATGGCAGGCGGAAGCGGCGGCGGAGTGCTGGGCGTCGGAAAGAGCAATGCCAAGGTTTATATGGAGCAGAAAACCGGCGTTTCATTCAGGGATGTTGCGGGACAGGATGAAGCCAAGGAATCCGTCAGGGAAATTGTTGATTTTCTCCATAATCCGAGCAAATATACTGCAATCGGCGCAAAGCTGCCTAAGGGAGCCCTGCTTGTGGGACCTCCCGGAACAGGTAAGACGCTGCTTGCCAAGGCAGTGGCAGGAGAGGCAGGAGTTCCTTTTTTCTCCCTGTCAGGTTCGGATTTTGTTGAGATGTTTGTGGGCGTCGGTGCGTCGAGGGTTAGAGACCTTTTCAAGCAGGCACAGCAGTCTGCCCCATGTATTATTTTTATAGATGAGATAGATGCAATAGGAAAAAGCCGTGACTCGAGATACGGCGGCAATGACGAGCGCGAGCAGACGCTTAATCAGCTTCTTGCTGAGATGGACGGCTTTGATTCCTCCAAAGGTGTCCTTATACTTGCGGCGACAAACAGACCTGAGGTGCTTGACAAGGCGCTGCTGAGACCGGGAAGATTTGACAGAAGAATTATAGTTGACAAACCGGATCTTAAGGGAAGGCTGGAGACTCTTAAGGTACATTCCAAGGATGTGCTAATGGACGATACGGTTGACCTCGATGCAATCGCTCTTGCAACGGCAGGCGCGGTAGGTTCGGATTTGGCCAATATCATTAACGAGGCGGCAATCAATGCAGTCAAGAACGGAAGACGTGCAGTTACGCAGCAGGATCTTTTTGAGTCCGTGGAGGTTGTAATTGCAGGAAAAGAGAAAAAAGACAGAATACTCGGCAAGGAGGAAAAGCGTATGGTGGCTTACCATGAGGTGGGGCATGCGCTTATCACATGTCTTATGAAAAATGCCGAGCCTGTCCAGAAGATTACTATTGTTCCGAGAACCATGGGTTCCCTTGGATACACAATGCAGGTGCCGGAGGAGGAAAAATATCTTCTGACAAAGGATGAGCTCATAACAAGAATTGTAACGCTGTTAGGCGGGCGCGCTGCCGAGGAGATAGTATTTAATACCGTTACAACCGGTGCATCCAACGACATTGAACGCGCCACCAAGATGGCAAGAACGATGGTTGCACAGTACGGCATGTCGGAAACATTCGGATTGATGGGGCTTGAGAGTGTTGAAAGCCAGTATCTGGAAGGCCGTTCGGTGCTTAACTGTTCGGACAGGACGGCAGCTCTTCTTGACGAAGAGGTAAATAAAATGCTCAAGGAATATTATGCCAAGGCAAAAGAGCTTCTCAGCTCCAATATTATGTGCCTCGACCGTGTTGCAGAGTACCTGATAGAAAAAGAGACCATTACGGGCAAGGAATTCATGGAAATAGTAAACGAAGTCAGAGGAACAGAGGATTTGGGTGAATGATTGATTTACATTTGCATTTAGACGGTTCATTGAGGCCCGGGACTGTACGGGAACTGTTGTCTGAAGAAGGGCTTGAGCCATGGGACAGCGACAAGCAGGCAGAGTGCGACTTGCGCGTCAGCGACAGCTGTACCGGTCTCAATGAATATCTCACCAAATTTGATTACCCGTGCAGAGCCTTGCAGCGGCCCGCAGGAATTACGCGGGCAGTTTATGAGCTTGGCGAAGATTTGGCGGAGCAGGATATTACATATGCTGAGATAAGATTTGCGCCCATGCTATTGACCGCGGGAGGAATGACTCAGGCCGAGGCCGTTCAGGCTGCCATAGACGGCGCGGTCATGGCGGAGAGAAAACCGGGCGGCATTAAGCTTGGTCTGATACTTTGCTGTATGAGGGGACAGGACCATGATTCTAACATGGTGACGGTTGAAACGGCGGCGCGGTTTATGGGGCAGCATGTGTGTGCTTTGGATTTGGCAGGGGCGGAGGCTCTTTACCCTACAGAGCTTTACTATGATGAATTCAGCTATGCCAAAAGCAAAGGCATACCTTTTACAATACATGCCGGAGAAGCAGCCGGCTCTGAAAGTATCTGGAAAGCTCTTGAGCTGGGAGCGTCGAGGATAGGACACGGAGTGAGGTGTATAGAAGACGGCGCTCTTGTGGATTATCTGGCCAGACATAAAATTCCTCTTGAGGTGTGTCCTACCAGCAATATGCAGACAAAGGTATTTCCGGATATGGAGGAATATCCGCTCAAAGAACTGTTGCTTCAAGGCGTCCATGTGACGCTCAACACTGACAATATGACGGTGAGCAATACCAGTCTTATGAAGGAACGAAAATTTGTCATGAAATATTGCGGCATAACCAAGGAGGATATTGCGTTAATGGAGCAGTATTCCAGAGAAGCCGCGTTTCTTTTGTAAGAACGGCGGGAGTAATTTCAAACTGATAAGAATCACAATACGGACAGCCGAACCGTCAGGAGACAGATTGTGTACGAAGGTTTTTTTAATATAGAAGAAGAACTGAAAAAACTGCCCGGAAGACCCGGTGTGTATATTATGCATGACAGTACCGACGAGATAATTTACGTGGGAAAGGCCATAAATCTCAAAAACCGCGTTCGTCAGTATTTTCAGTCGTCCAGAAACTTAAGCTCCAAGATTCGGCAGATGGTTTCCAATGTGCAGCGGTTTGAGTATATAATAACCGACTCGGAGCTTGAAGCGCTGGTGCTTGAGTGCAATCTGATTAAGCTTCACAAGCCGCGCTACAATACAATGCTTAAGGACGATAAAACATATCCGTTTATCAAGATAACAATCGGTGAGGATTTTCCCAGAATACTCTCGTCAAGAGAACTCAAAAAAGACAAATGCCGTTATTTCGGACCGTTTACCAGTTCAAAGGCGGTTAATGACATAATAGAGCTTCTCAACAAGACATACGGATTAAGGACATGCAGACGAAATCTTCCTAAAGATACAGGAAAGGACAGACCCTGTCTTAATTATCATATCGGACAGTGCACCGCGCCATGTCAGGGATATATTTCATCGGAGGAATATAAGGCGCTGGTGGATAAAGCAGTGGATTTCCTTGAAGGCAAATATAACGGCATAGCGGAGAGACTCAGACAGCTTATGACGGAAGCCTCGGAAAAGCTTGATTTTGAAAGGGCAGCCGGCTTCAGGGATATGCTTGAGAGCGTAAAATATATTTCCCAGAAACAGAAAATAACCAACAGCGATATGCAGGATAAGGATATTGTTGCGGCGGCAATGGACGATACGGACTGTGTGGTTCAGGTTTTTTTTATAAGAGCCGGACGGCTTATAGGAAGAGAACATTATCATATGGTGCTGGCAGGTGAAGAAACCAGAGCCGATGTAATCACGGATTTTGTCAAACAGTATTACGCCGGAACTCCATATATTCCGTCCACAATCATGCTTCAGGAACCGCTTCGTGATGAAGAGCTCATAAGCAGATGGCTGACGCAGCACACGGGGCACACCGTGAGATTTGTTATCCCCAAGCGCGGCACCAAGGAAAAGTTAGTGGAGCTTGCCGGGAAGAATGCCCTGAATATTCTTTTACAGGATAAGGATAAAATAAAGCGTGAAGAAGCCAGAACCACCGGAGCCGTGGCGGCTATCGGCAGCAAGCTGGGAATTGACGGGATAAGGCGGATGGAGGCTTTTGATATTTCTAATATAAGCGGTGTCCAGTCGGTAGGCTCAATGGTTGTTTTTTATGACGGACTGCCAAGACGAAACGATTACCGCAAATTCAGAATCAGGACGGTTACGGGACCGGATGACTATGCTTCCATGAGAGAGGTGCTTACAAGACGCCTTACCCACAGAGCCGACGGATTTGATGCGCTTCCGGATTTGATACTGATGGACGGAGGACGGGGACAGGTCAACACTGCACTTTCCGTCATAGATGAGCTGGGGCTTCATATCCCCGTGTGCGGAATGGTCAAGGATGATAATCACAGAACCAGGGCGTTATGGTATGATGACCATGAAATAGATATTGACAGAAACAGTGAAGAGTTTAAACTTATAACCAGAATACAGGACGAGGCGCACCGTTTCGCAATTGAATACCACAGAAATCTGAGAAGCAAAGCACAGATACACTCTGTGCTTGACGATATAGAAGGAATAGGTCCTGCCAGACGCAGGGGGCTTATGAGACAGTTTAAGGATATTGAAGGGATCCGCTCGGCAGGAATTGAGGAGCTTGCAGCCGCGCCGTCTATGAACCGGCTTGCGGCAGAGAAAGTATACGGCTTTTTTCACAGGCATGATGACAATGAAAACAAAAAACCTAATATGTCGGAACAAGGCATTGAACACGGCCCGGTTCTGAACATTTAATATAACCGAAGGGAGACTGGAAATGGCTGAAGAGCTTAAGATTGACAAAATTATCGAGAAAATGGATTTAAAGGTACTCACGCCGGATATCAGCACCGGCGACAAGGTTGTTACGGTGCCGGATATTAACAGGCCGGCGCTGCAACTTACGGGTTTCTTTGACCATTTTGACAACGAACGCGTTCAGGTAATCGGACATGTGGAAGCCGCATATATGGAAACCATGAACAAACTTACACGCAAAGAACGGTATGAACAGTTGATGTCATATAATATACCGTGTATCGTATTCTGCCGTGATGAAAATCCTGATGCGCAAATGATTGAGGCTGCCCGTAAGTATCAGACACCTCTTTTGCAGACCTCGAAGGCCACATCCTCGTTTGAAGCGGAGATTATAAGATGGATGAAGGTAATGCTTGCGCCTACAATCTCAATTCACGGAGTTCTGGTGGATGTTTACGGTGAAGGCGTGCTTATCACAGGCGAGAGCGGTATCGGTAAGAGCGAGGCAGCGCTTGAGCTTATAAAGCGGGGACACAGACTTGTAACCGATGACGTTGTGGAAATCCGTAAGGTAAGCGACGAGACTCTTATAGGAACCGCTCCGGAAATTACAAGGCATTTTATTGAACTGAGAGGAATAGGTATTATTGATGTAAAAACGCTGTTCGGTGTGGAGAGCGTCAAGGAGACTCAGGGTATCGATATGGTCATTCATCTGGAGGACTGGGATAAGGACAAGGAATATGACCGTTTCGGACTTGAGGAGGAATACACCGAAATTCTGGGCAATAAGGTTGTCTGCCATAACCTTCCGGTAAGGCCGGGACGTAATCTTGCCGTTATTGTGGAATCTGCGGCAGTCAACTGGAGACAGAAAAAGATGGGATACAACGCGGCAAGGGAGCTTTATAACAGAGTACAGAATAACATTAACCATAAATCATAAAAGCCTGCGGCTTTAAAATGATTAATATATTTCAGTATAAAATTCAGTGCAAGGAGACGGAAGATGGGAAAATTATGTTTTGGTGTGGACCTTGGCGGCACAACGGTTAAGATGGGACTTTTCACCGTTGAGGGCTCGCTTCTTGAAGAGTGGGAGATACCTACGCGCAGGGAAGAAAAGGGAGCTTATATTCTTGATGATATCGCTGCCTCGATTAATAAGAAGGTATCGGAGAAAAATATCAGTTCAGATGACATAGTGGGAATAGGAATAGGAGTTCCGGGACCGGTTACGCCATCGGGAATTGTCAAAGGCTGTGTAAATATAGGCTGGGGCGATACTCCGGTTGAAGAGATACTTAAAGAAAAAACGGGCTTTAACGTGAAGGCGGGCAATGACGCTAATGTTGCAGCTCTGGGCGAGCTTTGGCAGGGAGGCGGAAAGGGAAACAACAGCCTTGTCATGGTGACGCTGGGAACAGGTGTAGGAGGCGGAATAGTGCTTGACGGCGAGATAGTAAAGGGTACTCACGGCGCGGCAGGCGAAATCGGTCACATGTCGGTTGTGTATGACGAAACTGCATTCTGCAATTGCGGCAAAAAAGGCTGTCTTGAACAGGTGGCTTCAGCAACCGGAATAGTTAAAGAGGCAAAACGCTTTCTTGAGTCGGACGACATGCCTTCAGCTCTGAGAAATATACCGGATTTTACCGCAAAGGATGTTTTTGATCAGGCAAAAACGGGTGATGCAATTGCGCTTAAAACAGTGGAAAGGCTTGGAGAATACCTTGGAATAGCGCTGGGACATATTGCGTGTGTGGTGGACCCTGATGTGTTCATTATCGGGGGAGGAGTATCCAAGGCGGGCGATTTCCTTATAGATATTATAAAGAAATATTATGTTGAGAAAACATATCACCAGTGTAAAAACACACCTGTAAAGCTTGCTGTGCTTGGCAACAGCGCCGGAATCTTCGGAGCGGCCAGAATGGTAATACCCGGCGCCAGATAACCCGCAGCCGATATGCCAATGAATATTAATAAATTTATCAACGTGAGGCAGACATGGATTTTTTATCGCGTATAAAAGAAATTGCGGGCATTGAAAATGTCTTTTCAAACGAAAGAATGGATAAGCATACAACCTTCAGGGTCGGCGGACCGGCCAGATACATGGCTGCCCCGTCGGATGAAACACAGATAAACGCTCTTATCAGGCTTTGCGGAGAATATGAAGTGCCTTACTACATTGTAGGGAACGGCAGCAATCTGCTTGTGTCCGACAAGGGCTATGACGGTCTGATAATTCTCATAGGCCGCAATATGTCGGATATATCCGTGTGCGGTGATGTTATAAGCGCAGGAGCGGGCGCGCTTTTGTCTGAAATCGGGAAAAGGGCTCTTAATGAACGGCTTACGGGCTTTGAATTTGCCTCGGGGATACCGGGCACGCTGGGGGGCGCCTGCGTAATGAATGCCGGGGCGTACGGCAAAGAGATGAAGGACGTGCTTATAAGCGTCAGGGCCATAACTCCTGACGGTGATGTCAGGGATTTTCAGGCAGAGGAGCTTGGACTGGGATATCGTCAGAGCATTTTTATCGACGGAGGATATGCGATAATCAAGGCGGATGTACGTCTGATGCCCGGCAGTTACAGCGAGATAAGCGAAAAAATGGCAGAGCTTGCCCGTAGACGGCGGGAGAAGCAGCCTCTTGAATATCCCAGTGCCGGAAGTACATTCAAGCGTCCGGAGGGAATGTTTGCCGGTCAGCTTATTGAACAGTCCGGTCTTAAAGGAATGGGGGTAGGAGGAGCATGCGTGTCGGAAAAGCACGCAGGTTTTATTGTTAATAAAGGTAATGCGACCGCAAAAGATATATACGACACGATTCAGCTTGCGGTACAGACTGTTGCCAAAAAACAGGGCGTTAAAATTGAGCCTGAAGTAAGGATAATCGGTGAATTTTAGTGATTTCCCTTGACGGATTGTAAAATGTGTAGTATTAATTACTTGTTGCCGTTCAGGGGTTTCAGGCATTGCAGATAACGCTTACTGTGATAATAAATTTGCATTCAGGAAATTTACGGAAAGGCGATTAATCTAATGAGAATAGTATTTGTTACCGGAATGTCCGGAGCGGGCAAAAGAACGGCTCTTAAGGTATTTGAGGACGCAGGATATTATTGCGTGGATAACCTTCCGATTCCTCTGGTAATGAAGTTTGTGGAGCTTGCAGTTTCCGGAGCAAACGGACAAAATTCCAACGAAACGAAAAACGGCGCATCCGGTAAGGGCGGAATCACCAATATTGCAATGGGCGTTGATGTGCGGAGCGGCGAGTCCGTGGGTGATTTGGAAGCAGTGCTTGATGCAATGACCGGGATGAATTACAAATACGAGATACTTTTTCTTGAGGCGGAGGACGAGGTTCTTGTAAAGCGTTATAAAGAGACAAGACGGAATCATCCTCTGGCCGGAGTAAACCGTATAATGGAAGGAATTGCCAAAGAGCGGGAGGAGATAAGTTTCCTCAAAAAGCACGCCGATTATATTATAGATACAACCACACTTCTCGCGAGAGAACTTAAGCAGGAAATTGAAAAAATTTTCGTTGACGATGAGAAATTCAACAATCTGGTAGTTACGATACTTTCTTTTGGATTCAAATACGGAATACCGGAGGATGCAGATCTTGTGTTTGATGTGAGGTTTCTGCCGAATCCCTACTATATAGACGAACTCAGACCGATGACGGGAAAAGATTCCACTATCAGGGAATATGTTATGGGTTCGCCTCAGGCGGGTATTTTTCTGGACAAACTCACTGATATGATAGAATTTCTTATTCCTAATTATATTATTGAAGGTAAAAACCGGCTTGTTATTGCCATAGGATGTACGGGCGGCAAGCACCGTTCGGTAACGCTGGCCGGAGAGCTTTATTCCAGATTATCAGGTCATGATTATGGTCTCAAAATAGAGCACAGAGACATAGATTTGGATGCTAAAATCAAGAAATAGGCAGGTGTGTTATGTCTTTTTCGCTTAAAGTCAAGGAAGAGTTAGCATCGGTGCTTCCTCAGGCAAGACACTGCCGGCTTGCAGAGCTGGCATCACTTATCGGCATCAGCGGGCATATATATACCACCGACGCCGGGCGTCATTATATCCGTATTCATTCGGAAAACCGATTTGCGGTATCCAAGTGCCATACAATAATAAAAAAGGTTTTCGGATATGTTTCCGATGTGACGGTCAGGTATAATACGGAAACCCAAAACAGAATATATATTATGTCGGTCATGGATTCCGATATTGCAATTAAAATTCTTCTGGCCACAAGATTAATGGGGCCTGACGGCAGCATTAACCGCGATATGTCTTTGGTAAGTACGGTTGGTATCAGCAACATATGCTGCAAGAGAGCCTTCCTTCGCGGAGCATTTCTTGCGGGCGGCTCCATTAGCGACCCGGAGAAATCCTATCATTTCGAGATTGTTTCCTCAGGCGAGCGCAAAGCAGAGCAGATTACGGATGCAGTCAGGACATTTGAACTTGATGCAAGGATTGTTGAGAGAAGACGCTATCATGTGGTGTATATTAAAGAAGGCGCGCAGATAGTTGATATGCTCAATATCATGGGCGCACACAAATCCCTTATGGAACTGGAGAATGTAAGGGTTGTCAAGGAAGTGCGCAACTCCGTGAACAGAAAAGTTAATTGCGAGACCGCCAATTTGGGCAAAACCATCGGGGCGGCTGTCAAATATATAGAAGATATAGAATATATCAGAGATAAAATAGGTCTTGACAGTCTGAGTGAGGAACTTGAAGAGACCGCGGAACTTAGGGTAAAATACCCTGATATGCCGCTTAAGGAGCTGGGAGAAATGCTTTCACCTCCTGTGGGCAAGTCGGGTGTCAACCATAGATTGAGAAAAATAAGCCGGATAGCAGAAGAACTTAGAGGAAGATAAGGACTGCGTGCATGGCAGTGAATGGAGGAAAATTTATGATTCAGAAAAAGATGAAAATTCAGATTCCAACAGGCCTTGAGGCAAGACCGGTTGCGGTTTTTGTGCAGGTTGCGAGTCAGTTTGAAAGCTCCATTTATGTGGAGGTTGGGACCAAAAGGGTGAATGCCAAAAGTATTATGGGCATGATGACGCTGGGACTTGATGTGGGTGAAGAGGTCAATGTGAGTGCCGAAGGAGATGACGAAGCGGACGCTATAGCCGAAATTGAAAAATATCTTGCCGCAGGGCAATAATCGAACGGAGGTAATTTCAATGGCATTTACACATCTTCATGTGCATACGGAATACAGTCTTTTGGACGGCTCCAGCAAAATCGGAGAAATTACGGCAAGGGCCAAAGAATTGGGTATGGACAGTATTGCCATAACGGACCATGGAGTTATGTATGGGGTCATTGATTTTTATAAGGCTGCACGGAGCGCAGGAATTAAACCGATTCTCGGCTGTGAGGTTTATGTGGCCCCGGGTTCCCGTTTTAACAAGGAAGCCGGAATGAGCGAGGACAGGTATTATCATCTTGTGCTGTTAGCCGAAAATAACACCGGATACGCCAATCTTATGAAAATAGTATCCAAGGGCTTTGTGGATGGTTTTTATTATAAGCCGCGTGTCGATTACGAGCTGCTTGAGACTTATTCCGAGGGAATAATATGTCTGAGCGCGTGTCTGGCAGGAGAGGTGCAGAAATATCTTGCGAGAGGTCTCTATGAGGAAGCCTGCAAGGCTGCTCTTCATTATCAGCAGATATTCGGCAAGGGTAATTTTTTCCTTGAGCTGCAGGACCACGGAATACAGGAACAGAAGCTAGTGAACCAGCAGCTTGTGCGGATGAGCAAGGAGCTTGGTATTGAGCTGGTTGCAACTAACGACATACATTATACATATGCGGACGACGCACAGGCACATGATGTTCTGCTGTGCATACAGACAGGCAAAAAAGTTGCGGACGAGGATCGTATGAGATATGAGGGCGGCCAGTATTACTGCAAGTCGGAAGAGGAAATGCGCTCTCTTTTTCCCTATGCGCCGCAGGCACTTGACAATACTCATAAAATAGCCGAGCGCTGCAACGTGGAAATCGAGTTCGGCGTTACAAAGCTTCCTCATTATGACGTGCCGGAAGGCTTTGATTCATGGACATATCTGAATCATTTATGTGATGAGGGGCTTATCAGACGTTACGGTGACAGTGCCGGTGATTTGAGGGAGAGGCTGGATTATGAACTGGAAGTAATCCGTAATATGGGGTATGTGGATTATTTCCTTATTGTATGGGATTTTATCAATTACGCAAAGCGAAACGGCATAGCGGTTGGACCCGGCAGGGGTTCGGCGGCAGGCTCGGTGGCCGCGTATGTTCTAGAAATAACCGATATTGACCCAATCCGGTATAATCTGCTTTTTGAGCGCTTTCTGAATCCCGAGCGTGTTTCCATGCCGGATATAGACATTGATTTCTGCTACGAAAGACGTCCGGAGGTTATCGATTACGTCATGAACAAATACGGTAAGGACCGTGTAGTGCAGATAGTCACATTCGGTACGCTGGCGGCGCGGGGCGTAATTAAAGACGTAGGAAGGGCGATGGATATTCCTTATGCCAAGACGGATGCGCTGTCAAAGATGGTGCCTAACGATTTGGGAATAACAATAGACAAGGCTCTTGCCGCCAACAATGAGTTCCGTGCGCTTTACGAGAATGATTTGGAGATAAAGCAGCTTATAGATACATGCAAACGTCTCGAAGGACTTCCGAGACATACATCGATGCATGCTGCCGGAGTGGTTATCGGCTCTAAGCCTATAGACGAGTTCGTACCGTTGTCAAGGGCTTCCGACGGAACGATTACGACTCAGTTTACAATGACTACCATAGAGGAGCTGGGACTGCTCAAGATGGATTTTTTGGGACTCCGTACGCTTACCGTGATTCAGAATGCGGAAAAGCTTATCAACAAAAGGGACGGAGTATCCTTTGACATCAGCAAAATAGACTACAACGACAGAGAAGTCCTCGACATGATAGGAACCGGAAGAACCGACGGAGTATTCCAGCTTGAAAGCGCCGGAATGAAGAGCTTCATGAAGGAGCTTAAACCGGACAGCCTTGAGGATCTGATTGCCGGAATCTCGCTTTACCGTCCGGGTCCCATGGATTTTATACCTAAGTATATTAAAGGCAAAAACAATTCCGACACCATATCCTATGCCTGCCCTCAGCTTGAGCATATACTGGCGCCCACTTACGGCTGTATAGTATATCAGGAGCAGGTTATGCAGATAGTCCGTGACCTTGCCGGGTACACACTGGGCAGAAGCGATCTGGTGCGCCGCGCCATGTCCAAAAAAAAGCAGTCTGTCATGGAAAAGGAACGCCGGAATTTCATTTACGGTAATGAAGAGGAAGGGGTTCCGGGGTGTGTTGCCAACGGAATATCCGAAGATGTAGCGTCCGGAATATACGACACAATGATGGATTTTGCCAAGTATGCCTTCAACAAATCCCATGCGGCATGTTATGCATATGTGGCATTTCAGACGGCATATCTTAAACACTATTATTCCGTTGAGTTTATGGCGGCGCTTATGACAAGCGTTATAGATAATACGGGAAAGGTGTCACAGTATATTCTTGCAAGCAGACAGATGGGAATAGAGATACTTCCTCCTGATATTAATTTGGGTGAAGGTAACTTCACCGCCGGGGACAATTCCATACGCTACGGGCTTTCCTCAATCAAGAGCCTGGGAAGGCCTGTTATCGAGGCGGTTGTCGCCGAACGGGATGCAGGAGGAAAATATAAAGACATAAAGGATTTTGTTACAAGACTGACCGGAAAAGAGGTGAACAAGAGGACCGTGGAAAGCCTGATTAAATCAGGCGCGTTTGACAGCTTCGGACTTACACGGAAACAAATGATGCTGATATATGCGGATGTAATGGACGGCGTGGCTCAGGAACGCAAGGAATCAGTTTCCGGGCAGATGTCGTTGTTTGACATGTTTGAGCCGGAGGAAAAACCGTCGGATGTGATTGTTCCGGATGTGGGAGAATACGCCAAGGAAGAACTGCTGGCTATGGAAAAAGAAGTTCTGGGCGTTTATATAAGCGGACATCCTCTTGATGATTACCGGGGAATGTGGGAGAAAAATATTACTAATCTGTGTTCCGATTTTGAACGGGACGAAGAAACCGGGCAGGCAAAAGTAGGAGATGCACAGCGCGTTGTTGCCGGAGGTATAATATCCGGTATCAAGGTTAAAATGACAAGGACAGGCAAAAGCATGGCATATTTTAATCTTGAAGACCTTGCAGGCAACGTTGAGGTTGTGGTGTTCCCTAAGCCTTATATGGAGTACCGTAAGGATATAACAGAAGATAATAAGGTGTTTATTATCGGCAATGTTGATTTAAGGGACGAGGAAAACGGGAAGCTTCTGTGCAATAAGGTCATTCCGTTTGATTCCGTTCCGCGTGAATGCTGGATAAAATTTCACGACAAACAGGCTTATATAGATTCGGAAAAAGAACTTTTTAATATTCTTCAGTTGTCGGACGGAGGCGACAGGGTAATAATATACTGTGAGGCTGAAAAAGCAAAGAAAACGCTTCCGCCTTCTTTGACTATTAAAGCCGATGGGGCTGTGTTGTCAAAGCTCAGGGAGACTTTTGGCGAAAAAAATGTCAAGGTGGTGGAGAAATATATTGAAAAATAGATATTTTTAGATTAAAATATGTCATAAGCGTGGATTTTACAGTTTGGAGGTAATATTTGAGATGGCAGATATTAAGACAATAGGTGTTCTTACAAGCGGCGGAGATGCGCCGGGAATGAATGCGGCGATAAGAGCCGTGGTAAGAACTGCTTTGGCAAAGGGACTTTCCGTTAAAGGTGTTTTAAAAGGATATAACGGTCTTCTTAACGAAGAAATAATTGATATGACTGCGACAAGCGTTTCAGAGACGATAGACAGAGGCGGTACAATACTTTACACTGCAAGATGTCTTGAATTCATAGACCCTGAATATCAGAGAAAGGGCGCTGAAATATGCAGAAAGCACGGTATAGAAGGACTTGTTGTTATCGGAGGCGACGGTTCGTTTAAGGGAGCGCAGAAGCTTTCGGCGCTGGGGATTAATACAATCGGAGTTCCCGGAACAATAGACCTTGACATAGCTTGTACGGATTATACAATCGGATTTGATACGGCTATCAATACTGCAATGCAGGCTATTGATAAGATAAGGGATACTTCCACCTCCCATGAGAGGTGTTCGATAATTGAGGTTATGGGGCGCAACGCAGGACATATTGCGCTTTGGTGCGGTATTGCCAACGGAGCGGAGGATATCCTTCTTCCAAGTAAGTACGATTTCAATGAAGAGAAAATCATAAACAGTATTATCGAGAATAAAAAACGCGGCAAAAAGCATCATATCATTGTGAACGCCGAGGGTATCGGACATTCAACGGAGATGGCGCTGAGAATTGAGGAAGCTACAGGTGTTGAGACAAGAGCTACAATTCTCGGTCATATGCAGCGCGGCGGAAGCCCTACATGTAAGGACCGTGTATATGCGTCAATGATGGGAGCATATGCAGTGGAGCTTCTCTGTACGGGAAAGTCCAACAGGGTTGTTGCGCATTCAGGCGGAGAGTTTGTAGACTATGATATCGATGAAGCTCTTGCGATGACTAAGGATGTGGACGAGCACATGTATGAAGTCAGCAAGCTTCTTTGCAGATAGGAGATACTATTGATTACAAGTACAGCTAATTCGCAGGTTAAAACGGTAGTCAATTTACTTAAAAAGTCCGGGGAACGCAGGAAACTCGGACTTTTTGTAATTGAAGGAATCAGAATGTTTTCAGAGGTTCCCAAAGACCGTATACATAAAATATACGCTGCTGAAAGTTTTGTAAAAGCGGGGACCGGGTTACTGGCGGAATACGATTATGAGACCGTGTCGGACAATGTTTTCAGACAGATGTCCGATACAAAAACTCCTCAGGGAATATTGGCAATAGTCAGAATGCCTGAATATGATATATCAGATGTGATAACAAAAAAGAATCCGCTTGTGATTGTTCTTGAAAATATACAGGACCCGGGAAATCTCGGTACAATAATGCGGACAGCGGAGGGGGCCGGGGCAAGCGGTGTAATCATGTCAAAAGACACGGTTGACATATATAATCCAAAAACAGTGCGCTCAACAATGGGTTCGCTTTTCAGGGTTCCCTTTGTCCGTGCGGAGGATATATGCCATACCGTAACGGAGCTTTGCGCAATGGGGATTTGCACCTACGCGGCGCATCTTAACGGCAGCAGGGAATATTATATGGAAGATTACAGAGAGGGGAGTGCAATTTTAATAGGCAATGAGGGAAACGGCCTTACGGAAAAGCTTGCGGCATGCGCACAGAAACGTATAAAAATACCTATGGGCGGAAAGCTGGAATCGCTGAACGCGGCTGTAAGTGCGGCTGTAATTATGTACGAGGCGGCAAGACAGCGTGCTGTTAAGGTGAAGTAATGTGCGGGATTTGACAAAGCAGTATAAATATGTTACAATGCCTTGTAACAAAATTTAATAATTTTGTAACAAATTCAAAAGCATACCTGCGGACTAAGAATTTTGTCTCAGGGATTCGCTTTGATTTGACGGTAAATGGAGGTTAATATGAGATTCAAAAGCAGAAAAGCTTCTGTAATTATCGTGCTTGCTATGCTCATGGTAGTGCAGATAGTTTTTTCCGGTATTAACTCTTCCGGAGACAGTGTTAAAGCTGCGGCGGCCAGTGAGCCACAGAGCAGCGATACGGTCATTGCCGCGGCAGAGGATGCTGTGGATTTACAGGAAGAAGGTACCGTTCCAATCACCGAAGAAGAAGTTGTTTCAGCAAATCTGAATGTTGTGTACAGAAGCACGTTGACTTCAACAGAGGTTGTCGATGAATTTGAAAGCAGTATTGACAAAGGTGATTACAGCAACAAGATAGTATCATATACCAGCGCAAGACTTTGTATGTATACGGAGCCTGAGTACACATCGGAAGTGGTCGGAGTTATGTATTCCGGAAGCGAGGCGGAGATTGTCGAGCAGGGAGACGAATGGACCAAGGTTACCTCGGGCGGAATTACCGGATACGTCAGAAATGCGGATGTGTTATTCGGAAACGAGGCACAGAAAATAGCGGAAACCATAGGTGATAAGGAAGCAACGGTCACAAGCGATTCGCTTACGGTATATTCCGATGCTTCGACGGCGTCTTCTCAGGTGTCAACGCTCTCCAAGGGAGCGGTAATAAGTGCTTACGAGGAATGCGACGGCTTTATCCTGATATCCTGCGACGGCGGGTACGGATATGTGCCGGCCGACGGTGTAAGCATTTCATACGGTCTTGACAGCGCAATTTCAATTGAAGTAGAGAAACAGCGTCAGGCAGAAGAGGCAGCGGCGGCAGCCAAAAAAGCCGCAGAGGAAGCCGCAGCGAAAGCAGCGGCGGCAGCCAAGGAAAAATATGCAAGCGTGACCACCACCTCAAGGTCGGCATACAGCGCTACGGAGGAGGATATACATCTCCTTGCCGCGATAGTTTACTGGGAAGCCGGCTGGGAACCTGCCGAGGGACAGTTAGCAGTTGCCAATGTAGTTATAAACAGAGTGATTTCATCAAGGTTTTCCCAGAAAAGCATAAAGGATGTAATATATGCTCCGGGTCAGTTTACCGGAGTGGCGGAAAACGGAACGCCTACGGCGAGATTTCAGGCTGTACTTAATATGAGCAACGAACAGCTTAATCAGAGAGGCTGCTATGATGCAGCGGTAGCCGCGTTGTCGGGTCAGAATAATATCGGAGACCTGCTGTTTTTCATCAGTGTGCGCAAGGCAAATTACACAAAGTATACAAGTTATACAATAATTAATAATCATTGCTTTTATATATACTGAAATTAAACTGATACGGCATGATATGCAGTATTTGCAGCGGGTATGACGCCTGAACAGTCCATACTGATGTATGGGCTGTTTTTCCATTGAAAAAAAAGCCCTTATGTAGTACAATGTTACATAATGAAAACTTTTTTCGGGGAGCTGCAGACAGGAGGAAAATACAATGGAGTATGTTGTGTGGATTTGGCTGGGGTTGCTTGTGCTTCTTATAATATTTGAGCTGGTCACCACAAGCCTTACTACTATTTGGTTTGCCGGAGGGGCGTTGGTGTCTTTTATCATGGCTATGTTCAATGCGCCTTTATGGACTCAGATTGCTGTGTTTTTTGCAGTGTCGGTAGTGCTGCTGATATTCACCAGGCCGGTGTTTACCAAAATCCTTAAAATCGGAGGGGCCAAAACCAATGTGGACGGCCTTATCGGGCAGAGAGCAAGGGTTATTTCGGAAATCAACAATAATGAATCGGCCGGATACGCAGTTGTAGGCGGACAGGAATGGACGGCGAGGGCCCAAAACGATAGCGATATAATTCCGGAAAATACCATAGTTGAAATTGTGGGAGTGTCGGGCGTCAAGCTGATTGTCAAAAGGGCGGAAACGGGCGAATGAAGATGAAGGTCCTGCGTAAAGCGGAGGCTGATTAGGTATCAAAATAAGCAATGAAGCTGATAAACGGATATCAGGGAAAGGTTAGGTAATTATGATTTTAGCGGAAATTTCCACCGGAGGGATTATAGGTATTGTTATTGTTGCGGTGATAATACTTTTGATTGTTGCGTCATGCATAAAAATAGTTCCGCAGGCATATGCGGTAATTCTTGAAAGGCTGGGAGCGTATAAGGCTACCTGGACTGTGGGAATACATTTTAAAACTCCTTTTATTGACAAGGCGGCCAGAAAGGTCAGCCTTAAAGAGCAAGTGGTTGATTTTGCGCCGCAGCCTGTTATTACCAAGGACAATGTTACGATGAGAATAGATACGGTTATTTTTTTCCAGATAACAGACCCCAAGCTGTATGCATACGGAGTAGAAAATCCGATTATGGCGATTGAAAACCTAACGGCGACAACCCTGCGTAATATAATCGGTGAGCTTGAGCTTGACCAGACGCTTACCTCCAGGGAAATCATCAATACCAAAATGAGGGTTTCGCTGGATCAGGCCACCGACCCGTGGGGTATCAAGGTAAACCGTGTGGAACTTAAGAATATTATTCCGCCTGCGGAAATCCAGAATGCGATGGAACGTCAGATGAAGGCGGAACGTGAACGCCGTGAAGCCGTAACGAGAGCCGAAGGTGAAAAGAAAGCCAGCATTACCGTTGCGGAAGGCAAAAAACAGTCGGCAATACTTGAAGCCGAAGCAGAAAAGGAAGCTGCGATTCTTCGTGCAGAGGCAAAGAAGGAAGCAACAATACGCGAGGCTGAGGGTCAGGCCGAGGCAATAAGAGCTGTCCAGCTGGCTAACGCGGAGGGTATCAGATATATCAGAGAGGCCGGCGCAGATGAAGCGGTTATCGCCCTCAAGAGCCTTGAAGCCTTTGCAAAGGCCGCCGACGGAAAGGCTACCAAGATTATCATTCCGTCTGAAATACAGGGAATTGCAGGACTGGCCAAGTCCGTTGTGGAAGTGGCAAAGAACGGGGCAGAGTAATGAGCTTCCTGAGTTGTCCTGTATTACGATATCAGTTTGCATAATAATATTGCGGGAAAGAGGTACACATGAATTTAAAGGGACGCAGTTTTTTGACGCTTAAGGATTTTACACCGGAGGAAATATTATATTTGGTAGACTTGGCGGCAGACCTTAAGGATAAGAAAAAAAAGGGCATACTTACGACGGATATGTTTGCCGGAAAGAATATTGCCCTTATATTTGAAAAAACCAGCACAAGAACAAGATGTTCTTTTGAAGTGGCGGCGCATGATTTGGGGATGGGAACCACATATCTTGATCCTTCGGGCTCCCAGATAGGCAAAAAGGAAAGCATTGCGGATACTGCCAGAGTGTTGGGAAGAATGTATGACGGAATAGAATACAGAGGATTTGAACAGACAATAGTGGAAGAACTGGCAAAGTATGCGGGGGTGCCGGTATGGAACGGGCTGACAAACGAATATCATCCGACGCAGATGCTTGCGGATGTGCTTACAATAAGGGAGAAATTAGGACGAATCAAGGGAGTTAAGCTTACATACATGGGCGATGCAAGATATAATATGGGCAATTCGCTTATGATTGTAAGCGCCAAACTGGGCATGAATTTTACGGCATGTACCTCCGCAGAATATTTTCCGGACGAGAAGCTTGTGAAAGAATGTCAGGAAATCGCCGCGGCCAACGGCGGGACCATAGCTCTCACGGAGGACGTTGAGGCAGGAACCAAAGGAGCCGATGTTATCTATACCGATGTATGGGTATCCATGGGTGAGCCGGATGAGGTATGGGCGGAGAGGATAAAAAAGCTTTCTCCTTATCAGGTCAATAAAAAAGTGATGGACAATGCGGGAAGTAATGCCATATTTATGCACTGTCTGCCGGCATTCCATGATTTAAAGACCAAAATCGGCAGGGAAGTGTACAAAAAATTCGGAATGAGTGAGCTTGAAGTAACCGATGAGGTTTTTGAATCGGAGCAGTCGGTGGTTTTTGACGAAGCTGAGAACAGAATGCATACAATTAAAGCCGTTATGGTTGCAACTCTCGGAAATTTATAGTATTATTACGGGTAGGTTTTATGAACGCCAATGATGAAAAGCTGCTTTGGACAGGAAGGGACTTTACATGTTTTCCACAGAAAACAAATTCCGTAAAATAATAAGAACAATTATAGACATATTCAATGCGGTGCTGGGAATCGGCGCCGTTGTGTTTGCCGTAATGGCATTTATTGACACGGCAGGGAACAGGTGGATGTTTCCTGTTATCTTTGTCATGGGCGGAGCAATGAATCTGCTTACCGGCATCAAGTATTTTATGACCGATAAGAGGAATGCGGGTATAATTACAATTGCCGCGGCCGCAATACTTGTAGTTATAAGCATAATGAGTTATATAGCAATCGGAGGCAGATAAGATGAAAGAAAAAGTGCTTGCGGTGCTGAAGCAAAAGGGGGGATATGTCTCCGGTCAGGAGTTGAGCGCCGGTCTGGGCGTATCCAGAACGGCCGTCTGGAAGGCAGTCAATTCTTTAAAGGAAGCGGGTTACGGCATAGAATCGGTGCGCAACAGAGGGTACAGACTCATATCAAGTCCGGATGTTCTGCTTTCCGATGAGA
The DNA here is from genome assembly GCA_944382105.1 of uncultured Butyrivibrio sp. Classification (GTDB taxonomy): domain Bacteria; phylum Bacillota; class Clostridia; order Lachnospirales; family Lachnospiraceae; genus Eshraghiella. The sequence goes on from CALWMX010000105.1 coordinate 39,012, forward strand.
TAAAAAGCCAGCTTTCCACTAAGTGGTTCGGTAATAAAATTCTTTACTTCGACACTATAGATTCCACCAATAATGAAATAAAAAGACAGGCGGAGAAGGGTGCGCCTTGCGGAACTCTTGCAATTGCGGAATTTCAGAGCGCAGGCAGAGGAAGAAGAGGCAGGAACTGGCAGTCGCCGTCAGGCAGCGGTATATGGATGTCTTTTCTCATAAAGCCTGATATAAGTCCGGATAAGGCTCCTATGGTGACGCTTGTTGCCGCCATGGCGTGTGCTTTCGCAATCAGAGAGGAGCTTGGACTTGATGCCATGATAAAATGGCCCAATGATATTGTGATTGGAGGCAAAAAAACAATCGGGATTCTCACGGAGATGAGCGCCGAGATGGATACGGTCAATTATATTGTGATAGGAATAGGCATTAATGTGAATATGACCGAATTTCCGGAAGAACTGCGGCGCACGGCCACATCGCTTGCATTAGAATGTGGTCATCAGGTTGCCAGAAGCCGTCTTGTTGCGGCCTGCGGTAAATATTTCGAGAAATATTATGAAATATTTCTCCGGGATAAAAGCCTTAAGAATCTTAAAAAAACATATGAATCGGCACTTGTAAACAAAGGCGCGGATGTGTCCGTTATAACGGCGGACGGAACGTTTAACAGAAAAGCTCTGGGAATCAATGATATGGGAGAGCTGATGGTGGAAGATGAAACCGGCAGGGTTGAAACAGTGAGAGCCGGGGAGGTTTCTGTGCGCGGCATATACGGATATGTATAAATTGCATAAAAATATGGAGACATTATGGAAGAAAAATATCAGGTGCTATGTGCGGCAAGCGCATATGACAGGAAATTTTATCTTGATGAAGCCTTTAACGGACTTCCGGGACGGATTAAGGATGAGCTTAAAATAATGACTGTTCTTTTTACGGAGGATGTGGGCGGAATCCTGATAATGGAATTTGACGAAAACGGAACGCTTCTGTTGAGGACGGAAGCGGACGAGGGCGATTTGCTTTATGATGAAATCGGAGCCGCCCTGAAAGTACGAAGCCTCCAGCGTGAAAAGGAGGATTTTTTTGAAGCTCTTGAGATGTATTACAGAGTATTTGTACTGGGCGAAAAAGCGGAAGATTACGGGAGTGAAAAGTGATGCAAATAGGAAGCATTACTCTTGAAAATAATATCATGCTTGCACCGATGGCAGGCGTCACGGATTTGTCTTTCAGGCTGTTGTGCAAGGAACAGGGCTGCGGCTATATGATCAGCGAAATGGTAAGCGCCAAAGCCGTACTTTACAATAATAAAAACACAGGCGTACTTCTTAAAACACTGCCGCAGGAAAGTCCCGTGGCTCTGCAGCTTTTCGGCTCGGACCCGGAAATAATGGCGGATATTGCCGTAAGGCTTGAGGACAGGGGCTTTGCGGCGTTTGATGTGAACATGGGGTGTCCTGTTCCCAAAATTGTGGGAAACGGCGAAGGTTCCGCTCTTATGAAAAACCCGCTTTTGGCAGGACATATTATTGAAAGAATGGCTTCGAAGGTAAAATGTCCGGATACAGTTAA
>CALWMX010000106.1 GCA_944382105.1 uncultured Butyrivibrio sp.
AAAGACACATGAGGATCTGGCAAAGAAACCAAAAGGCCTTCATGCAGTGGTGCCGGCGACAGAAGAAAATCCGGAAGGCGTGATCTTCGTTCTCCGGAATATCAACAACAATATCAATATTGATAACCAGAACAGGATCCATCCGTTCTATATGGTTTATATCGGAATCGATGGAGAGGTAGTCTGCGATTATCTGAATCCGAAGAAACTTCTTGATACAGTTCGGCTGCTTTGCCGCGGTAAATCTGAGCCTGTATTGGAGCTCTGCGAGAAGTTTAATAAAGAAACAGATGATGGACGTGACATGGAGGAAGTATCACAGCTTCTTTCCGATGCCATCAACTCTATCATTGACGTCAAGGAAGAGAACGATATTGACAGTCTGTTCTCCGCAGGAGGTACTTCGGCGCTGATGTCTGAGATCAATGGGCTGGATGATTTCGAGCTGATCTGCTTCCTGGTTGTGAAATGAGGTGCTGAGATTGATTGGTTTACCGAAAAGCACGGAGTTCAACCGGCGAATACCGAAGCAGAAGTTTTATGAGAACCTGACGGTATCGCCCACGATGAAAAGATTCTTTGTTGATCAGATCAAGGTGATTTATTGGAGAAATAAGATTGCGGCTACCACTATGAACTTGGCAGCAGGCGAAGTGGTTACGGAGATTGAGGTCTTTGAAGTCAAGCTTAACGAATCGAAGCTTGATGAATCTGTTCTCCGCCAGATTGACAAAGAGATACCGTATCATATCATTTTCCTTCTGGAACACGATGGAAAGTATCAGGCGTGGACAGCATATAAAGAAGCAGCTGCTTCCGGTAATAATGCCTTTAAAGTGGGAACTTATTATCATACGGACTGGTTGGAAGAATCTGATCTGCCGCTGAAAATCGACGGCCTGAATGTCGATAAGGTTTATGAGAACTATGTTCGGCAGATTGCCGGGGATGCTTTACAGGCCGAAAAGCAGGAAAGCCTAAAAGATTCTGTCGAACGTGATAACCGTAGGCAAGAGTTGCAAAAACAGATTGTGGCTTTACAGCAGAAGGTTCGGAAAGAAAAACAATTAAACAAACAAATACAGCTCAATACGGAGCTGAAAAGGTTGAAAGCAGAATTAGAGGAACTTAAGGAGGGCAGAAGATGAAAGAATCGTGGATTATCCCTTGTAATGTGAAAGTGTTTGATGTTGTTGAGCATTTTAAATCTTCGGATACTATTTGCTGGAAAAGAGGGGCTGGTGAAAAAAACGGCGATACGGTTTACGTTTATATTGGCATACCGTATAAAGCAATAATGTATCGATGCATTGTTATTGATGATCATGTAAGCGAAGAAGAAATGAAAGAGCATACATATGCAACAAAAGGTAATTTAGGCGCAGGTTATCGGTATATGAAACTTCAAAAGGAAAAGGAGTTTAAGGAGCCAGTAGACTTGGCAACAATTAAAGATCTTGGAGTATACATGGTCAGAAAGCAGTCTCGTGTTGACCGAAAGGTTTTAGATTACCTTAACAATAAGGAACAAGCCGAGGAGGAAGCCTAAGATGGAGAAAATGAAAATGGAGACGGAAGAACAGTCCAAGAAGAATGTTGAGTTACTTGAAAAAGTATTTCCAAACTGCATAACAGAAGCTTTGGATGAAAATGGTCAGATTGTTAAGTCAGTAAATTTTGAACTTCTCAGACAGATGCTGTCGTCTACGGCTTTAGATACAAATGAATCATATGAATTTAGCTGGGTAGGGAAGAAAGCATGTATCGCAGAAGCCAACAGGAGAATTAGGAAAACTCTTCGCCCGATAATGGAAGACAGTGAAAACTGGGATACTACGGCTAATATTTATATTGAGGGTGACAATTTAGATGCACTGAAACTTTTGCAGGAGAGCTATCTTGGCGCTGTCAAGTTCATATATATTGATCCTCCTTACAATACAGGAAGTGACCGGTTTATTTATCCGGATCAATACGAGATGGATAAAGATGAATATGAAGACGAGATCGGCCTTTATGATGAAGATGGCAATAAGGTTTTTCAGGAAAATAGCAATAGTAACCCGCGTTATCATTCAAAATGGTGTTCAATGCTTTATCAGCGGTTGCTATTGGCACGGAATTTCCTTACTGAAGATGGAGCTATTTTTATCAGTATAGATGATAAAGAGCAAGAAAACCTGAAAAAAATGTGTGATGAGGTATTCGGAGCGAGTAATTTTATTGGCACGATTGTATGGCAACATAGTATTCAACCAAAAGGGTACCTTGGAACATTTTCTATACAACATAGTTATTTGATGATTTATTGCAAATCAATACAGTCCTTTAAACTTGGAAGCTTTGAAAGGACTGCAGAAGATAATAAAGCTTACTCTAACCCAGACAACGATCCAAATGGCCCTTGGAGAAGTGGAGATGTAAGGAATGCTTTATACAGACCTAACCTGATTTATGACATTATTTCACCAAGCGGAAAAGTTATCAAGCCTTGCCCAAATGGGTGGAGATGGAGTAAAGAAACTGTTGCTGAAAAAATTAAAACAGGAGAAATAATCTTTAGTGAAGATGAGACTCGAATCATAAGAAAGATTTACCTAAAGAACCTTGAAGGTCGTGCACCAGAGACTATTTGGTTTGGGAAAGATGCAGGAACAACCAGGGAAGGAGTTTCAGAGTTAAAAGCTCTTTTTGGAAGAGCACCTTTTGATACGCCAAAGCCTACAAAACTTATAGATAGGTGCCTGAAACTTGTAGATGACCCTGAGATGATTGTAATGGATTTCTTTTCGGGGAGTGCTACTACAGCAGATGCAGTCATGCAAAAAAATGCAAGTGATGGCGGAAATCGCAGATGGATAATGATTCAATTCCCTGAAGAAGTTGATGAAAACACAAATGCTTATAAGGACGGATTTAAGACAATCGCTGAGGTAGGTAAGGAGCGAATTAGAAGAGCCGGGAAGAAGATTAAAGACGATAATCCTATGATGACGCAGGATTTAGACACTGGTTTTAGAGTATTTAAGGTGGATGATTCCAATATGAACGATGTCTATTACTCGGCAGGGGATTATGCTCAGGATATGCTCTCGTTACTAGAATCAAATGTTAAAGCGGATCGATCGGATCTGGATCTATTATTTGGGTGCTTGTTGGAATGGGGCCTTCCGTTATCAATGCCTTATACTTCTGAGAAGGTAGATGGATGCACTGTGCATACCTATAATGATGGCGATCTTATTGCTTGCTTTGATGAAAATATACCTGATAGCGTAATTAGATTCATTGCAAAGCGCCAACCGCTTCGAGCTGTTTTCCGGGATGGAAGCTTTATCAACAGCCCTGCAAAGATAAATGTTACTGAGATCTTTAAAATGCTGGCACCAGACACAAGGGTAAAAGTAATCTAAGGAGGCCTTCGGATGAGAATTCAATACAAGCATCAAAAATTCCAATCGGATGCCGCCAAGGCCGTGGTTGATGTTTTTGCTGGGCAACCATATTTAACGCCTACATATATGATGGACCGTGGATCCGGTTATATTCAGCAAAGTCTTACGGATGAAGAAGATTATACCGGTTGGAGCAATCATAGAATTATTCCAGAACTAAACGATCAAATAATTCTGGAACATTTGCAAAAAATACAGAGAACAAATCAAATAGCACCTTCAAATAAGCTGGAAGGTAGGAGCAGCGGTTTTAATCTTACAATTGAGATGGAGACCGGTGTTGGTAAAACATATACCTATATCAAGACGATGTATGAGCTTAATAGAGCATATGGCTGGAGTAAGTTCATCATTGTTGTGCCGAGTATTGCCATCCGTGAAGGTGTAT
>CALWMX010000107.1 GCA_944382105.1 uncultured Butyrivibrio sp.
CACATCGTAATAATCCCTGTTGATACTGTTAATCACCGTTACCGCAGACATACACGATATGTCATGCTCCGATGACTGTCCTCCAAACAATACTGCCACTTTCGTCTTATTCATCATTTTTCCTGCCGCATGGAATGCGGTTATCCTTTCCTAGTCGAATAATTTATTGAGAAAAGTAAGAAATTTAAATCTCACTTCGTATCCGCCTTCATCCAAATCCTGCATGGTAATAGTGTCATATGCTTCCTCCGAAAGAATTCCTTTAAGCTGTTCCTTGGATTCGTCCGGCACAACCGAATATGACTGGTTCACAAGGCAGAGCGGAGGAAAAAGAACGCACCACCAGTTATGTCCCTGCGCTTCGCCTATATCGATTCTGAATGCCTCATACTCTCCCGGCGGAAACGTCATGTCCCCGTATGTTTTCATGGGGAAATAGGCCGTTTCAAAATACACATTAACATTATATGACATACCGTTGGATTTAATTACATTTTCTGCTATATGTTTGATATCGGCACTGTCATAATATAAAATATTTCTCGCTTCGTCAAGACTGTCTGCATGGGACAGCTCCTCCTGAAGATAAGCGACAACCGCATCCTTGACCTGCAGCTTCAATGACTGGTCTTCATCGCTGTCACTGTTGGCGCGCACATGGAATCGTATGATATTTTCGGCAATTTCCCTCTGCGTTCTGTAGCTTTCGCTTTTTTTGTATGTACTAATCCCTGCTATAACGCCCGCTGCCAAAAGAGCCGCCGCAATCGGTATTATGATTTTTTTCATGGCAAATAACCTCCAATTTATTACCGTTCATATAAGCATGAACGTCAATTTTATTTTTATATTGGGAATTATTGCCAAACAGCCGGCGGCTATACATTAAATTATTCGTATTATTTCCGCCATGGCCTTTTTCTGTTTTCTGATGTGCTCTTCTACAAGGCGCCCTGCCAGTTCTCCGTTGCCGAGCCCGATTGCATCGATTATGGCATCATGCTCGTCCAGCAGGCTGTCATATTCAGGGAGACTTTTGATATACTCTATCCTGTAGCGCAATACCTGTCCTTCAAGAAATCTTGCCACCGTAAAAAGTATGCTGTTTCCGGATGCTTCGCTTATGGTTCTGTGCAGAAGGTTGTCAAAATCTGCAATCAGTCCCGTATCATTATCGGCCGCCGCCGCCCTTGCTTTGCTGTTGATTTCTCTCAGCCTGGCAAGCTGCTCCCCGGTTATATTGCGCGCCGCAAGCCTTACCGACATGTTTTCTATCATTAGTCTGACTTCAAGAGCATCCATTGCTTCCTTATCGCTTATTCCGGCCACCCTTGCCCCACAGCCGGGGGTAATGACTACAAGCTGCTCTTTTTCAAGCCTGCGGATTGCTTCCCTGACCGGAGTTCTGCTCACTCCCAGCTTATTGGCAAGCGGTATTTCCATAAGTCTTTCATCGGATACGATGTCGCCTCTCAGGATTGCCTCCTTAAGCTCCGCATAGACCGTATCGCTCAAAGACCTTCCGTCGCCCTTATCGTGAAATTGTATATCAGATATCATTTCCTGCCTCCGTTTATCATCCCCACAACGTAGGAGTTGCGGATAAGTTTATTTTTCCTTAGAATCTCTTCACATTTTCCGGCCTTAACTTCATCATCAAAAAGTCCGAAAACCGTCGGTCCGCTGCCGCTCATAAGCGCCCCCGCCGCTCCGTTGTCCAACATGCTTTTTTTTATGTCCGATATGACCGGATGTTCCTTTTGCGTAACGCTTTCCAGCACATTACCCAGCCTTTTTGCAATGCCGTCAGCATCCGCGGATTTAATCGCATCTATCATACCGTCTATATCCGGATGAACGGTATTTTCATCAATCCGGAGCTGTTGGTATACATGCCTGGTGGAAACGCTTATTCCCGGTTTGCCTATGACCACATAAAAATCCGGACAGTCCGGAAGTCTTGTAAGCTTTTCTCCGATTCCCTCCGCCAATGCCGTTCCTCCCATAATACAATACGGTACATCGGCCCCGATATGCGCCCCGCGTTCCATAAGCTCCTCTGTTGTAAGACCAAGCCCGAACATTCTGTTGATGCCTGAAAGCACGGCAGCCGCATCGGTACTGCCTCCCGCCATTCCGGCCGCAACGGGTATATATTTATACAAATCAATCGATATGCCGTCATCTATGCCGAACTCGTCCATCAAAAGCGCCGCCGCCTTATATACAAGATTATCCTTTCCGGTAGGCAGATAAAACAGATTTGTCCTGATATCTATTTTACCCGTATTATTTCTGTACAAATTAACCTTATCATACAAATTAATGCTCTGCATAATCATCCTGACCTGATGATATCCGTTGTCAAGTCTCCCAATCACATCAAGTCCAAGATTTATTTTAGCATACGCCCTGAGATTAATCGTGTCCATACAAGTCCGCCTTTTGCAAATCAATATTATAATACCGTGTTTTAACCAGCAGCATTCTTATTCATTATAATCTCATAATGTATTAAAAGCAATACAATAATTGCAACAGTTAAATTCCGACACTTTGAATCCGATATTAATTTTGAAACCTGACACTGATATTATATTTTTTGTCCACGGAAGGAGAAACAGTAATGGTAAACGGAATTACTTCAAATCAGGCTGCGCAGATATACGGTACATCCGATGCAGCCGCAAAATCAGAAGGCAAGGCTGCCGATAAAACGGCCAAAGCTTCATACACGCAGGAAAGCGTCGTATACGAAAAATCCTCTGACTATAAGAGTATATCTTCAATGTCAAAATCCGACCGTTCCGCAATCGTTGCAAAGCTTAAAGCAGACGCGGATTCCCGGGCGGCCCAATTAAGAGAATTGGTTGAAAAGATGTTCACCAAACAGGCGAATATTGATTTGACATCCAAATCGTCATGGGATTACATGATAAAAGCCGGCGTATTTGATGCCGGAACAATTGCTCAGGCTAAGGCTGACGTCGCTGAGGACGGATATTGGGGAGCAGACCAGACATCGGACAGAATACTTTCATTTGCCTCCGCGCTGGCAGGCGACGACGAAGAAAAAATGCAGGAAATGCTGGAGGCTTTCAAAAAAGGGTTCAGTCAGGCCGCCAAATCATGGGGCGCTGCACTGCCCGACCTTTGCCAGAACACTTACAGCGCTGTCATGGACAAGTTTGACAGCTGGTTCGCAGAGCACGGAGCAACTCAGGAATAATTTTAAAGATGCATCAGACGGGCCGCGCCTTTCTTGGCGCGGTTCGTTTTGCAAAAAACGGCCGCCCCGTCCGCATCCGGACAGGGCAGCCTGACTCGTTTAACATTAACAGATTTTTATTAATATAAGCTTTGTGCCTGCGCCAATCTGCTCACTGGCAAGATTATTCGTCTCCATTATGTCTTTGATTGTGGTGCAGT
>CALWMX010000108.1 GCA_944382105.1 uncultured Butyrivibrio sp.
ATCCGGCGCTGTTGATTTCAACCGGGAACTGCTCCAGATGCCTCAGCGCCCAGTCGCACTTCGGGTCAATCAGAATATTGAAATCGGGCTTATCCTCGGACAATAAATCGGACGCTTTAAAGCCGTAAAACCTCAGGAGCCAGTCCGGCTGATACAGCCTGTGCTCACGAAGCAGCGGGGCATCACCGCCCGCAGCCGGAAGCGTGCTGTCCTTATTGACATTGACAAATGCGGAATAAAATACTCTTTTGAGTCCGTAGTTCTTATACAGAGCCTCGGCCACGGTAACTATCTGGTAATCGGTTTCCTGTGTGGCCCCCACAATCATCTGTGTGCTCTGACCTGCCGGCACGTATTTGGCGCCGCCTTTCCGGTACAGTGAAATCCCGTTATTCCGGACAGACGGTGCGGGGAGCGCATCCATTCCCGATGGGGCCTTTGCCCTTTTGTCCTCCAGCGCGCCGATATTGCTTTCAATTCCTTTTTGTATCTGCCGCATGGGCGTAAGAATATTCCGTCTGGATTTATGCGGCGCAAGCGCCTTAAGGCCATCGGTTGTGGGAAATTCAAGATTGACGCTCATCCTGTCTGCATACCAGCCCGCCATCTCTATAACTGACGGTTCCGCCCCCGGTATGCATTTGACATGAATATAACCTCCGAAGCCGTACTCCATCCTCAGCTTCATAACGGTCTCGCATATAAGCCCCATTGTGTATGTGGGATTCCTGACAATACCCGAACTTAAGAAAAGGCCTTCGATATAATTGCGCCTGTAAAACTCCATTGTGAGCCTGCATACCTCATCCGGTGTGAAAGACGTCCTCACCACATCATTGGAAGCTCTGTTGATGCAGTATCTGCAGTCAAACACGCATTCATTGGTGAGAAGTATTTTAAGAAGCGATATACACCTTCCGTCGGCAGCAAAGCTGTGGCATATGCCGCACTTCACGGCATTGCCTATACCGTTCCCGTTATTGCCGCGTTCGGTTCCGCTGGATGTGCATGCCACGTCATATTTGGCCGCATCGGTCAGAATCGCCAGCTTATCCATGATACTTAAATCGCCGCATATTTTCATCAGCGCCGCCTCCATCTCGAACAAATGTTTGTAAAATGATTATAGCACATATGTTCGATTTGTCAACAATAATCTGATGTCCGCAGCTTTACTAATTTGCAGCTTTATTATTCCGTAACCGAGCTTTTTGAAATTGTTATGACAGGCCTTACCCCGATATCTGTCCCGATGACATAATATCCGTCGCAGGCAAGAACACCGTTGGTATTCACAAACATTGCCGATGAAGTATCAACTCCACAGGTTCTCAGCCACCACCTGCATATTCCGTTGCTGTCCGTATATATACCCCTTGCCCTTCCGAACTCTGTCGCCTCGCAGCTTCTGTCCGCATCCTCCGCCTTTCTGTCTCCTGCAAAGCCGTTGGCTCCTTCGCTTACCTCCTCAGCCGAAAGAACAGTGACATAATCAGTCACATTATTGCCGGTGTATATACCGTAATCCGGATTGCGTGTGGATGTCACGGTCATTTCCGTCAGAAACGATTTCTGCACATCGTTAAACGCCGTTGAATAAAAGTCTTCATTGAGCCATTTTCTCAGAGATGAATTGTCCCAGTCGATTGCGGTATATTCCGTATTGTACGGTACCGCGTCTATTGCGTAATGCGTCATCAGCAGATAGCTGTCGTCGGTTTCATTGATTATATCCCATTTGATATCATTCATAATATAATATTTCATGCCAGATGCCGTTTCGTATCTGAAATATTTAATACCTTTAACCTCTGCGATGCCTTTATCGTCGTATTCTGCTTCAGTAATCCCGACGGTAAGAGCATTGCCGGTAATCTCCCTGTCCGGATACAGACCGAAGGTTATTTCCGTGTCCGACGTCATGACAGGCGAATCATTGTGAACCGCAAAATCCGGATTGGTATAATTATCCAAAAGTCCCTGGATAATCTCGGAGCCCTGACTCAGCAGCTGCTCCGCAGACATATTATCTCCGTCCGCAACCATCATATCCGCATAATAATAATATATATCCTCCGCATTATCGGGTACCGTGCCTTCGCTGTCATATGTATCTTCAATGACGGCGATGGCATCGTTTATCGTCTCCCGTATATTTTCATCATAGCCAAGCGCTTCGTATGCTTTTATTTTGCCTAAATACGCGTTAATATTGGTTTTGTCCAGATCTATTGCCTTGTCATATGCCGATACGGCTTTTCCGTATTCTTCATCCTCCATGAACTGTACGGCATTTTCCATATGCTCCTCAGCCGTAATTTCGTGTTCCTTGGACTTGAATACTGCCATAACCACTACTGCCGAGACAGCAAGAAGCACCAGCACTGCCATAATTATTATCATCACTACTTTTTTGCTTTTTTTATTATTTTCCAAAATTAAATCCTCCGTGCTTAAACCGAACATCACGCCGCTAAAATCCGTAACCCACAGCCGTGACCGGGATTTATAAGACGGCAAAACAGTAACAACATTTACATAATATGTTATTTTGAACAAACCGTCAACGGTTGTTTTGACTTTTGCGGCATTATTATCTATACTGTAATTAATGAAAGTAAAGGTGAAATACAGAGTATGAGAACAGCGCTTATAACGGGAACTTCAAAAGGCATCGGACGCGCGTCTGCGCTTGCTTTCCTCAGGGAAGGCTATTTTGTCGTAGGAATTTCAAGAACCTCAGCCGGAATTGATAATAAAAATTATACTGAAATAATAACGGATTTGTCCGATACGGAGAAGCTTTGCACGGTAATTAAAAAGCTTACGGCAGAATATACTTTTGACGTGCTTGTAAACAATGCCGGCGTTGGGTATTACGGGCTTCACGAAAACCTGTCTCCACAGCAGATACATGAGATTGCCGCCGTCAACCTTGAGGTTCCTATGCTTTTGTGCTCCATGCTTATGAAACAGCTTAAGGCATCCCGCGGAACAATAATCAACATATCAAGCGTTACGGCCAAAAAAAGCGCCAACACCCACGGCGCCGCATACGGCGCATCCAAAGCAGGGCTTTCCGGTTTTTCGGCAAGTCTTTTTGAGGAAGTAAGAAAGCATGGCGTGAGGGTTATCACAATACATCCGGATATGACCGACACCTTTCTTTACCGAAACGCCCAATTTAAGGCCGATACCTCGCCCGGATGCTCGCTTACTCCTGAAAACGTTGCAGATGCGGTAATCTATGCCGCCACACAGCCGGAAGGCATAAATACCGCAGACATAACAATCACCCCGCAGTTCCACCGGATTGCGCGGACTAAGAAAGGTTCCGAAAATGATTAAAAAATACGGCAGTATGGTTTTCTATATTGCGGGCTGGGATTCCGATGTCATATATAATAAAATAACCGATACGCAGGAAAACATAAGCCTTTACCCGGACATCTTCTATACGCATCCGTTCGCGGAAAAAGAAATCGTAAACCATCAGGTTTATCTTGACGCCGTAAAGCTTTTGCGTGAGCACGGCAGCGCCCACTGCGTTTTTCTTTCCGTAACCGATTCACAAAAGCTGGACGTTTTTGCTTCTTCGGTAAACAATGTCTTACGGAATATAATGCCATGCGGCGGGCTTTCCTCAGATGTTCCGGCTTCTGTGCAAAAGCTGTGCAGCGACCTTAGGCTTTCTGCCACAATGACAAGCTCGCTCATACGGCTTTATACATACTATTCAACAATCGGAAATACGGAAGCTCTTACGGAATATATTTATAACCGTTACCCGCTTCCTGTTTCTTCCAAAAAAGAGGGCAAAGCAATTTATGAAGACATATACAGATATATCGTCAGCTGATTATTTTTCGCATATTTACATTGAAAAAGAGGCGTATGAATACCCTGTTACCTCACGGATACTTGACAGATTCCGAAATTCCGTAAGGATAGAAATAAATCATTACAAGGACGTTTTTAACAGAGGACACCAGGATTATGCCGTACAAAAAAGCGTTCCTTCACTTATTCTTGCCGTAAAGCACGGTGAGCTTATTTATCCGGGAGCCAAAGTTTGTCAAAGTTTTAACAATCATTACTTTTACTATACATCAAACATAATGAACTGCATATATGACTGTGAATACTGTTATCTGCAGGGCATGTATCCGTCCGGAAATATCGTCGTGTTTGTCAATCTTGAAGATATATTTGCAGATGTCGAAAAGCTCTTGGCCGTTCACCCGGTATACTTATGCATATCATACGACACGGATATGCTCGCCATGGAAGCGGTAACAGGCTTCGTTTCACGATGGTGTGAATTCGGCGCCCTTCATCCTTGCCTTACAATAGAAATCCGTACAAAATCCGCATATTCCGGCGGTTTTGGTCATTTTCCGGTAAGCAGCAACATTATATTTGCCTGGACACTGTCACCGGATGCGATTATTTCCTCATACGAACACCGGACGCCATCGCTTGACGCCAGACTTCAATGCCTGAAAAAAGCCTCGGACCTGGGATACACCGTAAGACTGTGTTTTGACCCGATGATTTATGTAAAGGAATACCGTAAAATATATTCGGAATTTTACCGCAAAGTTTTCGAAGTCATTCCGGCGGACGCAGTGCTTGACATAAGCCTGGGGCTTTTCAGGATATCTGCATCGTATATTAAAGCCATGCAGAACAGACGGATTAATTCCATCACCGCATACCCGTATAC
>CALWMX010000109.1 GCA_944382105.1 uncultured Butyrivibrio sp.
GCTTAAAGTGCCCGGAATAGGAACATATTCGGCCAAAAGGATTGTCAAAGCGCGCAAAAGCGCCAGACTTGATTTTGACGATATAAGAAAGATGGGTGTTGTACTGAAAAGAGCATTATATTTCATCACATGTTCGGGAAAAATGATGTATAATACCAGACTTGACGAAGATTATATTGTCAGGAACCTTTTGGATGCGGACAGGAGACTTCAAAATCGACTTGGAGGCATCACTTACAGACAGCTTTCTTTTTTCGATGATAATACTTATGCGGATATTATGCCGAATGGGTTTGCCGAAAATAACTCCTACGGTGTCATAAACGGACAGCTGTGAATGGATGTATTTTAAATACGGATTAGACGTTGACGGAGGGTATCTGTATGGTTGTGTGCTGTTGTGACGGAAGTGTGGACGGAATACTGACCGCCGTGTTTGAAGCATGGTCTGCGGACATACGCACTTCCAGGATTCAGGTTCCGGGAGAAAGCAACATGGAATGGTTTGCCGAGTATGTGCAGGTGGATTCCGATGCCAGCAAAGCTTCGAGAGTGGCGCGCAAAGTCATCTCGGCGATGGGCAGCGATGCATTCCAGATGATATATATGGCGGCCATAACCGGGGCCGCGGACAGAGGGGACGCCATATTGCAGTTTATACGAAAAGGCCTGCGCGTGGGCCCCGGGATAGTGGATGATTTGCAGGACAGGTATGTCATGAGAGTGTTTGAGCTCAGGCGTATGGCATGGAGGGAATATCAGCATTACAGAGGATTTCTCAGGTTCAGGCAGCAGGGGGATTATCTCCTTGCCAAAATAGAACCAAAGAATGATTTGACGACTGTTCTTCTTCAGTTTTTTGCGGACAGGCTCAGTAAGGAAAATTTTGTCATAGCAGATATGACCAGAGCAAAAGCAGGTGTGCATAAACGCGACGGCGGATATTATATTGCGGATATAGATACCGAAGCGGTGAGAGCACTGGAGTGCAGCCGGACGGAGCAGGATATAAGTGAGCTATGGGATATTTTTACGAAAAGCATTGCAATAGAATCAAGATATAACCCAGGTCTGCAGCGGCAGAACATGCCGCTCAGGTTCAGAAAGTATATGGATACAAGTAAATGACTGTTGAACATGATAATGTGTAGAATAACGCATGTATTAAATATTATATATTGAAACTTATATCGGAATCGGATATAATAATATATTTGGAGTGGGTAACTACAGAATAAAACGGCTGTACGCAACGGAGGTATAATGTATGAACAAATTTGATGTCATAATAATAGGGGCAGGTCCGGGAGGTATTTTTTCGTCTTATGAGCTTATCAGGAACAAACCGGAATACCGCATTGCGGTTTTTGAGGCGGGACATCCGCTTGCAATGAGGAAATGCCCAACAGACGGCAAAAAAATCAAAAACTGCATACACTGCAAAAGCTGTTCCATAATGAGCGGCTTCGGCGGCGCGGGAGCTTTTTCCGACGGCAAATACAATATAACCAATGACTTCGGCGGTACGCTGTATGAATATATAGGAAAACAGAAGGCGCTTGAGCTGATGAAATATGTGGACGATATCAATATGCAGTACGGAGGAGAAGGCACAAGACTTTTTTCCACCGCCGGGACAAAGTTCAAGAAGCTTTGTATTCAGAATAAGCTTAAGCTTCTTGATGCATCGGTGCGCCATCTCGGAACTGATATCAATTATGTGGTTCTGGAAAATATATATAATGAACTTAAGGATAAAGTTGAATTTTTCTTTGACACGCCTGTTCAGTCGATTAAGGTTCTGGACGGAGGATACGGCGTTGTATGTGAAGGCGGAACTTATGAATGTGATAAATGCATAGTGTCCGTGGGACGAAGCGGAAGCAAATGGATGGAGCATGTGTGCGGGGAGCTTCAAATTCCTACCAAATCAAACAGAGTCGATATAGGCGTGAGAGTTGAGCTGCCGGCAGTTATTTTTTCCCATCTGACGGACGAGCTGTATGAAAGTAAAATAGTATACAGGACGCAGCAGTTTGAAGATAATGTAAGGACTTTCTGTATGAACCCCAAGGGAATTGTGGTCAATGAGAACACCAACGGAATTATCACCGTCAACGGTCACAGCTATGAAGGCGAAGACAAGCAGACGGAAAATACCAATTTTGCATTGCTTGTTGCGAAGCATTTTTCGGAGCCGTTTAAGGACAGCAACGGATATGGCGAGAGCATAGCAAGGCTTTCCAACATGCTGGGAGGCGGCGTGATTGTCCAGAGGTTCGGAGACCTTATAAGAGGACGGCGAAGCAATGAAAAACGTATGGAAGAAGGGCTTGTAAGACCGACTCTTTCGGCTACGCCGGGGGATTTGAGCCTTGTGCTTCCCAAACGCATACTTGACGGAATAATCGAAATGATTTATGCGCTGGATAAAATAGCGCCGGGAACCGCCAATGATGACACGCTTCTTTACGGTGTTGAGGTTAAGTTCTACAATATGGAGGTTGAGCTTAACGAACATCTTGAATGCAGATACGAAGGGCTTTATATTATCGGGGACGGAAGCGGTGTGACGCATTCTTTGTCCCATGCTTCAGCCAGCGGAATTTATGTGGCAAGAGATATATGCGGCATGAATGATACGGAGAATTCAGGTGAATAGGGAACAGATTTTTATGTTGTCGGCGGCTTTGGCCGCCGTCATTGTGGTTTTTATTGTCATTGCGGTGATTTTAAGACACAAAAGAAAGCCGCAGTATCTTTTTATGGATGAAATGGAAGGCGCCGAGTTTGAGGCTTTCTGTGCGCGGATACTGGAAGCAAGAGGATTTATCGATGTCTGCGTCACGAAGGCCAGCAGAGATTACGGTGCGGACATTCTTGCCGAAAAGGATGGTGTTACTTATGCCATACAGTGCAAATGCTATGCCGAGCCGGTGGGAGTAAAGGCTGTTCAGGAGGCTATTGCTGGACGTGAGTTCTATGGCAGGATGGTTGGGGCGGTGATGACTAATCAGTATTTTACACAGCCGGCTGTTGAGGCGGCCGGAAAGCTGAGAATCCTGCTTTGGGACAGAGGATACATAGAAGAAATGCTGGATGAGGATACATAATCCGGAGGTTTGCCGATAACGATGAATCAGAATGTGACGAAACAGTTTATAAGATATGTTGCACAGAATATATTTGGGATGATAGGGATGTCTCTGTATATTCTCGCAGATACTTTTTTTATATCAAGAGCGGTAGGAGCGGACGGAATAACGGCGCTCAATCTTGTGCTTCCGCTATATAATTTTATATATGCAATCGGGCTTATGATAGGAGTTGGCGCTGCAATCCGTTTTTCAATTGCTGCAAGACAGAATAAAGACGCCCATGGATTTTTCATGAATTCCATTGAGTGGGGAGTAATCATAGGACTTTTGTTTTCATTTGCGGGGCTGTTTTTCCCGGATAAAATTATGACGCTTCTGGGAGGGGACGAGACCATTGTGGGTGTGGGGGAAGGCTATACACGCATATTCATGAGCTTTTCTCCGTTCTTCATATGCAACCATATCTGCAACGCCTTTGTGCGTAACGACGGGAATCCTTCCCTTGCCATGGCGTCAACGCTCTTGAGCAGTCTTTTCAATATTGTATTTGATTATGTGCTGATGTTTCCGTGCGGGCTTGGAATGGAAGGCGCGGCGCTTGCCACGGCCTGTTCTCCGGTTGTCGGCATCGGGATATGCATGTTCCATTTTCTCGGAAAGAAAAGCACAATATCCCTGAAGCCGGTCAGACCGTCAGCAAGAAAACTGTTCGGGTCATGTCAGGTAGGATTTTCAGCATTTGTGGGAGAAATGTCATCCGGGGTAATTACGGTTGTTTTCAATTATATTATTCTCGGTCTTGCGGGCAATCTGGGCGTTGCCGCTTACGGAATAGTGGCAAACACTGCGCTTGTGGCCGTTGCAACGCTCAACGGGGTTGCACAGGGTTCACAGCCGCTTTTAAGCAGCTGCTACGGAAGAGGGGATATGAAGAATGTTCGAAAAATCCGGAATATGGGAATGATTACGGCGGCCGTCATCGGCATCATCATTCTGGCTGTGGGAGCGGTATTTGCACCTGAAATTACGGGGATTTTCAACAGGGATAATGACGCCGGGCTTGCCGAAATGGCCGCATACGGCATAAGGATTTATTTTGTGGGCTTTGTATTCGCAGGAATCAATATTGTGGGAGGCAATGCCTTCAGCGCCGTGGAAAAAGCAAAATGGGCATTTGTAACGTCCGTTATGCGCGGTTTTGTGGTCATTATTGCCTGTGCCTTTTTGTTGTCCTCACTTTTTGGCATGACCGGAGTGTGGTGTGCATATCCTGCTGCGGAGGCAATAACGGCGGCGGTTACTCTGGCAGGCGCTTCAAGAATAGGGAAGAGCTCCCAAGCCGGACGATGAATGACAAAATCTAAGATTTTCAACATCTTATCTAAGAAATCTAATATTTAAAGATATAGTACGGAATGCTAAAATTAATGCCGGAAATACATTTATGCGAGGAGATACCATTATGAAAGCAAAAAGATTTTTGGCATTGGTTTTGGCATTTTTGCTTGCCGCGGCTTCATTGGCAGGCTGCGGCAGCAAAAAAGATAACGCTTCCGTATCGGTTACTGACGCTCAGGCAAGCCTTGGAGAGTCTGTGACAGACGGAGAGACAGAAACGGAAACAAAAGAGGAAACACCGTCTTATCAGGCTGCGGACAGTGAGATTAACGGCACTATTCTTCAATGCTTCTGCTGGTCGTTTAATACGATAAGCGAATCCATGGAGGACATTGCCAACGCAGGATATGCGGCAATCCAGACATCGCCGATAAATGAATGCATTGTTGGCGGAAACGGCGGAATGGAACTGATGGGACAGGGGAAATGGTATTATCATTATCAGCCTACGGACTGGACAATCGGAAATTACCAGCTTGGAACCAAAGAAGAGTTTATTGCCATGTGTGAAAAGGCTCACAGCTACGGAATTAAGGTTATTGTGGATGTGGTTCCTAACCATACCACAGGCGATGAAAGCGCGGTATCAGATAACCTTATAAATGCAGTTGGCGGTATTGACAATCTTTACCATACTACAGGAAAGGATGCTATAACCAGCTATTCCGACAGAGCACAGTGCACGCTCTACAGTCAGGGCGGATTATATGATGTCAATACAGAGAACAAAGATTTTCAGGACTATTTTATTGCATATCTTAATGAATGCATCGCCTGCGGCGCAGACGGCTTCAGGTACGATACGGCAAAGCATATCGGCCTTGCCGACGACCCTATGGATACGGGCGTTACCGAGAATAATTTCTGGGAGCGTGTAATAAATGAAATTGACAACGCGGAAAATATTTTCAATTACGGAGAAGTGCTTCAGGGTGACAATGAAAGGCTTGGAGATTACATTGACACAATCGGCGCTGCTACAGCCAGCTCATACGGATACACCTTGAGGAACGCGGTTGTATCAGGAAATATGGATGCGGACACTCTGTCAAGCTATAATGCGGGCGGTAAGGACGACAGTGTGATTACCTGGGTTGAGTCGCACGATAATTATACCGGTGAGGAATCAACCTCGCTTACCGAAACCGATATCAGGCTTGCATGGGCATTTCTGGCATCAAGGGAAAACGGACACGCGTTGTTCTTTGCGAGACCATACGGAAGCACTGAGGATAATATGTGGGGTACAATGAACAGAATCGGCGCGGCCGGAAGCTATCTTTATAAGGACGCTGTCGTTGCGGCCGCCAATAAATTCAATACGGCAATGACGGACCAACCGGAAAAGCTTTCAAATCCCGGCTCGGATACATCGGTTATAATTGTTGAGAGGGGAACCAAGGGGCTTGTTGCGGTGAATACTTCATCGGAGGAGAAGAGTCTTGACTTTGCCACAGATCTTGAGGACGGAACATATTTCAACAGAGCGGACAACACCTCGGAATATATTGTGGCCGACGGCGTGCTCACGGGAACGATACCTGCGGAGAGCGCAATAATCCTTTATAATGAGGGTTATGAGGATTCCGGAATAATCCCCGAGGTAAAAATAGCCGACGGAACCTCATGCGTATACAGTGAGGAGTCAATCATCGTGGTATTGAATGCATCCGATACCGAGAAAGCCGTATATTCTCTTAACGGCGGGGCCGAGACGGAGTTTGCCGACGGGCAGACGGTTGAAATCAGTCAGGCAGACGGTAATGTTTCAACCCTTACGCTCAAAGGAACAAGCAGCGACGGAAATTCAACTGCTATGACCTATGTCTTTACATACAAAGCGGGAACCAGTTCCGGAACAAAGATATATTTTCAGAAGCCGGATACATGGGGAAGCAGCATATATGCCTATGTATACGACGAGTCAACATCGGATGTGAAGATGAACGCAGAATGGCCGGGTGTTGCAATGACAGATGAAGGCGGCGGATTATACAGCTATATTATTGAAGTGGACTGGGATGCGGCGCTTGTGATTTTTAACGACGGTTCCAACCAGTATCCGGGCGTTATGGAGCCGGGATTTGAGATTGAGGACGGGAAGACTTATGCGGCTGAATAGCATGACGGTAAAATAAAAAATACGGACATAAAGAGCTCTTTGCCTGTTGGATAATTTAACTAATAGCAAGGGGCTTTTTGTGTTATGTTGCGCAGAAAATTGTGCGTATTTCACAAAAATAAAGCTCTATATTGACGAAATTATGTAAAAATGCTATACTTTAGTCAAGAGTTGCGCAAGCGTTTGCGCAAGGGCTTTGTAACAGCATAATTTATGGATATCGGAGGTATTTTTATGAAAGGTATTGCAAAGAGACTTACGGCTGTAAGTGCTGTTGCGGCAATGGTAATAGGCGCCGTTTGCTCGCAGTCAGGCACAAGGGTTCGGGCCGCAGACTCCAAAGAGCAGATTGCACTGTCAAACGGTAATTTTGAGATGGTTTCCGCTGACAACTGGAGTGCAAGCTGGAATGACACGGCGGTGGGAACCAACGAATGGGACGGCGGAAATTCAACCAACACGCTTACTTTGCCGTATTATGAAACGGATACTGATATGAGCGTATCATACGTAACCGGAACACTGGAGGCAGGTACATACAGTGCGTCAATCGATATTTCCGGAGCAGAGATGTCTTCAGGTCTTAAGTTTGTAATCAGGGATTCCGACAGCGCGGTGATTTATGAGTCCGATACGATAACCACCTCGGGATTTGGAAACTGGCAGACGGTTGAGAGCGGAGATTTTACACTTGCATCGGAGGGTACTCTTACTTTCTCGGTAGAAGGAACGGAAACGGCGTCTTACTGGGGGAATATAGACAATCTTGTTTTGTACAGGACAGTTGAAACATCGGATTTTACAGTTGAGAATGCTGATTTCGAAAGCGGAACGGCAAGCGGCTGGAGTGCCAGCTGGGACAGCGTGGAGATTGTGGCCGATGAATGGGCTTCCAACAATACTACCAATACATTGAAACTGCCGTACTATGCCGAGCCTGCGGAGGTATCCGTATATACCACAATCAAGGATGCCAAAGCCGGTACATACAATATTTCGCTTGATATTGCCGGAGAAGCAGGTTCCTCAGGGCTCAGGCTCATTGTTAAAGACGCAGGAGGTGAGGATATATATTCCTCAAATGAAATTACGACGGCTGGCTGGGATGCATGGCAGACCGTGAGTGCTACATCGCTTGTGTTTGAAAACGACGGAGATTATACGGTAGGCCTGTACGGAACGCAGACGGCAGAATACTGGGGAAATATAGACAATCTTTCCGTGACAAGGACGGGGGATGTTCCGGCTGCGGACCCTGTCAGTGCGGACATCTTTGTCAACAGAGTGGACGGAATTTCGGATGATTTCATAACAGGCGTTGATGTATCATCATACATCTCGGAGCGTCTCTCCGGCGTCACATATTATGACTGGGACGGAAATGAACTTGACGATGCGGGCTTTTTTAAACTGCTTGCGGATTCCGGCGTCAACTGGGTGCGCATAAGAGTATGGAACGATCCCTATGATGCAGACCGCAACGGATACGGCGGAGGAGATAACGATATCGAAAAGGCGGTTACCATGGGAAAATGGGCAACGGATGCCGGAATGAAGGTGCTTGTTGATTTCCATTATTCGGACTTTTGGGCCGACCCTGCAAAACAGGATGCGCCAAAGGCTTGGGCAGAAATGACTCTTGAAGAGAAAAAGACTGAAATTTACGATTACACATATGAATCGCTCATTAAGCTTATAGAAGCCGGTGTAGATGTAGGAATGGTTCAGGTAGGCAACGAGACCAATAACGGAATGTGCGGAGAGACGGATTGGGCGGACAAATGCGAACTGTACAATGCCGGAAGTTCTGCGGTGAGAGCCGTGGACAGCGATATTCTGGTGGCTCTTCATTTCACCAATCCCGAGTCGGCAGGAAGCTACGCATCAATTGCAAAGCAGCTTTACGACAATAATGTGGATTACGATGTGTTTGCATCGTCATATTATTCATACTGGCACGGAACCATGGATAATCTTACATCCGTTCTCAAAAATATAGCCGATAATTACGGCAAGAAGGTCATGGTGGCGGAGACGTCCTACGCGTATACGCTTGAGGACGGCGACGGTCATGAAAATACCGTCAAAAGCAAAGAAAGCGATCTTGTGGACGGGTATCCTGCGACGGTACAGGGACAGGCAAATGTTGTGAATGATGTAATACAGGCTGTAGCCAATGTGGGCAGCGCCGGAATAGGAATGTTCTACTGGGAGCCGGCATGGATTCCGGTTCAGTACGCTTATGAGGACGGCGTATTGTCAACTGATATACTGGAAGCGAATAAGACGAAATGGGAAACTTACGGTTCAGGATGGGCGTCAAGCTATGCCGTGGAGTACGACCCTGACGACGCAGGTTTATGGTACGGCGGTTCCGCATGGGATAATCAGGCAATGTTTGACTTCAACGGAAATCCGCTTGCGTCGCTGAACGTATTCAAATATATAAGGACCGGAGCTGTCGCCGAGGTGAGAATAGATGAGGTTGAGAGCCCGGTTGTAGAGATAGAGGAAGGCAATACCGTACAGCTTCCGGAAACTGTCAAGGTTTTATATAACGACAGGTCAACGGATAATATGAATGTGGTATGGGACACAAGCTCTCTTGAGTCAGGGCTTGACAGTCTGAGCGAGGGCACATATACGGTGAAAGGAACTATAGACGGTTCGGATACCGAAGCCGTATGTACCATAAAAGTTAATCCTCATAATTATGTTTTAAATCCAAGCTTTGAGGAGGATGACAGAAGCATGTGGGTAATCACGGGAGATACCGATGCCGTAGATTACCAGAACAATGCGTCGGATGCGCTGACCGGAAATTATTCTCTTCATTTCTGGAAAGACAGCGAGTTCGGATTTACGGTTACGCAGACCATAACGGGTCTTGAACCGGGAACATACAGATTTACCCTATCGGCACAGGGCGGCGATGCAAACGGGGCTGTGAACAAAATATTTGCAACATCCGGGGATGTGACCCGGACAGCTGATTTTGACCTTATAGGATGGACTGTATGGCAGAATCCTCAGATTGATGAAATTGTTGTGGGTGAAGACGGAACTGTTACAATAGGAGCTGAACTTGCGCTTCCTGCAAATGCGTGGGGCACGCTGGACGATTTTTATCTTACGCTTGTATCCCCGGCAGACGACGGCAACGAAGGAGATACCGGAGATATCACAGACGACGGAAATGAAGGAGATACCGGAGACGTCACGGACGACGGAAATGAAGGAGATACCGGGGATGTCACGGACGACGGAAATGAAGGAGATACCGGAGATATCACAGACGACGGAAACGAAGGGAATACCGGGGATATCACTGATGACGGCAACGGAGAAAACGGTGATAAAGATGTAAGTACAGGAGACGCGGCGCCGTTGCTTTATACGGCTGTACTTTTCGGAGCTGCCGCTGTAATTTCAGCCGGATTACGAAGAAAAAAATCCGCTGTTTAATTCAAAGGCTACGAAACCCTGTAATTTAATAATTTTTTAAACAGAATGGCTGTTGACAGTACGGACGCAGCCATTCTGTTTTTTATCAGGATTATTGGAATTTTAATGCGCAGTCAGGACGGCAGGACTATAAAACAAGATTCTTCAATAAATATCTTGACTCGGAGTGGACTCCGGATGATATACTTAATACCATAAAAAGGAAACGGGGGACAAAGAGATATGAAAAATACTGACGGAAAAAAAAGAAAATTAATTATTTTTATTGCCGCAGCGGCAATTGTTGCAGCCGGAATCGCCGCTGCTATAATTTTCGGCGGAGGAGCATACAGGGAACATATAAAAAACAAAGTTCTGTCTTATGAACAGGAAACAGATGAAAACGGGATTGCCGTAGATATGTCCGATAATCCGTATTTCGCCAGCAAGCAGCCGGGGTATTTTTACAGGAACCCGGAAGTTATCAGATACTATTCCGGAGTAACCGATACAAATCGGCACGCAACTGTAATCCTTCCCAATGATTATGATGAGAATAAGGAATATCCTGTGCTGTACCTTCTTCACGGCCTCGACGGGAGCCACAGGACATGGATAAACAAAGATGCTGATATTATTATCCATAACCTGAATTATTTTTACGATGTTCCGGATATGATAGTGGTGCTGCCCAACAGTGAGGTCAACGAAAAAGAAGATGCGGATAATCTCCCGATTGAGGAGAGAATTGAGGTTTATGATAAGACCGAGGAGGATTTGGTCAATTATCTTATGCCTTATATAGAAGAAAATTACCCTGTAAAAAAAGGCAGGGAAAACACTGCAATAGCAGGCAATTCCATGGGAGGACGCAACACCATGTATATTGCGTTCAAGCATCAGGATATGTTCGGTTATGTAGGTGTTTTTTCGGCCGCAAGCGTATTGGAGGGTGAGTCAAGGCAGTCCGTTATGAAGCCGCTTCTGGAAGATTTGGTAATAGACCGGAAATACGGAGGATTTAATCTTCTGATGCTCTGCGTGGGCCGGCAGGATGATGTGTGCGGATGGGTGACATATGACCTGGACGAGATAATGAGAGAAAAAAATATAGACCATATATTCTATGATGTGGAAGGCGGACATCAGAATACGGTATGGCAGAATGCACTGTATAATTTTGGCCGGAGGCTTTTTACTGAATAAATTTACTAAAAATTCCGAAAGAAATAATTTATTCTTGCTTTTTTGAAATAAATGAAGTATATTATATTCGTGTTAGTAAAGAACGGCACATATAATTTACATATTTTGTGGTTATCATACAAGGAGGGAATTTGTAATGGCCAGAAAGTCCACAGATGTTAAGGACGCAGTAAAAGCAACGACCGCCAAGGCAGCCGAGACAGTTAAGGAAGCAGCTGCAAAAACTGCTGACGCAGCAAAAGAGACGGTAAAGGCAGCAGCAGAGAAAGCGGCAGAGGTTAAAGAGACAGCTAAGACAGAGACTAAGAAGGTTGCGGCTAAAGCAGCCGAGACAAAAGATACAGTAAAAAAAGCAGTAAGGAGCACAGCTAAGAAAGCGGCAGACAAAAAAGCAGAGCTTGTTCCGGAAGTATACGTTCAGTTCGGAGGCAATGAAGCCAAAGTCGAAGGAATTATTGCCAAGGCAAAAGAAAGCTATGTTGCAGACGGACACAGAGTTTCTTCAATCAAGACTCTTCAGGTATATCTTAAACCTGAGGAATCGGCTGCTTATTATGTTATTAACAGCAAATATGCAGGAAAAGTTGATTTATTCTAACTAAATCATGTAATGCAGATGACAATGGCCGCTTCCGGTTAATACGGAAGCGGTTTTTGTATAGTATTTGTTTTTTGAAGGTCATGTCAGTGGCAAATCCGGAAAGCCATATGGCTGAATACTTTTCCGCTTGACTTTTTCCTCCATTATTATAGAATAAAATAAGAAGTTTTTTGACGAGAGGTTTTAATATGAGTAAAATAATTTTGACCGGTGACAGACCTACCGGAAGGCTCCATGTGGGACATTATGTAGGCTCACTTAAAAGACGAGTTAAACTGCAGAATTCAGGTGAATTCGACAGTATTTATATTATGATAGCAGACGCACAGGCACTTACCGACAATGCCGACAATCCGGAAAAAGTGCGCCAGAATATAGTAGAGGTGGCGCTGGACTATCTTGGGTGCGGGCTTGACCCTGCCAAATCCACGCTTTTTATCCAGTCCATGGTTCCGCAGCTTACGGAGCTTTCATTCTATTATATGAATCTTGTCACGGTTTCAAGACTTCAGCGAAACCCTACTGTTAAAGCAGAGATACAGATGCGTAATTTTGAAGCCAGCATTCCGGTGGGATTTTTCACATATCCGATAAGCCAGGCGGCCGACATTACGGCGTTTAAGGCGACTACGGTTCCTGTCGGGGAGGACCAGATGCCTATGCTTGAGCAGACAAGGGAAATTGTGCATAAGTTTAATTCGGTTTACGGGGAGACGCTTGTGGAACCTCAAATCCTTCTTCCGGACAACAAAGCCTGTTTAAGGCTTCCGGGTACCGACGGCAAAGCCAAGATGAGCAAGTCCCTGGGGAATTGTATTTATCTTGCGGATACGGAGGAAGAGGTGCGCAAGAAAATAATGTCAATGTTTACCGACCCGAATCATATCCGCGTGGAAGATCCGGGATGTGTGGAAGGAAATCCTGTGTTTATTTATCTTGATGCATTCAGCAGGCCTGAACATTTTGCCGAGTTCCTTCCGGAATATGCGGGACTGGATGAACTGAAAGAGCATTACAGACGCGGCGGCCTCGGCGACGTTAAGGTTAAGAAATTCCTTAATAATGTAATGCAGTCTGAGCTTGCGCCAATACGTGAACGCCGTAAAAAATGGGAAAAGGATATCCCGGCGGTATACGAAATTCTCCGGGAAGGCAGCCAAAAGGCTGAGGCCGTTGCGGCGCAGACTCTGGCGGATGTACGTTCGGCAATGAAAATAAATTATTTTGACGACGGGGCGCTGATTAAAGAACAGATTGAGAAATACAAATAAGGGACTTGTCAGTCCCTTTTCAGTCTGCGCCTGCAGTCAAGTCCGCTGTTGTAGGATTTATTCTGAAGCAGCTCAAGTATGGCAGGAGAATTGTCTTCTATTATGTCGAACGCGTCGTTAAGCGCGTCGGCCATTTTAATCATATATTCGGCATACAACGGCACGCAGGCATCCATTATGTCAAAAACGGATGACGTGCTGGAGCAATTTTCGTCCCATGGGTTATGCCATCTGTTATGCTGTAAATTACATGGGTCTGCCGCATGTTCTATATCATTGATTAACAACGGCGAAACAATATTATATCCTATTGTTCTGCGTTCAATAAAATCTATAATTTTATGTTTGCGGGTTTTGGCGTCGATAAGGAGGGAGCTTTCTATATCAAAGCTGACCATGGCTGCTTTGATGAGCTTCGTGGTTACGTTTATGCCGTATGCCGACAAAAGCGCCACGCTGAGAATTCTGGCTACCACATTCTTTTGTTTTGGAGACAGGTTTATAACCGAAGCATGGGAAAATTCTGTCTGGTGAATTTTCTTGTATTTCCACAAAACCTCTCTGTCTATATCCGTCTCGATTGCAAAATGTTCTCCCAGTGTCCTGTTGGAGGTTGAAGTCCCTACTCTGTAATACACGTATGGATGTATATTTGTATCCAAAAGATAATGCCCCATAAAGCCTTGAATATACGCGAAAGCAATTTCAAAGTCCTGCCGTCTGGTCAGAGTTGATACGGATGCTATAAGCTGTCTGAAAAATTCGTTGGTCTTTTTTTTGTGCATTATATTGGCTATATTTGGCTTTAGGCCAAGGGACACAGGCATAAAATAGTAGAATAAATCCGGCCCCTGCAGCCCGAGGCTGTAGGCCTGGCGGTTATCCCGGATTATTTTTTTTACCTGACTGTTATCCAGTTGTTTGTAAGCATTTACTCCGAAAATATAATGTGTGACGAAACCCGGCATATGTAGACCTCCTGAATGTTCAATAATCTGGTATCCGTTATTTATATTATTGACATAATTATAACCCTTCCCTGAAATTTGTAAACATTTAAACTTAATATTCCTTTTTATCCGCTAATAGTGTAATATATTTATCAGAAAAAAATAATTGGAGAAACAGATGAAAGACAAGAATTATAAGGGGATATATACGGCCGTAACCGCCGTAATCGCCGTAGCCGTAATAATAAGAATAGCAGTAATGGCGTTCATAATTATAAGTGAGCATCTTAAAGAAATATTGCCTGAGGACAAAAAGGATTTTACCGTCATGGTATATATGATCGGTTCTGATTTGGAGAGCGACGGCGCCTGCGCCACGGAAGACCTCAATGAAATGATAGAATCCGAAATAGGGAGCAATGTAACCGTTGCCGTGCAGACCGGAGGCACAAAAACATGGCATAACAATATGGTGGATGGAGGTGTGAGCCAGAGATTTGTCATCAGGGACAATGATATAATTGAGAAAGAAAATCTGGGACGTTTAAATATGGTGGAAACCGATACGGTTTCGGATTTTATACAGTGGGCCGAGAAAACCTGTCCGGCAGACAGATATGCCATGATATTCTGGAATCACGGAGGGGGAGCCGCTCTTGGCTTTGGTTTTGACGAATACTTTACGGAGGGGGAGCTCATGCTTGACGATGTGTCGGAGGCGCTTAAGAACGGAGGGGTTCATATGGACTTTATCGGATTTGACGCCTGTCTGATGGCTGGCATAGAGACTGCAATGGCTGTATCGGATTATGCGGACTTTCTTGTAGCATCTGAGGAGACGGAGCCCGGAGGAGGTTGGTACTATACGGACTGGCTTTCTGAGCTTGAAGCCAATCCTTATATGCCGTCGGACGAGATTTGCCGTAATATTGTGGACGGATATATGGATAATGCGGACGGTTTGTCATGGCACGCGCAGACATTGTCGGTTATTGATCTGTCAAAAACAGATATGGTTTACGAAGCCATGTGTGATTTTATGGATGCATCCGGCGATGTGCTTGAAAACAGCGGATACCGCAAAATCGTGGAGGCGCGCAGCAATGCCAAGTCCTATGGTGAAGCAGAATATGACCAGATTGATATCGCCAGCTATGTTTCACTGACGGATATGGATGAGGGAAGCGAGGTAATATCCGCAGTATCGGAAGCGGTTGTATACAACAGAAGCAATATAGACGAGGCGTGCGGGATGTCTATGTATTATCCTTATATTTATCTTGACGATTATCAGTATACAATGGAACATATCGCTTCAATAATTTCAGATGACGAATACCGGAATTTTTTCAATGTGTTTGTAAATATTGTGGCTTATACTGCTGATGGCAAAGAAACCGGTGATGAGGATTATGGTTTGTTCGGCTGGTCCTTTAAGGACAGCGGGTACAGTAAATATGACTGGTATGATGAGTCCATTGGAGAAAAATACACCTCTCAGTTGGAAAAACTGACTGATGAAGATCTTGAGCTGGATTACGAAAACGGGCGTTATCTCCTCAGACTTACCGACGAACAGTGGGACATTGTTTCGCAGCTTGAACTTCAGGTGTTTCTTGATGACGGTGAGGGCTATATAGACCTTGGAGGAGATAACGTATATGAATTTGATGATGAGGGAAGCCTTATAGTTGATTTTGATTATACATGGGTGGCTCTTGACGGTATAGTTGTTCCTTTTTATTCCGAGGAGGAGGGAACCAAATCCGACGGGGTGGCGTATTCGTACGGTTATGTGCCCGCTGTGCTTAACGGTGATACTGATATACAGATAATGGTTTACTGGGATGAAAATAATATAAACGGAATTGTGTCGGGCTATTATATCGATTATGGAGATGACAGCACGTTTCCGTCCAGAAGCATTATTGATTTTGAGGAGGGTGACCTGATAGAGTTCTATTATGACTACTATAATTATGACGGTGAATATGAAGAAAGCTATTATTATTCTTCGGGAGAAAGGGATGCCGAGATTACATATGAAGGAGAAATCAGTGTCTCATACGAGTATGTGGCTGATTATGATGCGGTTATATGCTATTGCTTGGAAGATATATACCTCAACAGGTATTGGACCGATTTTGTTGACGTTCGGTATGAGGATTACTGAGACTGTATGATTTACCCTTTGACACGATAAAATACCGACAGGAGAATATTATGAAATATAAGGTACTTGCATTTGATATTGACGGAACACTTACCAATTCCGAGAAAAAAATAACTCCGGTAACCAAGAAAGCAATACTTAAGGCCGCAGAGAAGGGATGTACGGTGGTTATTGCTTCAGGAAGGCCAAGACAGGGCGTTGCGGGATACGCGGATGAGCTTTCTCTTAAGAACAACGGCGGATATATTGTTGCGCTTAACGGAGGTCTGGTGGAGCGTTGCGCCGACGGCAAAGTGATACAAAACGCCGTCGTGCCGATGGAATACTATGATGAAATATACCGTCTGGCTTCGGAAAACAACGTCAATCTTATGACCTACGAGGGAGACGATATAATTTCCGAGAATACGGACGATAAATATCTGGAGATTGAGTCCCGCATCAACGGCCTCGGGAAAAAGCAGGTTGACAGCCTCAGAGATTATCTTACCTTTGAAGTTCCCAAATTTCTCATGCTGGGCGATGGCGAATATCTTGCCGGTGTGGAGAAAAAAGTCCGTGCGGCATTGTGCGGCGGGCTTGAGGTGTACCGTTCGGAACCTTTTTTTCTGGAGGTGCTTCCCCAAAATGTGGACAAGGCGTCCGCTCTTGAAAAGCTTCTTGTACATCTTGGGGCTTCAAGGGAAGAACTTATGGCGTTTGGCGACGGCTATAATGATATAACGATGATTAAATACGCCGGTATGGGCGTTGCGATGGGCAACGCTAATGAGAGTGTTAAGGCGGCGGCTGATTATATCGCACCCTCCAATGACCAAGATGGAATTGCAAAAGTGCTGGACAAATTTATACTGGACTAGCGCGCTTTAACGTGTTAATATTTTATTATATAAAAGTGATGCCTGTGACGGAGGATAACGTTTATGAGTAAAAATATAAGAACAGAAGAGGTAGACCATCTTTTTGACGCAATAATTTGTCTTAAAGATAAGGAAGAATGCTATGCGTTTTTCGAGGACGTCTGCACAATCAATGAGCTGTTGTCAATTTCGCAACGGTATGAGGTTGCAAAGATGCTGAGGGAGAATAAGACCTACAGGGATATTGCCGACAAGACCGGCGCATCCACGGCCACAATAAGCCGCGTCAACCGTTCTCTTAATTACGGCTGCGACGGTTATGATTTGGTATTTGAGCGTCTCTACGGGTCCGGCGACGGCGAATAATAACAAAAGCCCGAAACCTTTTTAAAGGTTTTGGGCTTGTTTATGCATGAGGTCTGATATACAGGAACACGTGCGGCGTTATTTTTTCTTGGTTTCCTTTTCCTTGGCGGCCGGCTCTGTTTTGGTTGTTTTTGGGGCCTCTTTTTTGACTTTTTTGTCCGGTTCTTTTTTTGAGGAGGCTTCCTCAGCAGGAGAAATGGAATCTATAAGGCTTTCGATTACCTGTCTTTTGAGAAAAACATCAAAACCAAGCATACATATCATAGTAAATTTCTGAAGAAATTCCCTGTCATGTCTGTTGCGGACGCCGGTGAAATGCTCCTTGTCAACCTCAAGCTTTGCTTCGATATCGCTGCTGACCGTTGAAATCTGTGATTTGATTGAAGCAAAAACTTCATTATATATGTCCTCCATAGTAATTCTTCCCGCATTATCAGCAGGGTCGAAAAACTTGTCCGTAAGAGGGCCCAGCATTGCCTGAATCTCGCTTATCGACAGTATATTTTTGAAATAATATATGAAAATCAGAACGATCATGTGCTCCTTGGAGTATTTTTTCTTGACAGGCGGAGGCAGAAGATTGTTCTTGGCATAATTATTAATCATGGTCTTGGTAAGGATTTTATCGTCAGACTTAAGCTTTGAGTCGGACAGGTGAGTGTTCATAAATGTAGTTACCTGATCCATATACAGGTCTATATTTGGAAATTCTCCGGGTCTTACGTAATCTATTTTGGTCAGCTCCCGCAAAAGCCTGCTATAAAATTCAGATGTGTTATCCGCCATAATAACTGTCCTTTCGTATCGCATTATGTGTACTGCTTTGCTTTATTATATAGTATTGTGAACCATAAGACAAGAAAAAGTTGGCCGAAGCAAACGGTTATTCCTTTATACGATTTCACGCAGTTTGGGCGGTGCAGTTTTGGTAATCAACATGAGTTGTAAAGACAATACGGATGGGTTATAATACTAATGGAGAATTTTGCGATAACTCGCAAAAATTTTCATTTTTATAATGCGGGCGGCAGATGCCCTATTGTATATAATACAAGGTGGTGAGATTATGCTTTGCATGATATGTGACGACCAGAAAAATGAGATGGAAACAATGAAAAAAATCGTTTCGGACTACGCCGGAGAGCATCCGGATCTATTCCTCGCGATTCAATGCTTTTCCAATCCGTTTGATATGCTGGACGAAATGGACAGAAGCGGTGTTCCGGATATTGCGCTTCTGGATATCTGTATGCCCGGTGTTCTCGGTACTGAGGTCGCAAGGGAAATCCAAAGCAAAAGCGAAGATGCCACCGACATTATTTTTCTGACCACCAGCTCCGATTTTGCGGTGGAGGCTTTTTCACTGCATGTAAACGATTATCTCACAAAGCCTTATACGGAAAAGAGACTGATTGATACGCTTGACCGGGTAATTGAAAAAAGACGGCGACGCCTTTATGTCCCCGTTCAATGCGGGAATGAAATTCATCGAATCGATTTGTATTCCGTTGCATATGCGGAAGCCAGAAATCACAGCCTGGAAATCCATCTGAAATCGGGAAACTGTCTGAGAACGCGCATGACGCTGACGGAACTGAAAGAACTGTTTCAAGGTGTCAGCGGTTTTGTGACGGTGGGCGCTTCATATATTGTCAATCTGCGCTGTGTGCAAAGAGTGCTTCCGACTGCGTTGGAAATGACAGACGGAGAGGCAATCCCTGTCCCGAGACGGCTGCGCAGTGAGTTCAAACAGCAGTATTTCGATTTCTATACAAAGGAGGCGACCAGGTAATGACAGGCAATGATATGATTCATTTGGCAGCGGCAATGGTAATTCTTGTCCTGACACATATCTTCTGCCTCGCCGCCATGAGCGAGCGGAAATATTCCATCGGAAAAACCGCGCTGATCTATGCGGTGTTCGGCGTTTTTTTCATCGGCCTGACGCTGGCTGTTTTCGCGCTGTTTGGCAGCGGTTCTGCAAATACGGCTTTCGTCAGTTTTACCGGTACGGCCTTGATGGCCTTCTTCGTTTTTATTTTGACCTCGGCCGATGCCTTCTGTAAGAAGCTGTTTTTGTTTATCAGTCATTCTATTTTGTTTTGCATATTCTTTTGCATCGCTATCCTGGTGTGCAATGCGCTGTTTCCGGCATTGTCAGAGACCGGAACGCTGTATGCGAGAAATATTGTGAGAACGCTGTTGTATCTGTCTGCTGTGCTGGTATACCTAAGGTTTCTGCGTCCCTATGTGCGCATGGTGCCGGGGACGAAGAAAAGAACCTGGTATTCCATTTCTCTGGTTTCGATGCTGTTTTTAGCGGTTTTTATATCGTTTGTCATATTTTTTTATGCAGGCTACGGCCACGAAAGAGAAGCGCTCTTTCTCTTTGCAGCCGTTGTGCTGATTTATTGCTCGGTGCTGTGGGTCATATTTGGTACGATTCAGTATATGGATTACGAGACGAAAACGGAGCTTATTGGTAAAAACGTAGAATATTTGCAAGGGCAGCTGGCGCTTGCAAAGGAGAACGAGCTGACCGCCAAAACCATCCGCCACGATTTCCGGCACCATAACCGGAACATCGCGGCGCTGCTTCAAAAGGGAGATATCAAAAAGGCCCTGCGCTACATAGAACAGTATGACGAGAGTTTGGACGCGGCAAAACCGAAGGAATTTTGCCCTCATGCCACCGTCAACGCCATTCTCAGCAGTTTTTATATCAAAGCACAAAAAGACGGCGTATCGGTTTCGGTGTCCGCAGATACGTCTGATGAGTCTCCCATTTCTGACATGGATTTTGTCGCTGTTCTTTCCAACCTTCTGGAAAATGCTTTGAACGGCTGTAAAGAATGCGGCTCTAATGGGGAAATCCGGGTGGATATCCGTTCGGTTGCGGACAAGACCGTGATCGTGTGCAGCAATCCCTGCAAGCCCGGTCTGACGCTTGAAAACGGCATGCTTCGGAAAAGAGACACCGGAATCGACAGTATTGCTCTTGCTGTCAGAAAATATGATGGGGACATTCAATATGAGCTGGAAAATGAATACTTAACCGTGTGCGTTATCCTCAATGCCTGACCAATTACGACACAAAAACGACCAATCACGAAAAAGCCATCCGCAAGGATGGCTTTTTGTTATCATAAGGACTGTGAGAAGCTGTAAAATTCGGAAATGGGACGTTCCCCTTCCTTGGGGTTACATTCCAAGGAAACATTTAAAAAGGAGATTTTTATATGAACACGAGAAAGCAGCCTTATCGTTTTCTGGCGATATTGCTCAGCCTGTTTATGCTGACAGCCATGCTGCCAGTGACGGCGTTTGCAGCAGGGGAGGAAACCGTAATATCATCTGATACCACATGGGAAGCTCAGACCATATCGAACGACGTTCGGATTGCAAGCGGCGTGACGCTGACAATAAACGGAGCCATAACCATAGAGGGCACCGTCACCATCACCGGCGGCGGAACAATCGTCCGCGGGAGCGGCGACGCGTATTTCAAAATAGGAAGCGGAGACAGCCTCACGGCAGACGGCGTCACGGTAGACGGAGCCGTAACCTCGTCGGCATACTCCATGTTTGATGTGGACGACGGAATGCTGACCCTGAAAAACAGTACAGTGCAAAGCTGTGTAAAAACCACCAGCGATGGCGGCGCAATCAATATGTATGACGGGACGCTTATCATTGAAAATTCCAGTATTAAAAATTGCTCGGTAACGAGCTACGGCGGCGCGATTTATCTGGATAATGGTGCAGATGCAACAATCAAAAGCGGGACCTTTTCCGGAAACAAAACTACCAACACGAGCTCATACGGCGGAGGTTTTATCTATAACAGAATGAGTACGCTTACCATCGATGGAGGAAACTTCCAGAATAATTCCTCCAACGGCAGAGGCGGGGCAATTTATAATACCGGATTGGATGGTACCAAGACCTATATCCGCGGCGGCGCTTTTTCAGGCAACACCAGCAGCTATACAGACTATGAGGGAAGCGGAGCAGTTTTTTTCTCATCAGATAATACGGCGGATACCGTTTTGTACATATCCGGCAGCGTCCGGTTCGGGGACGGCGAGGAGCACAGCGGGCAGGACGGCATTCTTCTCGGCACGAATTCAACCTATAATGTACTTCGCAAAATGCAGATCAGCTCCGCCCTTCAGTATCCTATCAATATCTATGTGGCATGCGTGGAAAACCGCGTCATCGCGGAGGGCGTGGAGGACTACCGGCTTACAGCGGCGGATATGACGCGGCTTAAGTTCCACGATACCGGCTCCTCCGGCACGGACTGGTATGCATGGCTTAACAGTGAAAACAACGAGGTTTACGTTTCCGAAACAGAACCAATCTACGTTGTCTATGACGCGAACGGCGCGACAGGTTCGGTGACGGATAATAGTGCTTATACATCCGAAAGCCAGGTCACCGTGCAGTCTGCCGACGGGCTTACCTATGAAGGGTATACGTTCAAAGGCTGGAACACCGCGAAAGACGGAAGCGGAACAATGTATTATCCGGGCAATACGTTTAATATAAACAAGACAACAACTCTTTATGCGCAGTGGGAGGGAGTCACCTCGCTCCACTGCCACGCCATCTGCGGCGAAGCGGACTGCGGTCATGACGGTCACGCAGCCGTCGTCTATACCGCCCTTGACGACGGTGAGGGTAACATCGCGGACGGTATAACCACCACTGGCGGTTATTATAGTAATGTCTTAAGCGCAGGCAATTATTACCTGACGGAAGATATCACAAACGTCAATTTAAGCATCGAAATCACCGGGACGGTCAACCTATGCCTGAACGGGCACACAATCTCCGGCTCCGCTGCCTACGGCATTTTCCGCATCGGCGCGGGCGGTGTGCTCAACGTCTGCGATTGTAAGGGAGGCGGAAAGATTGCGGAAAGCAACAGTCATAATCCCGTTCTCGTCCACAGCGGAGGGGTGTTGAACCTCTACGGCGGTACCATTGAGTCGCGCATCACCGCCGTTGTCATTGATGAAGACCCCTCTGAGAACACCGATTCGACGGGCGGTACGGTAAATATCCACAGCGGCACGGTGTCCAGCACCGGAAGCGCTTCGCAGGCGATCAAGGTCAACGCTGGCATGACAAATGCTGCCGTCAATCTTTCCGGCGGCAGCGTCATTTCGCAAAACAGGGGCATTTCTGCGGAAAGCGGCGAGATTGGCATCTCCGGTGGTGAGATAAATGCGAATAGCTATGCGCTGAATATAGATAACAGCGCAGTCAGAGTCTATCTTTCCGGCAGCCCCGTTATCTCCGGCAGCACGGCGGACACCAATATTTATGCGGTAAGCTCTGCAAGCAACGCCGTTTTGGTGCTCCATGCAAAGGATAGCACGAGCAGCGCATATACGGGCGGCGATCTTTCGATAGACCTAATAAGCGCAAACGCAGACTACTATGTCGCGCAGGGCGTGACCGACGCCGGAATGCTGGAAAAACTCTCGCTTGCAGGTGCAGATGATTATTATCTGGCATACGACGCGACAAACCAAGCCATTCAGATAAAAGAGTACACCTACACGGTCACGCTGCCAAGCGGCCAGGAGGGCTATACCGTGACGGCAGCAAGCGGCAGCACAAGCCCGGTCAAGAAGGGCGGAAGCTTCAGCTTTTTCGTGACGATATCGGACAAGTATTATAAGACGGACAGCTTTGCCGTCGAGGCAAACGGCACGACCCTTACGCCGGAAGCAAACGGAGTGTATACCATATCCAATATAATCGAAAACCAGACTGTGGCGGTCGAGGGCGTAGCGCTTGACAATACGCTCCCGATGGCGGAAATCCGGCTTGGCGAAAACAAGTGGAACTCATTCCTCAACAGAATTACCTTCGGTTTGTTCTTCAAAGAGATCCGGACGGTGACGATATCGGCGGCCGACAATGAGTCCGGCGTTGAAAAGACGGAATATTTCGTGTCTGACACTGCATATGCCGACAGCGACGCCTTGGAAGATGCCGCAATCGGCAAGTGGGAGACCTATTCTGCCCCCTTTAGCATAGAGCCTAACAGCAAAAACATCATCTACGCAAAAATCACTGATAAGGTGGGGAATGTGAGCTATGCAAGCTCAAACGGCATCGTTCTGTATACCGATGCGGCGCAGAAAACCAAGTCCATCTCATTTACCAAGACAGGCACAGCGGATGTGACCGCGGAGGTCACCCTCAACGGCAACACCATTGACAAAATCTACTGCGACAGCACACTGCTCGCCTCAGGAACGCACTATACGGTAAACGGCGGTACCATCACCTTTAAGGCAAGCTGGCTCAACACGCTCTCAGCCGGAGATCATACGCTGACAATTTACTACAATCCGTTGGGCGTGGCGTATGTCGTTGACGACGGAAAAAATGATGCTCCCGCAACGACCACCATTGCCCTGAGTGTGCAGAAAGCGACAGGCAGCGTGGCAATCACAAACGACATTTCCAAGGTATATGACGGCAGTGCTGTGCCTGATGTTACATACAACACTGATTCGACCGGCACTGTAAATGTGGAGTACAAATCGCGAGATGCCGAGGACAATAAATATATCACTGACAAACCCTTTGCAGTTGGAAAGTACACCGTGCGCGTGACAGTGGAGGCAGATGACGATTATACCGATGCCAGCGCCACCGCGGATTTTGAAATCATCTATCTGACAACGCCGTCTAAGCCATTTGAAATTTCCGGCACATCGGGAGACAACGGCTGGTATGCGAGCGATGTGATGATTACGCCGCCGGAGGGCCATACCGTTTCCGAGGCTTTGAACGGAGAATATTCTGAAGGCCTGACGATTAGTGCAAGCGCAGAGAATGTTAAGTTATACCTTAAAAACGAGAGCGGACAGATGACCGGCGCCATATCGGTCGGCAATATCAAAATCGACAAAGACGATCCTGTGATAAC
>CALWMX010000110.1 GCA_944382105.1 uncultured Butyrivibrio sp.
TTATAGGGCTTATAGGGCTTCCGGTATTTTCGGGTTTTTCAGGAGGAGTCGGAAAGCTTGCCGGCCCCACAGGCGGATATCTGGTGGGATTTATTTTCACCGCCGCAGTATGCGGTGCGTTTCTGAAAATCGGCAAAGGCAGGATATGGGTATATATCGTGGGCATGATACTGGGATGCGCGGCAGCCTATATTTTCGGTACGGTGTGGTTTATGTTCTCAATGGGAACAGACTTGAAATATACCCTTTCTGTGTGTGTGATACCGTTCCTTCCTTTTGATGCGGTCAAAATTTCCGCAGTGGCAATAGCGGGGCCTCCGGTCAAAAAACTCCTGTTGAGAACGGACGGCCTGCAGAACATAATAAAAGGCCGGCAGAAAAATAAATGACAGCGGGTATGAAAGAAAACGGCATTTCGATGCCGTTTTTTTTGATGTCTGCAATTTTTATATGTTTTGAAATATTTGGTATAGGATTCGGTTTTGGGGCAATAATATATGTAGTTTCAGGAAAAACATATATTACAGGGAGGCGTTATGGAATTAAAAGGTTCAAAAACGGAAGCAAATCTTCAGGCGGCATTTGCCGGCGAGTCTATGGCCCGCAACAAATATACTTACTTTGCGTCGCAGGCAAGAAAAGACGGCTATATACAAATTGCCAATATTTTTGAAGACACGGCGGCCAATGAGCGTGAACACGCGAAAATATGGTACAGGATACTTAACGGAATTGGTTCCACCACAGATAATCTGTTAACCGCCGCGGAGGGTGAAAATTACGAATGGACGGATATGTACGCAGGCTTTGCCAAGGAAGCAAGGGAAGAAGGCTTTGAGAGCATTGCCACGCTATTTGAGCTTGTGGGAAATGTAGAAAAGGAGCATGAGGAGCGTTACAGGAAGCTTCTGGCAAATGTGGAGGGCGGCCTGGTATTTACCAAAGAGGGCGATGCTATATGGCAGTGTCTGAACTGCGGACATATCGTAATAGGCAAAGCCGCACCGCTTTTATGTCCGGTGTGCGGACATTCACAGGCATATTTTCAGGTTAAGGCCGAAAATTATTGATTGCGTCTTTACGCAATTTTTACAAAAAACGCTTTGTTTATGCAAAATAAAGCGTTTTTTCGTTTATTTTACATAAATTTCACATTTGAAAGGCTTTGGATTTTACATAGATGTTATAGTCTTATGGCTGTGATTAAGAGAAAAGGAGGAAAGAAATCAATGCAGGTGAATCTTAATTCTGTAGAAAAAGTGAAAACATTTGTAAACGATGTTTCACGATTGGACACGGATATCGATCTTGTTTCATCACGGTATGTCATTGATGCAAAATCATTAATGGGTATTTTCAGCTTAGACCTCTCAAAGCCCATAAAGGTGGAGGTATGCGACAAAGAAAAAGAGCCGTACGTGATGGAAGCTTTAAAAAAATACGCATAGGTCCGGTTTTGCAAAATTAAATAGTTTACAAAAAACAGTAAAAAAGCGCCGGAATGAAGGCGCATAAAAAAGGAGAATTTAAGTATGAAAAAGAATTTGTTTAAGAAGACGGCAGCTCTTATGGCTGTAGCAGCACTTGCAGCAGGAGCATTTGCAGGATGTGGAAATAGTGAAAGCGGTTCAGGCGAAGCTTTTGACGCTTCAAAGGAAATTACCGTTGTATCAAGAGAGGACGGCTCAGGTACAAGAGGCGCTTTTGTGGAGATTACGGGAGTTGAGCAGGAAGACGCTGACGGAAATAAGGTTGATATGACAACCGCAGAGGCAATAATTCAGTCAAGCACCCAGAACGTACTCACAACAGTAAGCGGCGATACATATGCTATCGGCTATATTTCACTTGGTTCACTCAATGACGATGTAAAGGCTGTTAAGGTTGACGGAACAGAAGCAACCGTTGACAACGTTAAGTCAGGCTCATATGCTGTACAGCGTCCGTTCAACATCGCAACAAAAACAGACGGTGTGAGCGAGGCTGCTCAGGATTTCATAAGCTATATTATGAGCTCTGAGGGACAGGCAATCATTGAGGAAAACGGATATATTGCGGCAGACGAGGATGCAGCAAGCTATGAGGCTTCAGGCGCATCAGGCGAAGTAAAAGTATCCGGTTCTTCATCGGTAACTCCGGTAATGGAGAAGCTTAAAGAGGCATTTGAAGCCGTAAACTCTGACATAACTGTAACAATCAACCAGAGCGACTCTTCAACCGGTATGCAGGATGCGATCTCCGGAATCAGCGACATCGGTATGGCTTCACGTGAGCTTAAGGACAGCGAAACGGATGCGGGACTTGTGAATACAGTTATAGCAATTGACGGAATTGCAGTAATCGTAAACAATAATTCAACTGTTGAAGACCTTACAATGGACCAGATTATGAAAATCTATACAGGAGAATATACAACCTGGGAAGACGTTCAGTAATAAATTTTATATGAATTCGAGGAGTTCTGAATGAGAAAAGCATTTGATAAAATAATGGAAGTGGTATTTCTGGTGCTTGCATGCGTATCAATCGTAGCGGTTGTACTTGTTTGCTACTTCATGTTCTCAAGAGGAATTCCGGCAATGAAAGAAATAGGATTGGGAGATTTCCTCGCAGGTAAAGTGTGGAAACCAAGCAACGGTTTTTACGGAATTTTACCAATGATAGTGGGAAGCCTTTTGGTAACGGCCGGGGCGCTTGTAATAGGCGTTCCGGTTGGAATATTTATGGCAGTGTTCATGGCAAGGTTTTGTCCGAAGCCGGTTTACAAAATAGCAAGTCCCATCGTTAATCTTCTTGCCGGAATACCTTCAATTATATACGGATTTTTTGGTATGATGGTTATTGTGCCTTTTGTACGCGATAATATAGGCGGGAAAGGTTACAGTATTCTTTCTGCGTCTATAATATTGGGCATAATGGTGCTTCCTACCATAATAAGCGTGTCGGAATCGGCAATCAGGGCCGTGCCGGAGAGCTACTATGAAGGAGCTCTGGCGCTTGGCGCCACAAAGG
>CALWMX010000111.1 GCA_944382105.1 uncultured Butyrivibrio sp.
GAAGGGATAAACGCTGAAGGCATCTAAGCGTGAAGCCCCCCTCAAGATGAGATATCCGAGCGAAAGCGTAAGACCCCTTGAAGACTACGAGGTAGATAGGTCAGAGGTGGAAGCGTGGTGACACGTGGAGCAGACTGATACTAATAGGTCGAAAGCTTGACCAAGGTCAGGGAAGAGGAAAGGTTATCCTGATGTAAAGGATATGAGGTATTTAGTGTGTGGTTTTGAAGGAACAATACATATTTTTCATATAATGTGGCCCGATGGCTCAGTTGGTTAGAGCGCCGCCCTGTCACGGCGGAGGTCGTGGGTTCGAGTCCCATTCGGGTCGTTCATATAATTTTATATGATGTAATATTTTTAAAAGTCTGGGATCTTAGCTCAGCTGGGAGAGCATCTGCCTTACAAGCAGAGGGTCACAGGTTCGAGCCCTGCTCGGGGAGCTCATGGTGAACTTCAAGTGCATAGGTTGCAATTTGAAATTCACTTTTTTAAACTGAAAAGGCCCCATGGTCAAGCGGTTAAGACATCGCCCTTTCACGGCGGTAACACGAGTTCGAATCTCGTTGGGGTCATTTTAAAATATTGAATATGCCGACATGGCTCAATTCATGACAATAATTTACAATTATTGTAGGCAGAGCAGACTGATTACAAATCAGCTGCGAATTTAAGTTAATACGCCGACATGGCTCAATTGGCAGAGCAGCTGATTTGTAATCAGCAGGTTATCGGTTCAAGTCCGATTGTCGGCTTTTATGGACCTTTAGCTCAGTTGGTTAGAGCAACCGGCTCATAACCGGTCGGTCCTGGGTTCGAGTCCCCGAAGGTCCACTACGTCAAAGGAAAATCCCGATGACTGCAGACGCTTGGTTCATTTATGTTCGTTGCGTCTGCTATGTTTATACAATGAGATATGGCCCGATGGCTCAGTTGGTTAGAGCGCCGCCCTGTCACGGCGGAGGTCGTGGGTTCGAGTCCCATTCGGGTCGTTGTTAGAAATTTTATAATATGCAAGCTTTTGTAAAAAATCCGGGATCTTAGCTCAGCTGGGAGAGCATCTGCCTTACAAGCAGAGGGTCACAGGTTCGAGCCCTGTAGGTCCCATTTTTTGCCGGCGTGGCGGAATTGGCAGACGCCCGGGACTTAAAATCCCGTGGGTAGAAATACCCGTACCGGTTCGACCCCGGTCGCCGGCATTATGAAAGAAACCTCTTTTGTCTATCATAACAAAAGAGGTTTTTGGTATTTTGCGGTTCGAGATATGATTTCATGGTTGAAAATACGATATGCTAAGTGATGAAAGTATAGAAGACTATTTCAGCCTGTCTGCCATTGTGTAAAAATCATAATAGATACCTTTAAGCGCCATCAATTCATCGTGAGTCCCTTCCTCGGTAATACCTTTGTCGGTGAGCACCAGAATACGGTCGGAATTTTTGATGCTGGAAAGACGGTGAGCTATGGTGATGGTTGTTCTGCCTTCGGAAAGCTTGTTCAGAGACTGCGCGACGGCAAATTCGCTTTCATTGTCGAGAGCTGAGGTAGCTTCATCAAGAATCATTATCGGAGGATTCTTAAGGAATACGCGTGCAATGCTGATACGCTGCTTTTGTCCGCCGGAAAGCTTTACGCCGCGTTCGCCCACATAAGTATCATATCCGTCTTTTAATTCCGTTATAAAATCGTCCGCACCGGCTTTTTTGGCAGCGTCAATCGCATCTTGACGGGAAGCGTCGGGATTACCGTATAATATATTTTCCATTACGGTACCGGAAAAAAGATAAACGTCCTGCTGTACAATGCCTATATTTTTGCGGAGGCTTTTCAGAGTAAACCTTCTTATATCCTGTCCGTCGATTTTGATTGAGCCGCTGTCAATATCGTAAAAACGCGGAATAAGATTGCAGAGCGTTGTTTTGCCGCCGCCGGACGGGCCCACAATAGCCAGCTTTTCGCCTTTATGTACAATGAGATTAAGGTGAGAAAAAACAACATTGTGGTCGTCAGGATATTCAAACGACACATCCTCAAATGAAATTTCACCGGCGACGTCGGACAGCTCTATTGCGTCAGGTTCATCAAATATGTCAATATCCGCATCCATTATCTGCAAAAAACGCTCAATTCCGGTCAGTCCGCGCTGAAACTGTTCGGCGAATTCTATAATCCTTCTGATTGTGGCTATAAGAGTAGTCACATACATTACATAGGCAACCAAATCGCCTGCACTAATAATCCCTTTGATAAGAAAAATGCCGCCAAAAAAAACAATCATCAGATACATAAGTCCGTCAAAGGCTCTTGTAGCAGTCTGAAAAGTTGCCATATATTTATAAGTCTCTTTTTTGATATCATAAAATTTAAGATTGCCTTTTTCAAACTTGGCGATCTCCGTGTCCTCATTGGTAAAAGCTTTAACTACTTTTTGTCCCAGAAGGCTGTCTTCAAGGGAGGCGTTGAGTTCTCCTATCTGTACACGCTGCTTGGCAAAAGCTTTTCGGCTTCGCCTGTTAAGCTTTATGCACACAACGGCCATCACCGGAACAATAATAAATATAATCAGCGTCAGCCAGAAATTTACGGTTGATAATATAATAAAAGATATTATAGCCTTGACCGCTGCAATAAAAAATTCTTCGGGACAATGGTGTGCAAACTCCGTAACGTCAAAAAGGTCATTGGTTATACGCCCCATTATCTGGCCGACTTTTGTATTATTGTAGTAAGTGTTTGAGAGCTTCTGCAGATGCGCGTATGCGTCGCGTCTCATGTCTGTTTCCATTGCAGCGCCCATCACGTGCCCCATATCTGCCATATAGTAATTGGCAAGGCAGTCGATGCAGCGCAAAGCCAGATACAGGAGTGAAAGTCTGCCCACGATAGCTATGGAAAGGCTTGCTATGTCATTCATTCCCGTATCAGTAAGATATCTTATAATCATAGGAAGTACAAGCTCGCAAAGAGTAGTAAGCGATGCACAGAAAAGGTCCGTGAACAACACGCCCTTATGGCTTTTATAATAAGGTAAAAATCTTTTGAGAAGTGTTTTTGTTGAGTATTCTTTATCGTTCATATTTTCTTATCTTAACCCTTTATATTAGATTGGCATGAAATAAAATAAAGATAAATGATATTCCGTAAATAAAATTATCCCAGCGCCACGTCAAGTATCATCATTATTACGAAGCCAAAGGCAACGCCGATTGTTCCTATGTTGGAATGCTTGCCGGACTGTGCTTCCGGAATCAGCTCTTCCACAACAACATAAATCATTGCGCCTGCGGCAAATGCGAGAATATATGGCAGTGCGGGAACAACCACACCCACAAAAAGAATAGTTATCAATGCGCTGATTGGCTCCACAACCCCTGAAATAACACCGTAAAAAA
This sequence comes from uncultured Butyrivibrio sp., assembly GCA_944382105.1. Classification (GTDB taxonomy): domain Bacteria; phylum Bacillota; class Clostridia; order Lachnospirales; family Lachnospiraceae; genus Eshraghiella. The sequence continues at coordinate 3,393 of CALWMX010000111.1, forward strand.
ATGCTTTCGGCTTACTCATGCCTTCGGATTTGAGCGGCATCGATATAATTGTTCCCTCAGGGAAATTCTGGATTGCAATTCCGATTGACAGGGCAAAAGCGCCGGCAAGAGTTATTCCGGTTTCGCCCGCAAGCATTCCTGCAAAAGTAACTCCCACAGCCATTCCCTCAGGAATATTATGGAGCGTGACCGCAAAGACAAGCATTGTTGTTTTTTTTAAATTTGATTTAGGTCCCTCCGGCGTACTGCTGTTGAGATGCAGATGCGGGGTGACGGTGTCAAGAAGGAGAAGAAAGCCCATTCCCAGAAGAAATCCTATGGATGGAGGGAACCATGACGGCACTTTGCGGTCTGCAGACATCTCTATGGCGGGAATAAGCAATGACCATATTGACGCCGCTATCATAACGCCGGAGGCAAAGCCTAAAAGTGCCTTTTCAATTCGTGTGCTCATTTTGCTGCGCATGAGGAAAACCATGGCGGCGCCCAGCGTTGTGCCGGCAAACGGAATTAATAAACCAAGTGCTGTATACATAATACCTCCATATTAAATCCCGATTAGACAGTTTATTTTTTCTTGATACTATCACAGTATTCAAAAACCGTCAATGTGTAAACAATTGTTATGCTTTGTGTACATGGGGAAAAGCCGTTCGTTTTTTTCTGCATATTTTCGGAACAAAGCTCTCATATTAAGTGTTAGCAATATGTTTATTTTTTATTTGCGAGGTAACTGATATGAATGAAAACAGTATAAATTTGCTTAAAGAATGCAACAGCGGATGTAAAAATGCCACCGACAGCATGGAACAGATTATACCTTATATTAAGGACAACTGTCTGAAAAAACTGGTTGAGGATTATGATAAAAAACATATCGAGCTTGGCGATGAATGTCACAATATGCTTAATGCCGCAGGAGAGGATGAAAAGGATCCGTCGAAGGTTACAAAGGCAATGGCATGGTTCGGAACAGAGATTAAGCTTGCTGTTGATGACAGCAACAGCAGAATAGCCGAAATGCTGGTTGACGGCTGCAATATGGGAATCAAATCGCTGAGTAAGTATTATAATAAGTACAAACAGGCTGAGACAAAGGTGCGGGATATGGTTTTTGAGCTCATAAATATCGAACAGGATTTTATGAATGAATTACTGGCATTTTTGTAAAAGCAAAATTATACCGGCTTTATAAATCCGAAAATCCGATTTTATATTGTATGGTTTGGATTATCTGTCTTGTCATATGTATTTACACAACTTGACAATTATTTTAAAGAGGACTAATATATATAAAATATATTATGCCAAGGAAGTAAAGAAATGAACAATTTTATAAAAGACAAAAGAAATCTCACAATGCTTATGGACTTTTATGAGCTTACCATGAGCAACGGGTATTTTGTTAAAGGGCTTAAGGATAAAAAAGTTGTGTTTGATATGTTTTACAGACGCAATCCGGACAATGGAGGGTTTGTAATCTGTGCCGGGCTTGAACAGCTTGTGGAGTATATTCAGAACCTTTCATTTGAAGATGAGGACATTGAATATCTCAAAAGCAAGAATATGTTTGACGGCAGATTTTTGGACTACCTGAGGAACTTTAAGTTTACGGGCGATATGTATGCGGTGCCTGAGGGGACTATAGTTTATCCGAACACACCGCTTGTAACGGTAGTCGCTCCTTTAATTGACGCTCAGCTTATAGAGACCATGCTGCTGCTCACAATAAACCATCAGTCGCTTATTGCCACCAAGGCCAACAGAATCGTAAGGGCGGCAGGGGACGCATCTGTTATGGAATTCGGGGCACGAAGGGCGCAGGGAAGCGACGCCGCCATATACGGAGCAAGAGCCTGCTATATCGGAGGAGTCGGAGCCACCGCTACGGCTATTTCGGATGAGATGTTCGGAGTTCCGGCGGTAGGAACAATGGCTCATTCCTTTGTTCAGTTTTTTGACAGTGAATATGAAGCGTTTAAGGCGTATGCAGAGGTATATCCGGACAACTGTATTCTTTTGATAGACACATATAATGTGCTGGGCAGCGGAGTTCAAAATGCAATAAAAGTTGCAAAAGAAGTGCTTGAACCTATGGGAAAGAGGCTGAAAGGCGTAAGAATCGACAGCGGAGACCTTGCTTATCTGACAAAAAAAGTCAGAAAAATACTCGATTCGGCAGGATGCGAGGACTGCAGTATTGTTGTTTCCAACAGTATCGACGAATATCTCATTACTTCGCTGAATAAGCAGGGTGCAAGAATTAATTCATACGGAGTCGGAGAGAGAATGATTACGGCTAAATCCGAGCCTGTTTTCGGGGGAGTGTACAAGCTTGCGGCGGTTGAAAGCGAAAGCGGCGTATACGAGCCTAAGATTAAGATATCGGAAAACGTGGAAAAAATAACAAATCCGGGATTTAAGACGCTGTGGAGAATATATGACAGGGACAGCGGATATGGAATAGCAGATGTGATAACGCTGGCCGACGAGATAATTGATGATACCAAGCCTTATCCGTATATGGATGAAATCAAGCCTTGGAAAAGACGCTCATTTACGAATTTTACATGTGAGAAGCTTCAGAAACAGATATTTGCCGGAGGAAAGCTTGTCTATGAGCTTCCGACGCTGAAGGAAATACAGCAGAAGGTAAGAGAGCAGCTGTCAACTACGGTGTGGCCGGAGGAACAGAGATTTGAAAACCCCCATACTCATTATGTGGATTTGTCAATGGAGTTATATAAAATGAAACAGGAGATGCTTGCCAAATTCTCGTAAATAAGGTAAAAAATACTTGACAATATACGGCAACCATTGTAGAATTAACAATGTTGCAGAAAGTCTGCGATGGTATGCGCTAGTAGCTCAGCTGGATAGAGCGCACGGCTACGGACCGTGGTGTCGGGGGTTCGAATCCTCTCTGGCGCGTTGGAACCTGTCAGGAGAGGCAGGTTCCATTTTTTATTTACAGATAAAGTCATTATGGGAAAACATGCAGAGCCGGCAGGTTGTGCAGAGCAAACGTTGTTAATGAAAAGTAACGGACGGAACGTGAAGCATGAGCAATAAGACTAAGAAAATAATTAAAATAATCGTTTATGAGGCTGTAATTTTGCTTACGGCTTTAATTCTGTATAATCTTTTTAAGGATTCATATAAGGATATTGCATACCAGCTTTCCAAGACAAGCATAAAGATATTTATCGGTATGGTTGCTCTTGGCAATATGTATTACGTTATAGATGCAATCATGTATTATTATCTTCTCAAAAGAGACGGAACCCCGCTTAATCTGCTGCGCTGTATTGCAATATCATATATGAGTATTTTCTTTAATGTTACAACATTCGGCGCGGGTATCAAGCCGGGGCAGGTTTTATATCTTCACAACAAAGGCATAAGTATCGGCAGGGGATTTGCAATTACGACAATGCCATATGTTTTTCATAAGACAATAATTGTTGCCTATGCGGTTGTAATGCTCTTGTTCAATAATTCTTTTGTGCTTAGGAATTTTTCTTCTACATTCGGCTATATATATCTTGGCGTCGGACTGAATATTGTCATTATAACATCGCTTATACTTATATGCGCAACGGAATGGTTCCATAAATTTCTGGTTAAGCTGCTGGATTTCATTCTGAGAAAAGAGCGTTTTGTTCCGTTTAAGGATAAAATAAAAAATCAATTGGGCGCGCTTCGTGAAGGGACTAAAAACATTATCAAAAATCCGTCCGCATGGATTAAATTTTCAGCGACCAATATAATAAAAATGAGCTGCTGGTATGTCATACCGGTTATAGCGATATATGCATCCGGCGGAGATCTGGGAGGCGTTACTGTTGCACAGGCAATAACCGTAACAGCTCTTATGCAGTTAATTATGGGAGTTATTCCCACCTCCGGAGGGGTGGGCTCGCTTGAAGTGGTGTTTTCGCTGCTGTTTGCCGCTGTTTTCGGTAAAATAATGGCGGGTTCATGTGTTGTGCTTTACAGAGCTTCCACATATTATATACCGTTTCTGATAAGTGTGATAGTAATGCTTCTGACAGGAAGAGATATGAAAGACGGCGCCGTTCCCAAATAGGGACGGTGCCGTTGTGTTTTTATGAGGCTTCAGGCCGAAAGGTTATAATGAGAGAGGTCTGTGGACTCCTATGGCTTGTGTAAATTAAAACGACTAGAGGGGGGAACCTCTAGTCGTCTTAATGAGGGGAGTATAAATAATTAATAAGGGGTTATATAGAAAGCTATTTCCGTTCGCTTTCTACATTAAGAACTATAGCATATCATGTCGAAAAAAGCAACCCCTTTTTTAAAAAAATGTATAAAAAATTTAAAAATACGCAAAATATTTTATGTGGCCTTGTAAAAAGGCGCAAGGAGGTATATAAAAATGGCAAGAAATTCATCAAACTCAAGCAATGCAAAAAACACAAACAAAGCTTCAAATTCGTACAACGGGGCAAACGCAGGCAATGCGTATAATTCGGACAACGAAACAAACACAACCAACAAGTCCGGCAAGAATTCCACTAAAAACTCATCGAAGAACGGAACAAGCCAGACGAACGGCACTAATTCTTACAACTGCAAATAAACCGGCAGGCTTTGGGGCGGATAATATCCGCCCCGTGTCATAAAAATGTATGACGGTGAGACCGGCGGCCTGTGTGTCAGGACATTTTTGCCTTGAATACAATAAATTATGAAATCACAATTATGGGGGAATGCTATGTTAAGATTTGAGACTATTTCATCACGCGATATAGATAAATACATTTATAATAAGAGGGCGTTGATTATAGATGTAAGGGAGTACAAGGAATTTGAAAAGGAACATATAGAAAATGCCATATGTATTCCGTTTGAAAAGCTTGAAAAGGAGTACAATAAAATGCCCAGGGACCTTATACTTATTTTGTATTGTGAGAGGGGAGGAACATCGCTTCTGGCGGCAAAGGAGCTTTATGACCGCGGGTATGTGGTTAAGGCGCTTATGGGAGGAATAAGGGGATACAAAGGAAATCATCTGGAACAAAAATAAATTCATTGACATGGGATGTGAAAAGGAACTATATTATAAACTATAGAACAGTTTAAGGATATAACCAATGAAGAGATTCCAGATTATTCTGCCATGTCATTTCGGACTTGAGGCAGTTCTGAAAAGAGAAGTATATGATTTAGGCTATGATATAGACAGAGTGGAAGACGGCAGGGTAAGCTTTACAGGCGACGCTGATGCCGTATGCCGCGCCAATATTTTTCTGAGGACGGCGGAGCGTGTCCTTATCTGTGTCGGAAGGTTCAGGGCGGTTACATATGATGAACTTTTTGAAAACGTGAAGGCGTGCCCTTGGGAGGAATTTATACCGGAGGACGGCAGATTCTGGGTTACTAAGGCAAGCTCTGTAAACAGCAGGCTTTTCAGTCCGTCGGATATACAGTCGATAGTCAAAAAAGCCATGGTGGAGAGGATGAAAAGCTGTTATCATGTAAGCTGGTTTGAGGAAAGCGGTGACGACTATCCGGTAAGGGTTTTTCTCAACAAGGATGAGGTTACGGTATGCCTTGACACTTCCGGGGAATCCCTGCACAAGCGCGGCTACCGTACCAAAGCGGGAAAGGCGCCAATATCGGAGACGCTGGCGGCAGCGCTCATTATGCTTACTCCATGGAAAAAAGACAGAATACTTGTGGACCCTTTTTGCGGAAGCGGAACCTTCGTCATAGAGGCGGCCATGATGGCGGCAGGAATTGCTCCGGGTGCAAACAGAGGTTTTACGGCGGAGCATTGGACGAATTTTATAGACAGGCAGTTATGGTACAATGCAGTCAATGAAGCGCAGGAAACGGTCAACACGAATATCAGTGTTTCAATTGAAGGTTATGACATGGATGCGGAAGTAATCCGTCTGGCAAAAGAAAATGCGAGAAGAGCAGGCGTCGCGGGAATGGTGCATTTCGGAGTAGGGAAAGCCGAGGATTTTACCCATGAAGGCGAGTACGGTTTTATTATAACCAATCCTCCTTACGGTGAAAGGCTTGAAGAAAAGGAGAGGCTTCCGGAGATTTACGGCGGCTTCGGAAGGCAGTTTGCAAAACTTGCCACATGGTCTGCTTATCTTATAACGTCGTATGAAGACACGGAGCGTAATGTTGGCCGCAGGGCCGACAAAAACCGCAAGATTTACAACGGAATGATTAAAACTTTTTATTATCAGTTCCTTGGACCTAAGCCCAAGGGAAGTTACGGAAAGCGGGATTATAATTGAGAAACAGGAAAAAGATCTATATAATTATAATAATCCTGATTGCGGCCGCTTTTGGGATAAAATACATGGAAACGCAGCGTTCCGTTGAGATTGTCCGCGGCGACACCGGAATAGTCAGGTCGTACCGGTGGAATTATCTGATGTCACAGGCGGCCAATGACGGGGGAATAACTCTTAATGTGGACGGTAAAAATGCGGACATAGCTCCCGGAAAAATATATGCGGATGATGAGCTTAACGTGATGGTCAGTGAAAAAATACTCACTGACGTTTTTTCCTGTGCCGTGAACAGGTATTATCCCGGAATGACAATGATAGAGAAGGGCAATACCAGAATTACGGTGGAAGCGGACAAAAATACCGTTACCGTAGGAGACGAGGAATTTGAACTGTATACGCCCGCGGTTCTTTACGGGGATGAAATGTTTATTCCGCTCGATATAATCGGAACATATCTTCCTTATGAATACAGCTGGGATTCCATGACATATACCGCAACGCTTATAAACACCAAACCTGACGAAAAAATATATCCTTATGCTTATGATTACCGACAAGTGGGAAAAGGCTCGGCGGTAAAGGACCAGGCCGATTTCGGAACATGCTGGGCATTCGCCTCGCTGACTGCCCTGGAGTCCGCTCTTTTGCCCGAAGGGGTATATGATTTTTCAGAGGACCATATGACATGGCATAACGGTTATAATCTTGACCAGAGTCAGGGCGGCGAATTCAATATGTCCATGGCATATCTTGCGGCATGGAAAGGGCCTGTCTATGAAGAAGAAGACCCTTACGGAGACGGAGTGTCTCCCGACGGACTAAGTCCGGCATTCCATGTTCAGGAAATGCAGATTATAGAGAGCAAAAATTTTGACGGAATCAAGAAGGCGGTTTTTCTGTACGGAGGAGTACAGAGCTCGCTTTATCTGTCCGTAAGCGATGCCAACGGGATAAGCAGCCCTTCGTACAATGCGGATAATCAATCCTACTGCTATATCGGGACGGAGAAAGCAAATCACGATATTGTCATTGTGGGATGGGATGATTCCTATCCGGCATCCGCCTTTGCCACCCAACCGGACGGAGACGGCGCATTTATATGTATGAACAGCTGGGGTGAAAATTTCGGAGACAGGGGATATTTTTACGTATCGTATTATGACAGCAATATAGGTGTACATAATATTGTGTACACGTCAATAGAAGACAAAAATAACTATAATAATATTTACCAAAGCGATTTGTGCGGCTGGGTCGGACAACTGGGCTACGGCAGGGAGTACGCATATTTTGCCAACGTATATGAGGCAGGCGGCGATGAGCTGCTTAAAGCCGTAGGATTTTATGCAACGGGAGCGGACACGGAATACGAAGTATATTTTGTGGAGGATTTTGAGGACGAAGCCTCCTTTATGAACAAAAAGCTTATCGCTGCCGGTTCCGTCTCCAACGCGGGATATTATACCGTCGAAGCGGATAAGCAGTATGAACTGAAAGAAGGCAGCAGATATGCCGTCGTTGTATATATCAGTACGCCAAACTCCGTCCATCCAATAGCTATAGAGTACAGGGCGGACGAAGCCACTGCAACCGTGGATTTGAGTGACGGAGAGGGTTATATCAGCCTTAACGGCAACAGATGGGAGCATGTGGAGAAAACACAGAACTGCAATTTATGTCTTAAGATGTATACTGACGATATTAAGTGAACAAAATACTTTGAAGGAGAAATACAAATGATTTTCGCAACGGGCAATCAGGGCAAACTGAAAGAAATAAAGGCTATTCTGGGAGATATCGGAGAAGAGATAATCTCGATGAAGGAAGCGGGAATAGACGTTGAAATCGTGGAGAACGGGAGTACCTTTGAAGAAAACGCCGTTATTAAAGCCAAGGCGGTAATGGAAATGACGGGTCAGCTTGTGCTGGCAGATGATTCCGGACTTGAGATAGACGCGCTTAACAAGGAGCCGGGAATATATTCCGCAAGATATATGGGAGAAAACACATCCTATGAAATAAAAAACAGGAATCTTATAGAGCGTCTTGAGGGCGTCGAGGGAAGCGACAGGAGCGCGCGGTTTGTATGCGTGATTGCGGCAGCATTTCCGGACGGAGAAATCATTACCACGAGAGGCACGATAGAGGGAGTTATAGCCAAGGAGCCGGCAGGTGAAAACGGGTTCGGATTTGACCCCATAGTGTATGTGCCGGAATACGGGATGACTACCGGACAGATGGATCCGGATGTGAAAAATGCCATAAGCCACAGGGGAAAGGCTCTTACAGCAATGAAAAAAATCCTTGAGGAGAGAAGGATAATAAAATGAAAATACTTGTGGTGAGCGACACCCACGGCCGCAACGGCAATCTTATGCGCGTTATCCAAAAAGAGAAAAATATCGACCTTATGATACATCTGGGAGATTTGTGCGGTCTTGAAGATTATCTGGAAGAGACAACGGGTATTCCATGTTATATGGTAAGGGGAAATAATGATTACTCATCAATGCTTCCGGCGGAAAGCATTATTATGGTGGGAAAACACAGAACCCTTATAACTCACGGACATTATCTGGGAGTTTACGGTGGAACGTCACAGCTCAGGCGGTATGCCGGAGGGCTTGACTGCGATATAGTCATGTATGGGCATACTCATTGTCCGGAGATAGATTGTGAGGGCGGGATTACGGTTGTCAATCCGGGAAGCCTTACACTTCCCAGACAGCCGGGACATAAGCCCAGCTATATCATTGCGGTGACTGATGATGCCGGAGAGGTTGTTTTTAAAGATTATTATCTGGACTAAAATAACGGATGACATGCAACGCCTGCGGTAAGAACCATGCCCGGAAAAAATTTCAAAAAAGTGTTGACATTCTTATATCAGTCAAGTATAATAACACTTGCGTCTGGCAAAGCTGGATGAGAATATGCCGTATAAAGCGTAATCGGGGTGTGGCTCAGCTTGGCTAGAGCGCTTGATTTGGGATCAAGAGGTCGCAGGTTCGAATCCTGTCACCCCGACTTATATGCGGGTGTAGTTCAATGGTAGAACACCAGCCTTCCAAGCTGGATACGTGGGTTCGATTCCCATCACCCGCTTTGCATTCAGGTAATGTATGTATTTTCCGCCAAGGATTGTGCATGGGCAGAGCTTACGGACAATTCCGGTGTACAAGCTTAGC
>CALWMX010000112.1 GCA_944382105.1 uncultured Butyrivibrio sp.
GTTGTCCTTCAGGACAAGAAGGAATAGGACATGGGCTAACTTCACATTGTCCATCTACACAAACTGAACAACTATTACATGCGGGATTACAACTTGAGCCACTATCGCCCCCGCTTTCCGAACCACTTCCTGAACTACTGTCTCCTCCTGAACCTGTGTCCCCTGAGCTAGTGCCACCACCGGTACCCGTCCCATTACATATCGTCCCATCACTGCCAAAACAGAACCGCATCGCTAAACTATCACTATCCCCACATATATCACTGTCCCCTTGATAAACGGAATTATTCACTACTATTTGGTCGATGTCCGTCGGCTCCATCTTTAAGATGAGTTCACATACGCGATAGCTAACACCAGTCGCCTCTACATAATATGAACTGCCACTATCCTTCTTCGTCGACATGGGGTAGTATACTCCTTGACGACCACTATTCTGTCCTAAACCGGGAAATAAAAACTCATATCCTGAAGGCTTACTATAATAGTTCTCATCTATCATCGGAACATTCGTCCCGCGCAGCATCACATCGTATATCGTCTCGTTCGCCCGGTGTTTGTTCATGGCGTATGTAAATCCGACCAAAGCCGTTATAGACAGAACCCCGATGATGGCGAGGACGGCAAGCATCTCTAGAAGGGTTCGTCCAGATGGGGAAGGAACCCGTCGCGCCGCGCGCCCAAAGAATTTCGGCGCGGCGGAAAGATCCGAACGGCCTTTTTGTTTGCCCCATCGGCGGGGCGAAAGGGCGCGGGGGTGCGAACCGCCGATACATTTAATTGATTGTCCCGAACTGTCCTTTCCCCCAAACGACCCTTTCCCGAATCCTTTTTTCCCAAAAATACTGCTAAACTTCATCGTTTCCTCCTCTTTACCATCAGACTTGGAAATATCATACATTACCCCCCCCCCCCACTGTCAAGAACTTTCTGCATAAAAAAACCAAAAAAATAACCCCGTAAAAAGGGGCATTTCATCTCGGGCAAAGGTACCGAATCGAACAAAAAGACACGCTTTTCTCATAAAAAAAGAGGGCCGTTTGAAACAGCCCCCTTTCCTGTATACAAAAAACCGCCCCTTGCGAGGCGGCTCTTTAATTTCTCACAAGCTGTTTAAAACAGCCTCTAAATGATGATCGCTTTCACCGGCAACGCCATCAAACAAGCGCCGAACAATCCGAAAATCTGCTTCATGCTTTATCCTTATTTGTTAAAATTGGAATCTTAACCCGATATATCCTTCATTCGACCACGCGTCATATTCGACTTCTTCAAATTTAGGCTTACCCATATCGACAAACCGGTATCCGAAATCCATGAACAAATTATGAGAAAGTTCTACCCCTAACCCGGCACCGACAGACCACGTAAATGTGTTGTCTTCATCCGAAGAACCGACCACGGGATCAAACTTATGAAATGTAACCCCGGCACCGGCGCTGATATACGGATGAACGGCTGATCTATAAGCTGGTTCTAAATACATATTTCCCATGACCGATTGAGACGTGTGGTCAAAAGCCGGTTTGGTATACGTCCCTTCGGCCCGATACGTATATTCCGCTTCAACCCGCAAGAAACCCATCCGGTATCCGATATAAGGCGAAATCATCCCGTCTAATTCCGACTCACGCACATCCGCGGCTTTATGTTCCATCCGCGTTTCTGTAATACCACCGCGAACACCGAAATAAGGTGCGGCAACAGATGGTAAGCTGACCGTGATTAAAAGAGCGGCCCATAAACTGATTTTTGTCATGATCTATCCTTTCATATTTAGTTCAATGGCGTCATTATAAAAAAAGATAAACCGGCTGTCGATAAAAAAATGAATCCGCCGATAAAAGAATCATGTTGTATGCAGGCCGCCTGTCACGCCGTAAACTTCCGCTGTCGTAAAACTGGATTCATCCGATGCCAACAAGACATACGCCCCGGCCAACTCCGCCGGCTGTCCCGCACGCAGCAGCAGGGTTTACTTTCCGGAATCGGGCAACCTTTCTTCCGGTTGACCGTTGCATCTAGAATAACTTTTCGATTATTGGAACGTTTGCTTCTTCCAAAGAGAGATAAGATAAAGCCAGATCCGTTCCTTCACATACATAAACACACTCAACCGATCCGAAATTCACACCGGCAGTCAAGACTTTTCGCCCCTTTTATCATGTGGCCATGTCAGATAACAGGACGTTTGCGCCTAGTTGATACAAGCGTTTGACAAGACGGTCAATTTCTTCTTCATTCTATACATCCTTTATTTTACGAATAGTTTCTTTCTTCTGAAAAAAAGATTGACTTTCGGAATAAAATCCCCTATAAGAAAGCTACATCGGAGCGTTGGCCGAACGGTAAGGCAGCGGTTTGCTAATCGTTAAAGGCTCTTTTTTCTACCTTTCTTCAAAACATCTTATTTTCTGCCAAAATCCTTATTTTGGGCGGCTTTCAAGACTTTTTAAAAGTGAAAAATAATAAAAAATAATAAAAGAAAATATAAAGAAGAAAAAAAGTCCATGCACAAAATATTCACATACCTGCTCCAATAGGACATACTATATGTTGATTTTAACCGCATAAGATCATTATTTTTATTTGTCTACATTGGCACAATTTTTACATGAATAAAAAAAGAAAAGTCATTTACCGATATTTTAAAATCGCAAATTTTGTTGATTTTTTTGTAAAAAAAAGTATAATATACTACAAAAAAGGAGATTTTTATGAATAAAAAATTTGTTGCAGGTGTTGATTTTGGAACATCCAATTCAGCAATAGGCATTGGTAGTACCCGAGAAGATATTTGTTTGGTAAACCTTGAATTAAATAAAAAAGTAATTCCTACCACAATTTTCTTCAGAAATTCTAATGTTCACAGCGTAGATTTTGGAAGTGTAGCAGTTAATCGCTATTTAAATGCTGAATCTGGTCGATTTATGCGTTGTTTAAAGAGCCTTCTTGGTTGTTCTGTTATTGGGGAGGGAACATGTATCGGTACTGATTATGTCAGGTTTGATGATATTATCAGTTATTTCATATCACACATGAAGGACAAGGCTGAAAAAGAGGTTGGGCAATCTTTAACCGACATCATTGTCGGAAGACCTGTTCACTTTTCAGATATTGAAAAAGAAGATAAGAAAGCACAAACAACCTTATATGAAATTTGTAAAAATTTAGGCTTCAAAAATATCGGTTTTCAATACGAACCGATCGCGGCCGCTCTAGATTATGAAAAACAAATAACGGAAGAACAGCTTGTTTTTGTTGCCGATATAGGCGGCGGAACATCTGATTTTACAGTTATTAAACTTTCTCCTAAAAATAAGTTAAAATCAGATAGAACTCAGGATATTTTATCTAATGACAGCATTCATATTGCGGGAACAGATTTAGATTATAAAGTGAATTTTATGAAAGTTATGCCATCTTTCGGCAAAAATACGCATACCAAAGACGGCTTACCTATCCCGATGACCTACTTTACAGACTTATCGAAATGGGAAAGAATAGTTCGACTCTATAACCCCGAAGTTATAGCTAGTGTTAAAAATTTAGAGCAGTACGCAGAAAAGCCAGAATTATTGAAACGGTATGTCCATATATTAGAAAAACAGATTGCACATAATATCTGTTTTGCAACCGAGCAAGCAAAAATTGATTTAAGTACATCCCAATGGACGGAGATTGATTTATACGAGACAGTCGATGAATTGGAAATTCCTATCACAAAAGAAGAGTTTGAAGAAACTGTTAATTACGAAGTGTCTTCAATTTGTAAAAAGGCAAAAGAAACAATAAATCAAGCAGGCGTTAACCCTGATCATATTGACACTATCTTATTTACCGGAGGAACAAGTAAAGTTCCTACCATTAAAGATGGGATAATATCTCTTTGTCCGAAAGCTATTGTTCATAAGTTGGATAGTTTTGCTGCTGTCGCTTCAGGTTTAACATTAGATGCTGTTCGACGCTTTGGAAGAGAACGCGAGTAAGTACTTATTATTTAGATATACGTAATATTTGAAATTCAACTGCTGTCTTTTGTCCACTTTGAATCTCTTTCATTTTAGGATAAATACTTTTTATATATGGTAATTGTTTATATGTTACTGAGTTTTCAGATAATGGTTTAATTACATTTTTAACTATATCAAATGATCGATAGCCTAATTTCAAAGCATATTCTTTCAGAGATTCTTGAGCCCCTGTTTGTGTATCTGTTCCAAGAAATGAGAATGCAGACAAATATAAACATCCATTATCGTTAAGATAATCGTATGCTTCTTCTATAATTTTATATAAATAGACTCGTCCATCACACCCCCCAGAATCATGGATTGTGTTTTTGGCTTCATATTCCATAGGCATAATAGGTGGGTTAGATGCAATTATATCGTATATACCTCTAACATTTTGGAACATATCTGATTTAAATGTTATCAATTTTTCTAAATTGTACTCCTCCTTTATATGAGTAAGCCATTCTATACATTTCTTATCAATATCAACTGCCACAACCTTTTGAGCACCTGCGATTACAGAAAATAAGGCAATAATGCCCATTTCTCCACACCCTAGATCTAACACTTTTTTATTTTTAGCTCCTTGCATTAAAAGATCATGGAAGCATAAACCTGATTTAGGGATATAACCCATTGGCCCAACAGGAAACTTATATTGCTCATTTTCCCAAGTTAAAAATTTCTGTTTATTATTAGTAGTAAGTAAATAAAAACCTGAAAGAGAATTAAAAGGTTTGTATTCTTCCAATATTTCCATATCCTGATCCTTTCTCTTTTAAAATTTGACAAACTTTTTGCGCAAAGTTTGTATAAGATTGATCTTTAATCTGTTCTAACTCGACAATCGGAAAAATGGATTTATCATTTCTCTTGTATGGCGTTTCAGCAAGAACAATCATTTTATTGATATTAGCTACAGTTTGATTTGTTAAATTAGTTAAAGGTAAACCCAATACCCGAATGATATTTTTTACACGGTTGGATTTTATTTCATTATAATTAACAGAATGGCATGTTTCTACGGTAAAAATTTGATTTAGACCTTCTGAAAACTTTCGTTCATAAGGAAATAAAAAAGCTGCATACTCTTCATATACGTAATTTTGAAGGTATTCTTTATTTAAAATATTGTGTTGTATCCCCCTTTCAAAATCGCATATATTAATTCTAGAGTTATTCTTATCAATAATTATATTACGTGGAGCAAAATCTCCCCAGTAAATCTGCGCATTGTATAGATATTGAAAGATACGATTAACCATATCTACGGCATTTTTTCTTTTGTTTTCTGTTCGTAATGCTATTTCTAAATTTTCTCCGTGTAAAAATTCCATAACCATATATCCGTTATGATAATCATATATTTTAGGCAAATGAAAGCAAAAAGGTTTATTGTCAAGATAGATATTATGTTTCTTTAATATGTTCCGTGCCTCTTCTATTTTCTTTACTTCTTCAAAAGATGTTTTTTTTATAACAACTTCTCGACCAGCAATAAAGTCTCTCTTTATTTTCCCTTGAGTCATGGAAATTATTTGCACTTTATCCTCCATAAAACTTTAACAGTGAAATAGCCCCTGAACGGTTGGCATATTCTTTGGGATTTTCAATGAT
>CALWMX010000113.1 GCA_944382105.1 uncultured Butyrivibrio sp.
TCTGCAAATGATATTGCAAGATTGAATGACACCGTCGATTTGCCTTCATCCGGAAGACAGCTTGTAAGGGCTATTACTTTAATATTATCCCCGCAATACTGGAGGTTGGTCCTGAGTCTTTTAAACGATTCGTTTGACCTGTAATCAAGTTTGCTGATCTTATTTATGGATATTTTCTGAATTGCCATTATCTGACACCTCCGCTCTTGGCTGTCTCGCTAAACTTAGACCTTGCGCCGGGGTTCTCCGTTTCATTGGTAAAAACAGGAATTGTCCCCAGAACGCTGACGCCAAGATATTTCTCAACATCCTCCGGAGTCTTGATTCTGTCGTCCTTAATTCCTATTATTATAATCACAACAGCTGCAATTATAATGCCTAAAAGCGCTGCAATTACGGTATTGCGGGTTGTGGCAGGGCTGGATGGTTCTGTCGGCAAGCTTCCTTCATCCACAATGCTTACCATGTTTTCAATGTTCATAACTTCACAAATTCTGTTACTGGTTACAGTTGATATACTGTCCGTTATTTTTTTTGCAAGTATCGGATCCGTATCTGTAACACTGATGTTTATCATTCTGGTATCGGTCACAACTGATGCCTGAACCTTTTCTTCAAGTTCTTTGGCATTATAATCCAAGTCCAAATCAGCTATTACCTGTTCCAGTACTGACCTTGATGTTACTATTTCCACGTAATCGTTGGAAAGTGTCGTTGAAGAGGTAAGATCTGTTGCCGTAATTGCCTCACTGCTTTGTCTGTTGATTACCATTATTCTGGCATTGGATGTGTACTTTGGTGTGGCAATAAAATGAAAATATCCGAATGCAACCGCAGCCGCTATTATTCCTACTGCAACTATAATTACCCATTTTCGAGCAAGCATTCCGAGTATTTCGGAAATATCTATTTCTATTTTATTGTTGTCTGTTGTCTGTGTATTGTTAATATCTGAATTTCTCATAATCTCTTCCTGTATTATATTTCTTCATTATTAATTATTCTGCCTGCGTTATTCCAAAGCAAATCCATACAATAATCGGTTTCACAATATTTTGTCAGCGCATTGACCGCTTCTTCAAACCTTGGCGCTCTGCTTCCGTCACTGTGTGCATCGGATGACACAAAATGTATCATTTTTTTCTTCAGAAGCTTTTTTATATATTTCTGTATGGTCCTGCCGCTTTTTCCTGCCACAGAGCCGGCATTGACCTGCATAAAAGCACCTGAATCAATAAGCTGTTCAACTCTGTCGGACCTGTCCGCCAGACAGATATAACGTTCGATATGTGCAAGTATAGGCGCATATCCGTTTGTTACCGCTTCATAAACGCTGGAGCATATAATCTCAAAACTCTCATCCACGGAATATTCCATAAGAATATACTGGGAGCCGGCCATCGTCATGGCTTTATGACTGTTCACCGCTTCCATTGCGTCCGAATAATAATAAATTTCCTGTCCTGTAAACAGCTCAAGTCCCGGAAATTTCTCCCTTATGACAGGTTCCAGCTGTTTTACAGCCGCATCCATCTCATCAGCCGTGACCATCATCCTGCCTATATGATAATGGGGCGTAGCTATTATAAGCCTCACTCCTTCATCATAAGCGATCTGCAGCATAGAGATTGTCTGTTCCATATTCCGTGAGCCGTCATCCACACCCGGAAGAATGTGGCAATGCATGTCTGCTATGTGTATCTTTGCGTCCATATTTCCACCTGTATACAAATTTCTACAATATTGTATCATTCCAAAACTGCAAATGCAATAGCAAAATACCAGGGGACTATTTGTAATTTGTTACATATTTTTCCGTAATATTATAGTGAATATTTTCACAATATTCAAGTATTTTTTTCAAGATATACTTAAAATATGGGGAATAATCTATGAATATCCGATTTGTCCGATATTTTGGAGGATAATATTTTGATTAGCTATGCGCCTTTATTTCGCTATATTAAAGAACATAATATTTCAACCTATCAGCTTCTTCAGCAGGGAATTGATAACAGAACTCTCCACAATCTGAAGCACAACAAAAACATAACCTTGCTGACTGCGGAAAAAATATGCAGAATATTGAATTGTGAGCTGAAAGACATTGTGGAATTTACGGATGAATAATACAGTACAGGGTGCGGAATATCCGCACCCTGTTTATTAAAATATGCTACTAAGAAATCCCATGTTACCATCCAATCAAAAAGGCACTCACATTATCTGCAAGCGCCCATAATCATTTGCCATATTAAAAAGCTCTTATTTCTTTTGCTAAACTAAAAGGAATTATTTCTCCGGGCTTTGTTTTACCGTATGCTTTTTCGTCATGCATGTAATCCACAATGTCTTTTGCCTTATAGTCTTTAAACTTTGTAATCACTTTATCCAATATGGCTTTTTCTCCATCCGATAATACGGAATAATCCATGTTAGCAGTTGGATATACATGAAGCATAGTATCATAATTGTAACTCATTTCTTCTTGAACATTTAAGTTCTCTAAATTCATCAGACTATAATGCCCAACAGGAAGAGCGCCCATAGGTTCATGGCGATATACCATACCAGTCATTGAACATCCGTTTTCAATGAACGATAAAACATCTGAATACCAAAGCATTTTCATCAGTTTGACCTTAAACAAATTACTAACCTTCTCCGCGATATAAGAGATTATCGCTTCAATTTTGTCAATATTAAGCATTGTAAATCCATTTGAATCAGATGGCTCTTCAAAGTTTGCATACTCACCTTCAAATGTTTGTCTTGTAAGAAACTCCTTTCCGTAAGAATCCAATTTCTCAACAATCTTTGCTCTAATCTCTAAGCGTTTCATTACCGGAAATTTATCGCCGTTCTTCTTTAAGAATTCTAATGCTTGTAAAGGATTATCCTTAATCAGGCGAAGCATGGTATCATATGCTTCATCCTGGATTGCCTTGCTCTCATATCGTGAAATAGTTGCCTCGCCCCACCCCAGAAGTTTTGCAAGATCAACCTGGGACAGTCCATAGCCTTCTCTAATAGCAACAATTTCATCAGATGTAAGAAGCCCCATCTTTACTCGGTATGCATTTCTTGCGTTAAGGAGATTTTCATTTGTCATTGCTCCAGTCTCAAATTCATTTTCATCCTCATCAGCATTTGCACAAAAATAAAACTTCTCTTCGTAGGTTACTTCTTCTCCTTTTAATGTAATGGTTGTGATTCTTTTCCTCTCTTCAATTTCATGTGTCTTGTTACATAATGGACAAGACATATGAATTTTTCTAATTAACGCATTGTCTTCCATTGTCTTACCTCCTTCAATATTTCATTATGCATAAGGAAATTCCATTTTATCCTTTGCATAATGAAATGACACACATACCACTTGCTTCTGATTCTCTCCTTGCTTTTTCTTACGAATAAGGTTCAAATCGGTATTTATATCAAAGTCGTCGCTCTCAAGTAATTTATGCAACTCATCCAGGAAAGCTACTACTTCTCTTTTTTTCGATTGAGAACTAAGGAATATGCCAATCACCTCCAATGCATTTGCTATCAATTGATAGTATACACCTCAATTGATAGTTTGTCAATATTGCTCGCCCTCATTTCTAAGACACCTATCCGGAGCCATAATGTAAGCCACATAAGCCATTGGATCATCAGACTTATGGGGTAGGGGTAAGGGGAGTTATACGCATTTTTAGGAAATTTCATGTACTTACGCATAAAAAGAGGGCTGTGAAAAAATGATTTCTCATTTTTTTACAGCCCCTGTTTATTTTGCCGTTTGTTTTCCGGTATGGTCGATTGTATAATTTTCCGTTATAATAAGTTCCGATATGGGAACAATCGTGTACCCCTGCTCCTTAAGTCCTACAATCACACGTTCCAATGCATCCTTTGTATATTTGGCGCCGTTATGCATAAGTATTATCGCTCCGTCGTCAAGATTTTTATGATTAAGCACCGTATTTACAATGTTGTCGACGCCGTAATCTTTCCAGTCCAGACTGTCCACGGACCACTGTATAGTGTAATATCCGCAGGCTTCGGCCGACTGTATCAGATTGTCGTTATAGTCGCCGTAAGGGGGCCTGAACAGACACATATCATATCCCGTCAGCTCCTGAACCTTCTCGTGAGGCCCCATCAGCTCCTCGATGCAATCATCACGGCTCAGTTTGCTCATCTGCTTATGGTTCTCGCTGTGATTTCCCAGATCGTGTCCTGCGGCAAAAATGGCTTTTACATCCTCAGGATAGCTTTCAATCCAGCCGCCCGTCATAAAAAAGGTTGCATGGACGTCATATTTTGCCAGAATATCGAGAAGTATCTGTGTGTCCTCATTGCCCCATGCCGCATCGAAAGACAGCGCCACTTTTTTTTCATCTGTTCCGACACAGTAAATCGGAAGCTCCCGATTGGATGTTCCGGATGAGACGGAAGTGATTGTCTGGTAAGGTATGTAAATCATTGCTCCGATAAGCAGCAAAAGTACCGGCAGCATCAGAAGCGCTCTGCCTTTATGATTTTTTAATGAAGTCAGAATCCGATTTATTCTTTTCATATTATATTCCGGAAATGCTTTGTAATAATATACTCTGCTAAAGTCCGGAATATGACATACTTGAAATACTAAATCGAAACTTATACCATAGCCTTCTTTATAGCTTCCATAAGCTCATCATATGTCTCAAAAGCAGGAATATCAGGATTATCAGCCTTAATCTGCTCCGTGCTCTTAAAAAGAAATCCCGCCTTGCTTGCACGTATCATCCCCAAATCATTGTGGCTGTCTCCGCTGGCTATTGTGTCATACCCGATGGACTGCAGGGCTTTTACCGTAGTAAGCTTAGACTGCTCACAGCGCATTTTAAAACCTGTTATTTCACCGTTTGGTGCAACTTCAAGCGAATTGCAGAAGATTGTAGGCCAACCCAGCTTTTTCATAAGCGGACTTGCAAACTGCGTAAAAGTATCGCTTATAATGATGACCTGACAAATCGAACGCAGCTCGTCCAAAAATCCCTTAGCTCCCGGAATAGGGTCAATTCCGGCTATGGTGTCCTGAATTTCTTTGAGTCCGAGCCCGTGTTCCTTTAAAATTCCCAGTCTCCAGTTCATAAGCTTATCATAATCAGGCTCGTCCCTGGTCGTCCTCTTAAGTTCCGGAATTCCGCTGGCTTCGGCAAAAGCAATCCAGATTTCCGGAACCAGAACACCCTCCAAGTCCAAACATGTAATATACATTATTTCATCCTCCTGTTTCAGTTATATTATGTCTGTAAGATTCTTAAGCACGTCTTCCCTGTCAAAAGGCTTCATAATAAACGCCTTGGCTCCCAGCTTAAGTGCATCAACGATTTTCTGGCGCTGTCCCGCCGCGGTAATCATAATAACCTTGGCGTCGGCATCATACTCCATTATGCCCTTAAGCGCACCTACGCCGTCCAGTACGGGCATTGTTATATCCAGTGTTACCACATCCGGCTTAAGGCGTTTGTATTCTTCAACCGCCTCTTTTCCGTCCGCCGCCTCACCCGCAACGGCATAACCGCTTTCCTCAAGAAGCGTCCTGAGCATTCTTCTTATAAGCTGTGAATCGTCTGCAATCAGAACATCCGCTTTGCCGTTTCCGGCTTTAAACGCGCTTCCCGCCTTGTCGGTTTTTACCTGATATG
>CALWMX010000114.1 GCA_944382105.1 uncultured Butyrivibrio sp.
AAAATTTTCGTACCAAATATTATATAAACTTTGTGTATTATTTGGATAACTTCAGGTATAACTCACTTTTGCCACAAAATAAATGATAAAAAATGTGGATAACTTTTGTAGAAAAAACAAAAAAAATGTGTCCGCAAAATAATAACCGTTACTATTTTACATAAGATTTATATATTTTTTATGCAAAATGACGAATTTTTACTTTGTCCACACTTTCTCTTGACAACATATTGTGGTATAATATGAGCACTTAGTGAGCACAAGTGTAACGAAGTGCGAACTTAGTGCGAATTTATACCTGACCACTTGGCGAGGTTTCTCTCGAGCCTAGTGGGAATGGTGTAATATGAGCACATAATGAGCACGAGCGTAACGAAGTGCGAACTTAGTGCGAATTTATACCTGACCACTTGGCGAGGTTTTTCTCGAGCCTAGTGGGAATGGTGTAATATGAGCCTAGTGAGAATCACTTGATGAGGTCAATATGAATAAAACAGTTTTAATAACCGGTTCTTCACGGGGAATAGGCAGAGCTGCCGCCCTTTTGTTTGCCGGGAACGGATTTAGGGTAGTGTTAAACTGCCGTAAAAGCAAAGATGAGCTCATGTCTCTCGAAAAAAAGCTTGACGCTTTTGGCGCCGATTATTGCAGCTTCATTAAAGATGTCACACAATTTGAAAGTGTGCGCTCTGTTTTTGATGAGCTTTCCTCAAAGGCCATGCTTCCCGATATCATAATAAACAACGCGGGAATATCGCATATAGGTCTTGTACAGGATTTAGGCATCGAAGAATGGCATAGAATCATTGACACCAACCTTACCTCTGCTTTCAACGTCTGCAAATGCGCAATCCCGTATTTTCTGCAAAAAGGCGGCGGCAAAATAATCAACGTATCTTCCATGTGGGGCGTGGTGGGTGCCTCATGCGAAGCAGCGTATTCCGCCTCAAAGGGCGGCCTTAACGCTTTTACCAAAGCTCTTGCCAAGGAGCTTGCCCCAAGCAATATTTCAGTCAATGCCGTAGCTTTCGGAGTTGTCGACACCCAGATGAATGATTTTCTGGATGAAAACGAACGCCGGAATCTCATCGCTGAAATCCCGGCAGGAAGAATGTGCACTCCGGAAGAAGCGGCACATATCATATATAACGTCGCCCAAATGGACAATTATGTAACAGGACAGATAATCACTGCTGACGGAGGATTGACTTAATCCACAATCCTGCCATGCCAAGCCATTGCGCCGCCTGTTCATTGCCCTCCCACGGATTATTGCTTGTGACGTCATTGGCAAGACCGAGTCCGTGTCCGCCAGTTCCGAAAATGTGGAGCTCACACGGGATATTTTTCGCACGCAGCGCCTCGGCAAACATTATCGAATTGCGCGGATAAATAAGTCCGTCATCTCCTCCGTGCCATATAAACGCAGGAGGCGTATCACTGCTTACATGGTTCTCCAGACTGTACTGATAAATCTGCTCGTCGGAAGCATATCCCCCAAACATATATGCGTTCATGGCAATTTCAAAATCAATATAAGTCCTGTTATTTTCCCTGATGAACATATCCTCAGGCTTTATTGCGGGATGCTTCTGGTTAAAATCAATATCGTCATATTCAGGATAGCCTTCTATTCCTATATCAAGACGCTTAGTAGAGCTCTTTAAATCAATTACGGGATATCCGAGAATCATTCCGGCAGGTCGGATGCGTTCCCTGTTGTCTTCATACTCCGGAAGCATCGTTACGTCATTCCAAAATACGCCCAATGAGGCCGCAAGATGTCCTCCGGCCGAAAAACCCGCCACAAAGACATTGCGGCTGTCAAGATACCATTCATCCGCATGGTCTTTGATATATGCCATTGTTTTGGCTATATCCTTAATCGGCGCCGGCATAACAGCCTCCATATCAACGCTGTAACGCAGGACGAAAGCGTGATACCCCATTGCCGCAAAGGAAAGCGCAATCGGTTCCGCCTCCCTGTCCGAGGTATATTTGTATCCTCCGCCCGGACACACAAGCACGGCCGGCCGCTTCCTGTCCGGCTGCAGTTCTTTTGAATTATCCCAAATATACGTGTCAAACCACGTACTCTTTTTTTCATTAAGATATATTCTCTCGCATCTCATCTTAAAAGTATCTCCTCCATATTATGTATGTTTATCGTATATAATTGTGTCACGCCTTAATTCTCCGGACAATGCTATAACGCCAATAAGATTGGGAAACATCATGCAGGCGTTGGCAATATCCGACAGCTCCCACACCTTTTCCGCCGTCAGGACGGCTCCGGCATAAACCGCTGCGCAAAACACTATACGATAAATATAACAGTAAATTCTCTTTTTTACAAGAAACTCTAACGCCTTTTCTCCGATATATTCCCAACCCGGTATAGACGCATATGCAAAAAGAATTATTCCCACCGTAACGATGTATCCTCCGAAATGCCCAAGCACGCTCTCAAAAGATGCAAGCACCAGTTCCGCGCCCGAAAGGCCTCCGTCGGCATACAGCCCCGCCGATGCTATCACAAGCCCCGTTACCGAACAGACGATTAATGTATCAATAAAAGTGGCGCACATTGAAACGCATCCCTGTTTTATATGCGAGTCCGTCTCGGCGGCGGCGGCGGTAACCGCCGTCGTGCCAAGTCCGGCTTCGTTTGAAAATACTCCTTTTGACATCCCCTGACCGAGAACGGTTAAGAATGATACCCCAATGCCTCCCGCCGCCGGTTTTATTCCCAAAGCCATTGAAAAAATATCTTTCAGGCCTGAAACAAGCCCCGCACCGTTGCCGATAATAACCGCCGCTCCTCCTGCAATATACATGACTGCCATGACAGGAACAAGCACTCCCGACGCCGCGGCAATCATCCGGATGCCGCCGATAATCGTGACCGCCGACGCAGCAAGCATAATCGCTCCCGTCACCCTGACGTCTATGTCAAAAGAGTATTTTACGGCGGCGGAAATCGAATTTGCCTGAACCATATTGCCAATTCCAAAAGACGCCGCAACCGTGCAGACGGCAAACAGGCTTCCCAGCATAAGACCTGCTTTTTTATTTTTCAGCCCGTTTTTCAAGGTATACATGGGCCCGCCGCAGTATTCCCCTGCACTGTTTTTTTCACGGTATTTCACGGCAAGGGCACACTCCGCAAACTGTGTCGCCATACCCACCAGCGCCGACAGCCACATCCACACAAGCGCTCCGGGGCCTCCGATTGATATGGCAACCGCCACGCCCACCACATTTCCGGTTCCTATACAGGAGGCAAGCGAGGTAAGCAGCACTGCAAGAGGGGAAACTCCCTTGCCTTTCTCCTTTACCTTGTCGGCGGTATAATCATTTTCGTTTCTTTTCACAAGCCCTCTCAATGTGGGAAAAAGCTTCCGCAGCGGAAAAAATTTTAAGCTGACATTGAGATACAGTCCTACGCCCATCAGCAGGATGAGCGTTGGCGGCCCCCATAAAAACTGCGCCATATAATGCTCCTGACCCATATATGAAACATTATATGACGCATGTATACAAAATATAATATTTACTGTTCGGAAAAAAGAGGCGTTGAGAAATATCTGTCTCCGCTGTCAGGCAAAAGAACAACAATATTTTTGCCCTCATTCTCCGGCCGTTTCGCAAGCTCCAGCGCCGCCCATG
>CALWMX010000115.1 GCA_944382105.1 uncultured Butyrivibrio sp.
TTATACCGGGTGTCTTTCCCATTTATTTATTTTTGTCCTCCAAAATTTCCGCGGCAATTCTGCCGCCTGTTTCCAAATCGTCTATATCTTTCTGTGAGAAAACAAGCGAAATCGTTTTCCAGAAAATATACATATCCAGTTTAAAGCTTATATTCTTCACATAATATATTTCCTGATTATACTTATCCTGTATTGACTGGTTATTTCTGCCATGTATGGCTGTCCAGCTTGTTATTCCGGGAAGTACATCAAACCGTATAAGCTGTTCTTTGCTATATGTTCCCAAATCGTTAATTAAAAAAGGCCTCGGCCCAATAAAGGACATTTCGCCCTTCAGGATATTAATTAACTGAGGCAGCTCGTCAATACTTGTTTTACGCAGAAACGCTCCGGACCTTGTGAGCCTTTCTTTATCCGACAATGCCTTTCCGTTTTTGTCTGCGACCTCTGTCCGCATTGAACGGAACTTATATATCGAGAATATTTTCTGATGATAACCGGGTCTGCGCTGTTTAAAAATTACGGGCCCTTTTGATTCTGTTTTGACCCATAATGCGGCCGCAAGCATAACCGGCCACAAAACCAGCAGAAGAGTTACCGCCAGCACAACATCCATAATTCTCTTCATTTTAAGATATTTTTTCTGTTTTTCTGTAAATTTGGCCTGCGGCCTGTATTTTAAATGCTCTTTCATATTCCTTCTACCTGGCGGGATTTCCCTTAACTACGGCACCGTCTTGTATATCTTTAATAACATTTGAGCCCATTCCCACAAAAGTTTCATTTCCAATACGGATACCGTTTCTTATAGTTGAGTTACCTGATATGTATGCTCTGTCGCCGACAGATGAGCTGCCGAACATAATAGTTTCTCCCACTATAAAAGTATCTTTTCCCACCTGCACGTTGTGAGATATAAAACAACAGTTATCGACTTTACTTCCCTTACCTATAACAGTATTGTCTATTGCTCCTCTGGCAATAACCGTCATAGCCCCTATCTGAACATCATCTTCAAGTATCACTCCCCCAAACTGCGGCATGGTCGCTGCCCTGCCGTTTACATCCCTGTCTGTGGAAAGGCCGTCGGCTCCTATAACCGTATTCTCACGTATAACAACATTATTTCCGATTTTTACCTCGCCTAATATTTTGACTCCTGCACCGATATAGACATTATCACCAACAGTAACCTGACCTCCGATATAAGCGCCGGGAAATATTTTTACATTTTTTCCTATTACGGCATGCGGAGATATAAATGAACCGTCGATATAATCCATTTTTTCCTGTTCAGGCAGATATGTAATATTATTTTCTCTGAAAAACATACAATACTGCAAATGAGGATTTGCGGATACGCACACCGCATGCCTGTCAGCTATTGCCTGCGGAATTTCATTTCCTTCGGGCCAGAACACCAGACAATTCCTGCATTTCAATAAAGCATCCGCATATTTGAGAAATGCTTCAGTAACAAACATTACTGCATTATCTTTAGGATTATTCAACGATGCCGGACGAACTATGTTAATATCGGTATCATGAACATAATTACTTGAACTAACCGAAAAATATTCTTTCATAATAATCCCTCCTTAAAAAATGCATCTCCTGAAAGCGCTCTGAAAAGCCTCCGCATAAACGCATCCCGACTGTCCGCCGCGGAATGCCGCCAATCCCTCAATTGCTTCCCGGCTTCTCGGATGAGGAAACTGCCTCATCACGTCTCTGTAGCATGACAAGGCTTTTATCTTGGTATCTATGCCGTCCTTGGAAACTTCCACAAAAGTATTTGGACTGAATATTCCGGCAGATGTATCCAATGACCAGTCTGTTGCCGACGGCACTTCCATATATAACAGTTCTTTCAGCGGTTTGACGTCATTTCTTCTTTGAAACAGCCTTGCCGCAGCCTGGCATGCAAGCGACGTCTGCACATGATCATTATTTAAATCCGACGGATGATGAGTTATAATCACATCCGCTTCCGTTTCGATAATGATGCTTTCTATAAACTGCACCAGTCCCAAATGCGGCACCGTATTCAGTTTAATATTGGGGAAATCGCCCAGATATGTTTTCTTAACGCCCAACATATCCATACAATTATTGGTATCTGCCTTAAGTTCACTGTCAGAAGGTCTGTGAGCTCTGGCATTAACCTGCCCCGACATTATACAGACATTTACAATTTTATTGTTTTGGGACAGCTTGTATATTGTTGCCCCGGCCCCCAGAACTTCATCATCCGGATGGGCTGCTACCACCAAATATGACATTAAAATTACTCTCTTTCAATACTTATAACTCTTGAGCCTCTGTTTTCAGTGCGGTTCCATAAGTTTTTGTCTACTTTGTTATCGTTTCACCGGCATATATCTGCCTGAGATATTCCTTAGCCTGGTCAACAGTAGACTGCGTAGGCACCATTACATAATTAGGCGTGGTAAGTGAGAATGTCATTAAATTATCCCCTGTTCCGTCAACGCTGTAGGTCACAATGTCCCAGCCTCTCATGTCGCTCAGCTGCATTTTGATAAGGTCTGTAATCTCGTCTGTTGACATGCTTGTGGCAATACTTGA
>CALWMX010000116.1 GCA_944382105.1 uncultured Butyrivibrio sp.
TCATTAACCTTAACTGTAATCTCGTGAGCCATCAGGTCGTCGGCTTTGCTCACGGTTATTGTGAGATTTTCGTAATCCAAGGAGTGCCCCTGTTCCGGAATGCTGCCGATAAGCTCGGTCAGCCAGCCGTTCACCGTTGTAGCTTCCGTCTCATCATTGGGTTCAAGGTCAAAGAAATCAAAAAAGTCTTCAATGAAAGTGGAACAAAGTACACGGTAGGTATTTTCATCCAGCTTTATGATATTTTCAATGGGTTCATCGCCTTCATCCCAGATTTCCCCTACGATTTCTTCGAGAATGTCTTCCATTGTAACGATACCGGCGGTCTCGCCGTATTCATTTATCACTATGACAATATGGTTATGCTCCTTCTGCATATCCTTAATCAGAATGTTAAGATGTGCTGTCTCGGGAACAAAAACAGGCTGGAACATTGCATCCTCAAGTTTGAAATCAGGCTGTGTGTGTTTAAGCAGAAAATCACGGGCATGAAGAATTCCGATAATATTATCGGTAGTATCGGCATAGACCGGAATACGGGAATATCCTTCGTCTTCAATAATCTCTAAGATTTCTTCATTGCTTGTGTTCTGCTCTATAAGAACCATTGACCTTCGCGGAGTCATGACATCCTCAGCGGTCATATTGTCAAGCTTAAAAACATTTTTTATGTATTCAATATCATTCTGGTCAAGACTTCCTTCATCGGCGCCTGCGTCCAGCATCAGCACGATGTCTTCCTCGGACACAGGTTCATCTTTCTCGTGAGGGTCAATCCCGAACAGACGGAGCACGCAGTTTGTTGAAACCGTCAGCAGACCGATAAACGGTTTAAGCGCGACCGCAAGGCCGGAAATTATGCCGCATACGGCATCGGCAAGCTTTTCCTTATGCTTCATTGCCACACGTTTGGGTACAAGTTCGCCGAGAACAAGTGTAAAAAAGGAAAGAATCAACGTGATAACAATAACCGATATGGTATTGACAGCGCCTGTCTGCGCCGCCGAGATGTTAAAAGTTTTCACTATAAAGCCTGAAAGCCTTTCGGCAAAATTATCTGCCGCAAAAGCAGAACCCAAAAAGCCTGCAAGAGTGATGCCGATTTGGATAGTGGAGAGAAAACGTGTAGGTTCCTCAATCATTTTGAGCATCTTCCGGGCCTTTTTATCACCGTCATCGGCTCTGGCCTTAACCTTTTTCTCGTTGAGAGAAATAACAGCAATCTCGGTTGCAGCGAAGAAAGCATTTAACAGAATGAGAATTAGTTGCAAAAGTAATTGTTGAAATATGTCAGACATATATTAGCCTCCAAATTAAATAAATGTGTTATGATAAAAATAAAACTGATATAAACAGCGGTCAGTTCAGATTTACGGCGAAAACCCGAAATCTTTTTCCGGCCTTTACAACACACTTATGATATTTTAAAGGCTTTCGAGCAGCAATAAAGTTACTACTTCGAGGAAGCGGATCCACAAAACCATCTCCTTTCTGTGTGCAAAAAATTAAGTATATACTATCATAAAAGCATATTTACGTCAATGATGAGTCTGAAATAACTTTTTGTACTTTCGGATGCAGGCATTGTTTTTGAAGGAAAAACATTATATTATAAAATGTATATAAAAAAACGGTATATGGTATTGACCGGCGATATCATGGGATATATTATAAAGAAAAATCCGGAATCCAAATATATAAAGTGGAGGAAACATTTATGCAGACACAGATTACGGGATTGTCGACCGCGGAAGTGGAGGAAAGAAGACAAAGAGGCGAAGGGGGCGGCTCATCCCGCACAATAACCAAAACTGTAGGACAGATTATCAGAGAAAATGTCCTTACACTGTTCAATCTGCTTAATTTTGCAATTGCCGTGCTTTTGTTCATTGTGGGAGCATATTCCAATATGCTGTTCATTGCGATAATACTGCTGAATATTTTTATAGGAATTTTTCAGGAGATTAAGGCAAAAAAGCTTGTGGACCAATTATCCATCCTTAATCGTCCACAGGTCACCGTGCTGCGCGACGGCAGGGAGAGCGTGGTAGAAACGGACGAAATTGTCAGGGATGATGTCATTGTGCTTGAGAGCGGAAGGCAGATTTGTAACGATGCGGTGGTGCTTTCGGGAGCTCTTGAGGTCAACGAATCGCTGCTGACCGGAGAAAGCGATGCGGTGATAAAGGAGGCCGGGGACGGACTCTTGTCCGGAAGCTCCGTGATTTCCGGAAAATGTTATGCAAAAGTAACCCATGTGGGCAGTGAAAATTACGCCACAAGTCTGGCGGAGGAAGTAAAAAAGGAAAAAAAGACGGAGAGCGAGCTTTTGGGTTCCATGAAAAAAGTTACCCAGGTTACCAGTTTCCTGATTATACCTCTCGGCGTAGTGTTGTTTTTGGAAGCGCTTGTGCTGAGGGATTCCGCTTTTGATACCGCGGTTGTATCTTCGGCGGCGGCTTTGCTGGGAATGCTTCCTAAGGGGCTGGTACTGTTAATTTCCGTGTCGCTTGCCAACGGCGTTATCCGTCTGTCAAGACAAAAAATTCTGGTGCAGAACATATACTCTCTGGAAACGCTGGCTCATGTGGATGTTTTGTGTCTTGACAAGACTGGTACTCTGACTGATGGAAATATGAAAGTGCGTGAAGTTTTGTATGCCGGGAATGAGGAAAACGTACGGGGATATGCGGGAGAAAAAATCCCTGCACCGTCGGAGGCCAAGCGTATGCTGTGTTCGTATCTGGCTGCAAGCGATGACAATAACGCAACCATGCAGGCATTGAAGAAAGAGCTGACGCCCAAAATGAGTCATGTTCCCGCCGGAAAAATTCCGTTCTCTTCAAAAAGAAAATGGGGAGCAGTCAGCTTTGAAGGCGCAGGAACCATATTTGTGGGGGCGCCGGAGAGAATTATGGGAAAATGTCATGAAAGAGCCGTTCAGGAGATGGAGCAGGGCTACAGGGTAATTGCCGTAGGCTACAGCGAATTTAACTGGAGCGATGAGGCTCGTCTTCCGGAAACAATTCAGCCATTATATATAATAACGTTGGAAGACACAATACGAAAGAATGTGAAAAAGACTCTGGAATATTTTGACCGTGAAAACGTTAATGTTAAAATTATTTCCGGCGACCATGTAAAGACCGTGTCCATGGTGGCGAAGAAAGCAGGCTTAAAAAGCTGGAAAAATGCCGTGGATATGTCGGAGCTGGGAGATTCGGCCGATTATGACCGCATCTGTGAGGAATATTCCATATTTGCCAGAGTGACGCCGAGACAGAAACAGGAATTGGTTATGGCATTGAAGCGCAGAGGACATCATGTGGCCATGACGGGTGACGGAGTCAATGATTTGCTTGCTCTGAGGGAAGCGGATTGTTCCATCGCCGTGGCGGAGGGAAGCGATGCCAGCCGGCAGATTGCACAGGTTGTGCTGCTGGAGTCAGATTTTACCCATTTGCCTCAGGTGGTTCTGGAAGGACGCAAAGTAATCAACAATGTGACGCGGACGGCGGGAGTGTTTTTCATCAAGACGATTTATTCCGTTCTGCTTTCACTGTTCTGTCTGATTGTGAATATTCCCTTTCCTTTTATTCCGATTCAGATTACTTTGATCGATGCGTGCATGGAAGCTTATCCGTCCTTCCTTACAATATTTGAATCGGATACGACAAGGATTAAAGGAAGCTTTCTTAAGAAAGCCGTGGGAAATGCATGGCCTTTTGCGTTTGCGGTAACGTTCATGATTGTGTTTGCGGCATTGTTTATAAATTTCCCTGAAGCGCAGAAACAGACAATCATGTACTTCCTTTTGATACTGACTACAATGGCTGCCGTTATAAAAAGCTGCATACCTTTCACAAAGCTCAGGACTTTTATCTGTACAACTATGGTTGCCGGAACCTTTGGGGCGCTGTATCTTCTGCCATCACTTTTTGAGGTGGCTCCGGTGAACCGGGAAATGCTTTTATATATTCTGCTGATATTTGCGATGGGAATGATATTGCTTTTTGTTATTATGAAGGTGCGGCATCTTGTGAGTGCAAAGGATTGATCGGATGAACAAAGACACTGCATATACTGCAAGGACAGATTTTGACAACAGGACATATATGTACCGGGAGGAAAACGGCTATGAATTTACGTAAATATGTTCCGGATGACTGCCCGGTTCTTGCAAGGCTTTTTTACGATACGGTCCATAGCGTAAATGCGAAGGATTATACCGCAGAGCAGCTTGACGTGTGGGCGACGGGCCATGTGGACTTAGAACAGTGGAATCGGACCTTTCTTGAACATTATACCTTGGTGGCGGTTGAAAATAATGTTACGGCTGGCTTTGGAGATATAGACAAAACGGGTTATCTGGACAGACTTTATGTGCATAAGGATTATCAGCGCATGGGAATAGCGTCTGCAATATGCGCAATGCTTGAAGATTCGGTAAATGTAACTAAAATCAGCGTACATTCGTCAATTACCGCCAGACCCTTTTTTGAAGCGAGGGAATATAAGACCGTTGAGGAACAGCAGGTTATGCGGCAGGGAATCATGCTGACGAATTTTGTTATGGAGAAAATTAAAAAAGCTCATACGGATTTTTACGGGATTTGACGTTGCTGTATGCGGGCAGAACAGTCCGGTAAAATAACGCGGAATGAACCGGCATTTTTGCCGGTTTTAAATTGTGGCTTTACGGAATATAGAAAAAATGATAAAATATCAGTAATAATGCGATAATTATAAAGAGGTAGCATATGGCTCAGTCATCAAAAGGCAGAAAAAAATACCGTGTTCGTAAGGGCAGAGTCGTCATGGCCGCAGTTGTGCTTGTGCTGGTGACAGGATTGATAGTTTTTCTGTGCGTCAGGTTTGGGAAAAATCGTGGAAACATC
>CALWMX010000117.1 GCA_944382105.1 uncultured Butyrivibrio sp.
TTCTGGTTTCTCTCATCAAATATCCAGTGACTCATGTTTCCCTCAAGCGCACATCTTGCCCCATATAGGTCGTCATTGGTAAAGACAACAAAAAGTATGTTTCTTGTTTTGTACACAACCCCAAGACTTTCCTCAAGCATATTGAGCATCTGTCCGGAATAAGGACATGCTCCTTTGAAGCTTACAACTCCTACAATATGCTCCGTCCCTTTTTTCTTCCTCTTAAAAGCATATATTCCGCCAATTCCGGTCTTTATCTGTCTGTATCCTTTTTTTTGCAATTCTTCAATAAAAAAACCGGCGTCCATAAGCCTCATCTCCAAATCTTTGCCGCAGATTAACCCATCTGTAGTGTAGATTAACATTAATCGGCTTTCAAGTCAAATAAATACGCACTCCACATTTCCGAATACTATGATGTCATTATGATTTATCCGGCATATTTCAAAGCTTGCCAGCTGCCTGCCGCGTACATATGTTCCGTTGGTTGAATTTAAATCCTTAACATAATATGTATTTCCCTCCTTGGTAATCCTGGCATGCATCCTGCTAACTCCCGGCATATCGATGACGCAGTCCGCTTTTTCCCGGGCGCTGCCTATTATGCATATATCTTTTTCAAAAAAATATTTATGAGTCTCTTTGCCGTCCTCCCATTTGATATAGCTGTTGTTAGTGGGTGCGGCGTTTCCCAAATTCAGAATTTCCGTAGGCTTCTCCCGAACCGTCTTTTCTTCCGGCATAAGCAGTCTTACTTCGGTTTTACAGTACGGTATCTTCTTTTTTTCTGTAACAATTTTTATGAATCCTTCTTTATTTTTGTCGTACCATTTATATCCTGTATAAAGTATTATTCCCGCCGCCGCACATAATACCGCATAAAAAGACACGTTCAAATTCCATATGCGTGCTCCCGGGACAAAAATACCTGCCAGCCCCAACACGAAACAAACGGCCACCGCCGCTGCCAATCCGTATATGAAATAAAGCTTTGCTTTATCCTTTTCCTCATACTGTTCCTCTTCTCTTTCCGGGATTACGTCTTCTATTACGGTTTCTTCTTCAATTATCTGATAAGATTCGCTTTTTTCATTATGCTCCGTTTCAAGCAGCTTATCCGGATTCACATTTCCCGCACATATCCGTTTATACGCTCCGTAAGCAAGCGTTACTGCCGCATTATCGCTGTGACATACATTTCTTATTACATATTCAAAAAGCTCCTTCATATCCTCCTCGAATATGCCTCCGGCTCCGGAAAAATAACAAAAACCGTAGTTCTCTTTGCCTGCATCATAAAATATCCCTTCAGGACACAGAATCAGGCCTTCCTGTTCCAGCATATACATTTGAATCATATCGGTTGCTTTCTTTATGCCGTTTACAAGATTTCTTATGTCGTCAAACCTCATCTCACATTTGTCAAAAGCTTCCGTAACAGGCATCATAGAGGATATATCATACAGATATTGTTCTTCATTATTTATAATTCTTATGCTGACCTGCAAAAAGCCGTCAATTTTATTACGGCTTATCATTTTCATCTGTTTTTTGTCGGTTCTTTCTGTTGAAACCATTTTCATATAGCTTTTTCCTGCTTCTCTTATAAAATCGGCGTTCATTACATTTATCCTCCCATTATCTCAACAACTTTTCCGCCGGCTCTTACAACGGCCGCATTGTCTCCTGCCGTGATAACGTCTTCCACATCCGTGTCCGATAATTTGTTTCTGCCATCCAGCCTGCCGTCAACATATGACTCGGATACGGACTTATTTATTAAAAGCCTTTGTCTGCTTAAGAACGTTTTATCTTCAGACAGCACCGGTGAGCATACTATTCCGTAAAAATCTGTTTGTTCCGTTTCCACATCATAATAAAACGTTTCAGCCTCATGATATCTGATACCGCCAAGTATTTTTTGCGCATCACTTAACAGACTGTCATACAGCATAAAATCCAATACGATTATTGCCGCCGCAAGCATCGTGATAAAAGGAAATATATATGATGCCTCGATTGTCAGGCTTCCTTTAAGCTTCATAAAATCATCCCTCCATTGATTATTTCAATTATTGTCAATGCCAGATATGCCGCCAGAATGTACGGAATAAACGGCACTCTGGCTTTTATACCTTTTTTTCGTATTAAAGAATATATTCCTCCTACTATAGCTGCCGTAAGGAGCGAAAAAAACAACAGCTGCAGATTTCTTGCAAAGCCTATAAATGCGCCCACACATACAAACACAAGACAGTCCCCGTAGCCTATGCTTTCCGATGTTGCAACGGCATATACAAAAAGCAGCGCCCCTATTGCCATTCCTCCTAACATTGACCATACCGGCTGGTAGTAAAATATAAGATTAACCGCTCCTGCAATTATAATAAAAATAATCATTCTCAGGGCAGATATTGTCCCTGTCCTTATATCCGAAATAGTCTCCAATGCCAGAATTACGAGTACCGCACCGTTAATCATTGTCCTTCTTCCCTCCCTTCACATTTTGAGCAAAGCGGATATTTTGATTGCGCATCCTCTTCAGACATGGTATATATGCTGCTGTGCAGATTACTGCATAACGCCGATGAGTGATACCGTTCTCCGTATTTTGTGTAATATGCAGTGGTAAGTCCTG
>CALWMX010000118.1 GCA_944382105.1 uncultured Butyrivibrio sp.
GCAAAAATACTTGTATATAACCGTATCGACACCCAAAAGCCCGTTGTGACCATCGACGCAACACACGGCGGCGCAGCTTATACGGACAGCGCGTGGACAAACAAGGATATTACGCTTACGCCGGAAAATGAAACGGCAAATCTCGGCACTACCGCCTATCAGTACAGGGTGGACGGCGGCGAGTGGCAGGATTATATCTCATCTATTGTCATAAGCGCCGATACGGACGCTGACGGTACGGTTTACGAGTTCAAAGCCACCAGTGCCAGCGGCGTGGAAAGCGATGCGGTCTCCATCACCGTAAAGCGCGACACCGCCGCGCCGGATGGCGATATCACGATAAAAGAAAACAGCATTCGTCAGTTCCTTAACACCATTACATTCGGATTGTTTTTCAACGAGGATGTTGATATAGCCATCACGGGTACGGATGCTCTCAGCGGCGTAGCGTCCATCCGGTATTATCGCAGTGCGAAAATCCTTACGGAGAATGAGCTTGCATCGCTGGCATGGACGGAATATGATAGCGCCATTCATGAGACAGCAAAAGACGCCGAGAAATTCATCTACTACGTCAAGGTTACGGACAAGGCGGGCAACGCCACGCTTTTCGGCTCAGACGGAGTAACCTTCGACCTGACCGCTTCATCTATAACGGGTGTTATGAACGGGGCGACCTGCTACACCACACAGAAGATTACGGTGACAGACTTAAATTTCGCTTCGGTCACGCTAAACAGCGCGCCCGCGGTCATTGAAAACGGTGTCCTGATGCTGTCCGGTAACACAGAGGCGACATATACCATCACGGCTACAGACAAGGCGGGAAACAGAACGACTGTGACGGTCACGATGAAGACTATCGCAAGCCTTTCGGAGAATATTGACGGGCTGACAGCGGCAAATGTGATGTCAACCGATGAGGAAACGGTCGTTGCAGTCAAAACTGCCGCAGGAAATGTCAATACCGAAAACGCAACCGCAGAAGAAAAGGCCGCTTTACAGGATATCCTGGACAACTGCGACAACCTGATTGAGAAGATTGATGTGACAACGAAAGAGATCAGCGATGTGATAAGCGGCGTGGGAGGTTACGACACGGACAGCGTGAAATCGTGGGACAAAGCCGATATCGAGGCGCTTGTGGAGCGTATCGACACGTTGCTGAATAACGGTAATTTGACTGAGGCGGAGAAGGAAAATCTGGAAACCGTCAAGAATACGGCGGAAACCCTGCTGGAAAAGGTAGACGAAACCACCGGGGCCGGCAATACCGAGAATATTCAAAATGTGCAGGATGTTACGCCAAATAATGTGAAACCGAAAGACAAAGTAAATCTGGAAGCCGCTAAAGATGATATCGAGCAGGCTTTAAACGATTACGCGGATAACTACACGAAGGATGAGAAGGCGCAGCTTGAGGAAACGCTGAAACAGATTGAAGAAGCTCTTGGAGTTATCCAAAGGGTGGAGAAAGCGGAAGAAGTCATCAGTGCACTGCCAGAGAGCGTCAGCCCGGATGACACCGAAGCAGAGGAACAGATCCATGTTGTAAAGGAAATATACGACGGTATGAGCGAATATGAGAAATCTCTCATATCGTATGAAGCGGCAGCAAAACTGGAGAGCCTGCTTGCGCAGCTTGACGATTACCGTATCATCGAGGGCAACGGAAGTATCTGGACGAAAGAAAGCGGCGATGGGCTTACATTCACTGCCAATGGAGACTGCGGAAAGTTTACGGGCATTGAGATTGACGGCTCAGTCGTAAACGCGGAGAATTACACGGCGAAAAACGGCAGCACGGTGATAACGCTGAAACAGGATTACCTGAATACGCTGACGGCAGGAGAACATGTCATCACGATGCTGTATACGGACGGTAAAGCCGTAGGTACATTCACGATTGCTGAAAAGCCGGTTGAGCCAAGCGATGCTGCCGAGCCTGCGAAACCTGCGGATGAAAACTCTGCCTCACCGGAAACAGGCTATGATGTTCATATTATTAACTGGATCATACTGATGCTGATTTTTGGCGGCACAGTTTTGGCACTGAGTGTCAGGCGTAGAAGCAAAAAGGCATGAGTAAATAGTTTTACGAATTCCTGTTTTTGTTGAATGGGGTATTTTGCTGAACACTAAGGCAAAAATATTGGTGACAATTATTGGTTAGTATGGTATAATGTGAACACTTAATGAGCACAAGCGAAGCGCAGTGCGAATTTAGTAGTAATTTTAATTCAGGAGGTATGGTAAATGGGTATTATTTCCAGATTCAAAGACATTATGTCAGCTAATATCAACGCGCTTTTGGATAAGTGTGAAGACCCGGAGAAAATGATTGACCAGTACATGAGGAATCTCCAGAGCGATTTGGGTAAGGTTAAGGCGGAGACCGCATCCGTTATGGCTGATGAGCAGAGAGCAAAGAGAGAACTTGACGAATGTACGGCAGAAATAGATAAGCTTCAGTCTTACGCTGAGAAGGCTGTTGCGGCAGGCAATGATGACGATGCAAGACAGTTCCTTTCCAAAAAACAG
The DNA here is from genome assembly GCA_944382105.1 of uncultured Butyrivibrio sp. Lineage (GTDB taxonomy): Bacteria > Bacillota > Clostridia > Lachnospirales > Lachnospiraceae > Eshraghiella. The sequence continues at coordinate 2,542 of CALWMX010000118.1, forward strand.
TCGCTCGTCACCAAGCAGCAGGCATTACAGCAGACCTATACGCTTGCGGCCGATAATGCGGCCAAGATGAGACAGATGCATGACAAGCTCGTTAATGATATCAATGAACTCAGCTCAAGACGTGATACAATCAAGGCTAAGATGAAGGTTGCCAAGGCACAGCAGACCGTCAATAAAATGAGTGCAAGCATGGGATCCGCAGACGAAAATCTTTCCGCTTTTGACAGAATGGAGGCCAAGGCTGACAGAATGCTTGACGAAGCCAATGCAATGGCCGAGCTTAACACATCAGGCATTGACAACTCAATCGAGGACCTTGAAGCCAAATATAAGGTATCGGCTCCCGCAGTTGACGATGAGCTTGCCGCAATCAAGGCTAAGCTGGGCATGTAATTATATTTGTTTTAGGTATGCTTAAGGCGTACAAGAGCATTTACGGAATATTATTATACAGATGACCGGAGGGTGTCCTTTGTGACACCCTCTTTGAAACTGTTAAGACAAAGCATGCGTGTTAATTTATCAGGCGCATTGTTTACGGCAATTTGAGGCAAACCGCCGCGAAAGACAGGGAGGGATTGTATTATGGGACTTTTCGGAAAGCAGATGTCAGATGTGGTTGAGTGGGAAGAATTCAGTGATGACATAATATTTTATAAGTGGCATGATAATCAGATAAAAAAAGGCAGCAGGCTTATCCTGCGTCCCGGACAGAATGCCATTTTTATGGTAAACGGAAGGATAGAGGGGATTTTTGAGGACGAAGGGTGCTATGATATAGAGTCGGATATTCTTCCTTTTCTGTCAAGCCTTAAGGGATTTAAGTTCGGCTTTAATACGCCGATGCGCGCCGAGGTGCTTTTTGTGAACACCAAAGAGCTTACCGTCAAATGGGGTACCAAAAGTCCGGTGACGATTCCGGTGGAAGGATTTGTTACAGGACTGCCGGTCAGGGCTTTCGGAACTTTCGGATGTAAGGTGTCGGATTATGTTGCCGCCATGGACAAATACGCAGGAGTGCGGGATGTCTATACCGTTGATGATATGAGGGACAGAGTGATTTCGGTGCTCGACGGCCTTCTTATGAAATGGATAACGAAGGAGGGCAAGGATATTTTTAATCTTCAGATCAACGCACGGCAGATTGCGGACGGTATCAGGGAGGACCTTGATATGCAGATGTTCAAGGACGGTATTACGATAACATCTTTTTCAATAGCTAATTTCAGCTATCCGGAAGAGGTGAGGAACGCACAGATAATGGCAGGAATGTTCGGCAGCAAAAAATAATGTCAGGAAATGAAGAAAACAATATGAGTATATACGACAGGCTTAACCAACAACAGAAAAAGGGCGTTTTTACAACGGAAGGGCCGGTGCTTCTGCTTGCAGGAGCCGGTTCAGGAAAGACGGGCGTGATTACCCACAGAATAGCTCATCTTATAGATGACTGCGGGGTTAATGCGTACAATATTCTTGCAATAACCTTTACCAACAAAGCGGCAAGGGAGATGCGCGAGCGGGTGGATAATCTTGCGGGTTACGGTGCCGACGCCGCATGGATTATGACCTTTCATGCTGCATGTATGCGCATATTGAGAAGATACATAGACAGGCTTGGTTATAATACCAACTTTACAATATACGATACAGACGACCAGAAAACCCTGATGAAGGATATATGCAAGCGTCTTGACATCGATACCAAGGTGTATAAGGAAAAAGCGCTTCTTAGCAGGATTTCAGCCGCTAAGGATGAACTTATAACGCCGGACGTTATGTATCAGAACGCCGGAGGCAGCTACAATAATATGAGAGTGGCAGAGGTGTACAGGGAGTATCAGGAGCAGCTTAAAAAAAATAATGCGGTTGATTTTGACGATATAATCAATCTGACGGTCGAACTTTTTGAGAAAAATCCGGATGTATTGGACTATTATCAGGAGAGGTTCAGGTACATAATGGTTGACGAATATCAGGACACCAACACAGCCCAGTTCAGGCTTGTGGGCCTGCTCGCCCGCAAGTACCGCAATCTCTGCGTCGTGGGTGATGACGACCAGTCCATCTACAAATTCAGGGGCGCCAATATCAATAACATACTGAATTTTAAGGAATATTTTCCGGAGGCAGAGATAATCAAGCTTGAACAGAATTACCGTTCAACACAGAATATACTTAACGCCGCCAACTCCGTAATCAGAAACAATGCCGGACGTATGGATAAAAAACTTTGGACAGAGAGTGAGGACGGCGAAAAAATAGCTTTTAATTTATATGAAAACGGATACGGAGAAGCCGAGGGAATCGCCGCCGACATTGCCCGCAACGCTGCCGCCGGATACGCCTACAACGACTTTGCCGTTTTATACAGGACCAACGCGCAGTCGCGTGTACTTGAGGAAAAGCTTTTGGAGCATAATATACCGTACAGGATATACGGAGGCATTAACTTCTATGCAAGAAAAGAAATCAAAGACATATTGGCATATCTCAAGACAATAGACAATGGTCAGGATGATTTGGCTGTAAAAAGGATACTTAATGTGCCGAAACGCGGAATAGGAGCGGCATCCGTTGATAAAATACAGATTTTTGCATATGATAATGACATAAGCTTTTACGAGGCATTGAGGCGTGCGGAGGATATACCTTCCCTTGGAAGAGCGGCTGCCAAAACAGAGCCTTTTACGACTATGATACAGGTGCTTCGCGCACAGGTACATGAAATATCCATCAAAAGGCTTATTGAGGAAATTGTCGAGCGTACGGAATATATAGATTACCTTGGCAAAAACGATACGCCGGAAGAGGTGGAAGAGCGCAAAGCCAATATTGACGAACTTATTTCCAAGGCAGTTATATACGAGGAAAATGAGGACAACCCTACGCTTGCGGGATTTCTTGAGGAGGTTGCCCTTGTGGCTGATATCGACAATCTTGATGAGAACAGCAATATTGTATCGCTTATGACATTGCACAGCGCAAAAGGCCTTGAATTTCCCATAGTTTATATGTCCGGAATGGAGGACGGACTTTTTCCGGGTTATATGTCGATAACCTCTGATGACCCTTCGGATTTGGAGGAGGAGAGACGCCTGTGCTATGTGGGAATTACAAGAGCTATGGAAAAGCTTGTTATGAGCGCCGCAAAGATGAGGATGGTCCGGGGAGAAACACAGATGAACAGGGTATCGCGTTTTGTCAATGAAATTCCGGACGAGTATGTTTTAAGAAACACAGAGAATACATGGCATTCAGCTCAAACGTCATCAGTGTCAGGACATATAAATCTTCCGTCAGGAAAGCCGGTGGGAGCCGTATTTCAGTCATTTCAGAGAGATGCAATAAAATCCGGTATTTTTGACAGGAAAACGGTTTCTGATGAAGGCGGACCGGGCTATGAAGTGGGCGATAAGGTTAAGCACGGCAAATTCGGCATCGGAACTGTCAGGGACATCAAGAGCGGCGGAAGAGATTACGAGGTCACGGTTGAATTTGACACGGCCGGCGTGAAAAAGATGTTTGCCTCGTTTGCAAAACTGCAGCGTGTGTAAGAGGAGGTATTTTTGTACAAATTTATTATATTTTCTATGGTAAAATATGTTTATTTGTGATAAAATAAGTACAAAATAATTATGTGGTGCCCGCAGGGGGCGCGGAAAGGATTGTGTATGAAGAAAATTAACGATATTATTACAGATTCTAAGCTTTATGATTATTTTAAACCGTCAACCGTGGAGGTTGTAGAGGCAGAGGAGCCTAAATGCAAGAATAAGGCGCTCAAGATTTTTGCGATTATAGGCGTTATTGCTGCGGTTGCGGGAATTGCGTATGCCTTGTACAGATACTTCAAACCTGATTATCTTGAGGATTATGAGGATGATTTTGAAGATGATTTAGATGATTCCGATGACTTTGAAGAGGATTAATCAATAATTACTTTGGCAATTCAGAGCGGGGATTAGGAATATTAATCCCCGCTCTTTGTGTGTATGGAGGACGACATGAATAAAAAGGCAAGAAATGAATTAATCTGCGTTGTAATAGGAGCAGTCATGATTGCCGTTGGTGTGGGGCTTTTTATTTCCAAGACGGAAATAACTTCTGAATTTCTGGCATTTGGCGGCGTATGGAGCTGGTGGAAAACGGTTCTTATTCTTTTGCCGCTTGCGGCAGGTATTGTAATGCTCATTATAAAACCAAATCTTCTGGCATCCAGGCTTGTTGCGGCTTTCGGCGCAATTCTGGCAATTGCCGCAATTTTTATCAACACCACCATTATAATCGAAGAAAAAATAGCAGTATATGAGTGGATAATATACGGGGTTCTTGTATTCGGCGGAATAATAGTAAGCTTTTCGGCTCTTTTTATAAAAAGAAACAAAAATAAAAAATAACGGGGGCATCTATAAAATAAGATGTATTTGACAGTATGAAAAAAGGACAGGAATATATAGGAACGGTTATCGGAGTTGATTTTCCAAATAAGGGAAAAGTGCAGTGCGAAGACGGAATTGCTACGGTTAAAAATGCTATTCCGGGACAGACTGTACGTTTTATCATTAATAAGAAACGCGGCGGCAGATGTGAAGGCAGGCTTATTGAGGTAATGGAAAAATCACCTCTTGAGTCTGTTTCGGACTGCTGTGAGCATTTTGGCGTATGCGGCGGCTGTACATATCAGAGCATTCCGTATGAGGCTCAGCTTGATATAAAGAAAAATCAGGTTAAGGCAATGTTGGACGCTGTGAGCAATGATTATATTTTTGAGGGAATCATCGGCAGTCCTGAGGCGTACGGATACCGCAACAAAATGGAATTTTCATTCGGGGACGAGTACAAGGACGGTCCCCTTTCTCTCGGTATGCACAAAAGGGACAGCTTTTATGATGTCACTGCCGTTGAAGGGTGCAGAATAGTGGACGAGGACTATCGCAGAATTCTGAGGGCGAGCCGTGAGTATTTTGCGGACAGCGGTTTGAAATATTATCATAAAATAAGGCATGAGGGATATCTCCGTCATCTTTTGGTAAGAAAGGCGCGAAAGACCGGCGAGATAATGGTCGATTTGGTAACTTCCACTCAGGACAGTCCCGATTTGTCGGAGTATGTGAGGTTTTTGCTTGGGCTTGAGCTGGACGGCAGAATTGTCAGCATTCTTAATACTCGCAATGACAGTCTTTCGGATGTGGTGCGCAACGACGGCACAGACATATTATATGGAAGGGATTACATATACGAGGAACTGCTGGGACTTCGTTTTAAGATAACGCCGTTTTCTTTTTTCCAGACAAATACTCTGGGAGCGGAAGTCCTCTATTCCAAGGCAAGGGAGTACGTGGGGCAGCTTAAGGATAAGGTTGTGTTTGATTTGTACAGCGGCACCGGAACAATAGCGCAGGTTATGGCTGGCGTTGCTTCCAGGGTCGTGGGCGTTGAGATTGTGGAGGAGGCGGTTCGCTGCGCAAAGGAAAACGCCGCATATAACGGTCTTGACAATTGTGAATTCATCGCAGGAGATGTGCTTAAAGTCGTAGGAGAGCTTGAGGATAAACCCGACATTATAATCCTTGACCCTCCGCGGGATGGGATCCACCCTAAAGCAATCGGTCCGATAATCGATTTCGGCGTGGACACAATCGTGTATATATCCTGCAAACCAACAAGCCTTGCAAGGGATGCGGCGATATTTGAGCAGAGAGGGTACAAGCTTGTGAAGGCCTGCTGCGTGGACATGTTCCCGGGAACAGGGATGGTTGAGACGGTTGCCTTATTATCCCTGAAAACTGGTCAACCTAAGTTAGAGGTAACAATGGAGGTAGATTCTGACAGTAATTACACACCAGAAGAACGTGCCACATATCAGAAGATTAAAGCGTATGTGAAGGACAAGTATGGTGTGAACGTGCATACTTCTTATATTGCACAGGTAAAGCGGATATGTGGTCTGGATATGGGCGAGAACTATAATAAATCCAAGAAGGAGAATCCAAAAGTGAAGCAGTGTCCGCAGGAGAAGGTGAAGTATATTAAGGATGCGTTGAGATACTTTAAATTGTTATAAAATACATAAGAGATGATAAAATGGCACTAAAACCAGAATATTTACCATTAATTAAAATATTAGAGAAACAATTATTTGCTATTTCAGATTAGCAGAGAGCATACAGTTGGAAAACACAACAGAGGAAGGAACTTTTTCAGGATATTGAAAAAGTTTTATATGCATCTGATTCAAATAGGCATCATTTTATAGCTACAATAGTTTGCTTGCAAACGAATCAAACAGAAGAAATTGGGACAGATGAGTTAGAAAGATTAGATATTGTTGATGGACAGCAAAGATTAACTACACTTATAATCTTATTAAAATTAATTGCTATCTTTTTGGAAAAGTCAGGTGGCGAATTAGAAAAAGCAGAAGAAGATAAATTAAATGAACTAATTGTAAAAGATAACCCTGTTGAATATGCTTCTTATGTGGAGTTTGGACACAGACAGCAACCGGGGCGTTATGTTCCAGCATTGGGAAAGCAGCTAAAACAAGGATGGGTAAAGGGAAGGTTCATGCTGACAATTTCAGAAGGGGAAATTCAAGACATTGCCCCCAAAGTAATTGAAGCAAAACTTAAAAAGTGGCTGAAAAACGGATTGTCATAAATTGATATATAAGCCTTCGGTGAAATATCCGGGTGTTTTTTCTCTGCCTTGACTATTGGACACCAATAATATATAATTTCAATGTAGGACTGAACTTTTCAAAGGGGGTGGCTGAATGGAAATCAGGAACGCAAATGTGATGTTTGGTAAAGCCGGGGGCAACGCAAGCCGCAATTCATACACTTGCAGAATATCCCTTCCCAAAACATGGGTTGACCGGATGGGGCTGAAGCCGGAACGCCGAGAAGTGCAGATTGCCTTTGACGGTGACAGAATAACCATTCAGCAGCCGGAAGGAAGCCCGATAAAACAAGCCCCTTTAGCTGACAATAAGAGAATCCGGGCTTTTGCGTTGGTATGGGAACAGATGTACAGAAACCATGCAAACATTCCCTTTGGGTTCTTTGAAGATATGGCGTTCATAGGCTTTGGATTGGCAGATTTGGGCTTTGTGATGGATTGCGGGGAAACCATGAAAAGAGCCTTTCCCGGCGTGGATGTGTTCAAAGACAATGAAGCGTTGAAGCGGATCATGGGTCAGGTGGACTTACAGACTTTAGGCAATGCGATTTTCTCACAGTGGCGGTATTGGAATCATTGGAGTATGGGACGGATGGAAGAATCTGATTTTGAATGGTTCGTGATAGCATATTCCCGGCTTGCTGAATTGGCAGAATAACGATATTTATAACCTGTTCAGTTGTTGCATTTGTGTTGCAAATAAAGCCATAAATCAGGCAATCCCCGCAAGGTTTTATATATTGAACTGTTGAATTTATGCGGCTTTTCAAGTCCCACATAGCTTTATATTTTGAACTAATTTATGGTATAATGTGAACACTTAATGAGCACAAACGAAGTGCAGTGCGAATTTAGTGAGAACATATACCTGAGCGCTTGGCGAGGTATCTCACGAGCCTGGTGGGAACGGTATAATGTGAACACTCATCATCAAAACCGGAAAGGAATATCCATGATAGAAGAAAAACTTCGCAGGCAAATGCAAAAATTAATGATATATGTGTTTTGTTTTGTTATTGTGTTCGTCATATGCGGGGGAGCCGTTCTGGTATATCTGCACAACACAAATAATAAAAACATAAAAGAACAGGTGATTGTTGAAGCGGGTGAATACAAGACACGCATTTTAAAGCAGTTTGAGAAGGATTTCCAGACCTTATCAACCCTTTCCGCATTTATTGATTCGCATTACATATCGGACGAAGCGCTTCTGGCAGAACGGCTGGAGCAGGCCAACAGGGATAATAACTTTTTGACTATGGTCTATTTCGGACAGGACGGAAGAGGCGTAATATCAACAACAGGAAATGAAACCATAACCGGAGCCGGATTTTCGGAGCTTTCGCAGGAAGGGATGAAAGTGGTTAAAAAGGCTTTGGCCGGAACAGCGTCGGTTTCCCGGTTGTTTGAAAGCGAATTTTCGGGACAGAGAGTTTTTGCATACGCCGTGCCGGTTTATGACGGAGATGAAATAGTTGGGGCTCTGGCTGCCAGCGACCATATTGCCATATTTTCCGATATTGTGTCAGGAAATACTGTGTTAGGCGGAGGCGGCTATATACACATTCTGGACTCCGAAGGAGATTTTCTGGTGCGTTCTTCAAAAACGGTGGTTCAGGAGGAGCTTTCGTCAATTTTTGACGGCCCGTATCTTTCGGAAAGCTCAAGTGAAGAAGTAAAGAATGCCATGCAGCGTCAGGAGCGTATTTTTTCTTCTTTTACCTATGATGGGGAGACATATCCGTTTTTGCTTGAGCCCGTGGACATCAATGGCTGGTATATTTTCTGCGTGGATACGGGAGAAGGGCTGAGCGCTAACTCATCAGTATCTATTATGGTTGTGCAGATTACATTTTTCGGGATATTGTTGTTAGTGATTTTTATGATGTTTCGAGGCTACAGACTGCTACGCAATTATAACAGGGATTTGATAAGTATGGCTTATTTCGATTCTCTTACGGGCGCCGAAAATATGTCACGTTTCAGGCAAAGGCTTGAGAAGGCCATAGGAAACGGAGAGGGAAGCGTAGCCGCAATCAGCATACGTCAGTATATTTTCCTGAATGAGATTTTCGGCAGGGAAAAGACAAATCAACTCCTGTGCCAAATCAAGGAGGAGGCCGACCGCCATATCGGCAAAGGAGAATTTTTCTGCCGGGATACGGATGATAGATTCTTTTTGTTCCTAAAAGAAACGGATAGGAAAATTCTCCGGACTCGTCTGGAAGCATTTATGGATGAAATAGTCCAAAACGCCGAAATCAGCCGGACAGACTATCAGCTGGCAATATATTGCGGAGTCGCCGTGTCATCGGACGGCGGCAGCCCGGAAAAAACGGCTGACAATCTGATGGAAAGCGTCCCATTTGCACTGGAGCGGGCGAAAGGTTCTCATTCCAACAATATCTGGTTCTTTGACACGGAACTTCACAAAATAGAAGAGCTTGAAAATTATATTGAAAGCCATATGCATCAGGCGCTGCGGGATGGAGAATTTAAACTATTCTTACAGCCGCAGAAAAATCTTAAAACCGGCATGCTGGGAAGCGCGGAGGCATTGGTGCGCTGGCAGACTGAGGGCGGAAAGTCAATATTCCCTGACAGGTTTATCCCTATGTTTGAGCGCAACGGTTTTTGCGTCAATCTTGACCGATATATGCTGGAGCAGGTATTTCGTCAAATCCGTTCATGGACAGATCGCGGGATAAAACCGATTCCTGTTTCGGTAAACCAGTCGAAGCTGTTGTTTTTTGAGCCTGATTACGTTCAGACATTAACAGAGCTTGTTCGCAAATATAACGTCCCGGCAAACCTGATTACACTTGAAATACTGGAGGGGCTGGCTCTGGAAAATGCAGATGAGCTCAATATAAAAATAGATCAGCTTCAGTCTCTGGGATTCCGTATATCCTTGGATGATTTCGGCAGCGGTTACTCATCCCTGAATACGCTCGGAAAGCTGAAAATTGACGAGCTGAAGCTTGACAGGGATTTTCTGCTGAGCGCATCGGACAGCAAGCAGGGACGCGTAAAGCTTATAATGGAGCAGACCGTCCGTCTGGCAGGACAGCTTGGAATATCCACTGTTGCAGAGGGCGTGGAAACCACGGAGGACGAAGAGTTCATCAAATCCATAGGCTGCGACGTGGGACAGGGATATCTTTATGACAGACCCGTCAGCGCCGCGGATTTTGATAAAAAATATATGCAGTCTGCGGACGGTAATTACCGTTTCAATTAACCCAAAAACTTAAAACGGAAATAAAAGGACGGGGATTATTCCCCGTCCTCATCATCCAGAATTTCATCAAGTTCTTCATTGTCAAGAAATTCATCGAAGGCATCCGCTGCAATTTCGTATTCTTCGTCATCTTCTATGTTTTCCAGAAACGGTTCGCCGTTCTCGTCTTCATTGTAACGGTAAATATAGACTTCGCCGTTTTGCTCTTCTATGCCGCCGAGCGGAAGAAGCGCGATATACTCCTTGCCCCCTGCAGGGTATATGGAAACGATGCTGCATTCCACTTCTTTATCATCATCAAATGTAAGCGTTACGGTATCTTCCTCATAATCATTGTATGTGCTCATAACTGACTCCTTTCCGGCAGATATTTATGGCATAATTCTATCAGAAAAGACGTGCCATGGCAATCTCAAATTATATCTAAGGCTCTTAAAGGCAAGTAAGTATCGCACATTGATAAAGCCAATGACGAAATTTACTTAATAAAATTAAATTTATACTTGATTTTTTTATTTTTCTAATGTATTATACATAAAAGAAATAAATGTCAACGGAGACGGCTGCTTAAGATTACGGCAGGTGTCTTTTTTTTCGCGGCATCGGTTAAATTCATGTAATTGCCGCGGAATACCTGTAACTGCTCGGATGCGTTCAGGTATGGCGACGGGAGGTATGGCAATGGATGAGATTGATAAGAAAATAATTACTCTTTTACAGCAGAATGCAAGGACGCCGTTAAAGACGCTTGCAGAGAATGTATTTCTGTCATCGCCGGCAGTTTCGGCAAGAATTGAACGTCTTGAGAAGGAAGGCATAATATCCGGATATACGGCCAAAATCAACCAGTCGAAACTGGGATTTCACATTACCGCATTCATCAATCTGGAAATCATTCCTGCGCAGAAGGAGGAATTTTATCCTTTTATAAAGGCGTGTCCCAATGTCCTTGAGTGCAACTGTGTGACGGGGGATTTTTCAATGCTTATTAAAGTGGCGTTCCCTGATACGATGATTTTGGATTCTTTTATCGGGCGGCTTCAGAAATTCGGAAGAACAAGCACTCAGATAGTTTTTTCCACTCCGGTCGAACACAGGGGAGTGGATGTTACGGGAGTGGATGTAACGCAGGTAATTTAACACATGATAAAAGCTGACGGCCCGAACATGAGATTGCAGCCATAAAACGGTTGTAAAACTTATTTGCGTCTGATACAATTATCATGTTTAATTGTTGCTGTTTTTGAATGAAATCAGGAGAATATTATGGATATTAGCAGTGCTGAAATAATTCTTGCCTCGGCGTCTCCCAGGCGCAGGCAGCTTATGGAGCAGGTGGGGATTTGTTTTAAGGTGCTGCCGTCTTCAGGAGAAGAGATTATACGCGGAAGCAATCCCTCGGAGACGGTGAAACTGCTTTCGGCAGATAAGGCATCGGAAGTATCGGAAAGACTCAATGCAGACGGCATAACAGACAGGCTTGTTATAGGTGCGGATACGGTTGTGGCATTGGACGGCAGAATTCTCGGCAAACCGTGCAGCGAGGAAAATGCGTTTGAAATGATTAAGGGTATTCAGGGCAGAAGCCACAGTGTTATTACAGGCGTTACTGTTATATACCGTGGAAAAACAGTAAGCTTTGCAGAAGAGACAAAGGTTTTTGTCTATCCCATGAGCGATGACGAAATAACGGAATATATTGCGCGCGGTGAGAGCATGGACAAGGCCGGAGCTTACGGCATACAGGGATATTTTGCCCGTTATGTCAGCAAAATCAACGGCGATTATAATAATGTGGTGGGACTTCCCGTAGCAAGACTTTTACATGAAATCAAGAAAATGTGAGGAATTAATATGAGTGAAGTTGATTATATCTGTGCAGAGACTTTTTATGAAAATCAGGAGCAGCTTTTCCCAAAGCCTGTGGCTGCAGACATTGATGAGGCCTATGAATTTCTTAAGGAATGCATGGCAGAGGTTTTTGAGGACAAGACGGAGCTTGCCGAATTTATGAAGGACGAAGGCGTTGACATCAGCGGATATGATGATGTCAGTGATGCGCTTGAGGTATTTGAGCTGCCGGACGGAAGGTATCTTTATGTTGAAGCGTAGGCATTTTTTTAAGACGGTCTTGTGCGTTATATTGGTCATGACCGTTTTTTCGGCTGCGGGGTGCAGCAGGATAAAATTTACTGCCGGACTTGGAAACGGCACATTTGCCAAAATCAACGGAGAAAAGGTTGATATGGAGACGGCCATGCTTCTGTTGGGCGAACTGAAATATTCTTATGAAAATATTTTTGACGCCGGTGTCTGGAGTGAAATGCTGGGCGATGTGACGGCTGAAGAATATGCCAAGAATTTTATCAGGGATACGGTAGAGCATGTAATGCTTCTTAACGGTATGGCAGATGAGGCCGGAATAAGCCTTACCAAAGATGAGCTTGGCAAAATTGAAGAGGCGGCGGCGCTTTATTATTCCGGGCTTTCCGCCGAGACAATTGACGGCGGCTGCTTTGATATGGATACTGTTGCAGAGTATTATACGAAACTCAGACTTGCACAAAAGGTGTTTTATTCCGTGACTGACGATGTGGATACTGAGGTCAGTACGGACGAGGCGAGAGTAATCAGTGTTCAGTATATATATATATCCACTGTGGAATACGATGATGAGGATAATAATCCCGTAAGCTTATCCGAGGCCGACAAAAGACGCAGTGAGAAAAAGGCGCAGACTCTCCTTGAACAGATTGAAAACGGAGTTGATTTTGTGAGTCTGGCAAAAGAGAACAGTGATGACAGCGTGTACGCGCTTGAACTTGGGAGAGGGGAATATCTCAAACAGTTTGAAGATGCCGCCTTTGAGCTTGAGATGGGTAAGGTCAGCGGTGTTGTGGAGACTGATATCGGATATTATATTATAAAATGCATTAATGATAATATGGAAAGTG
>CALWMX010000119.1 GCA_944382105.1 uncultured Butyrivibrio sp.
GGCGTGGAGCAGATGGTTTATATTTCCTGTAAGCCTACCAGCCTGGCGAGAGACCTTGTAATGCTGCAAGAGCGGGGATACCGGGTGGAGAAGGTATGCGCTGTGGATCAGTTTCCACTGACGGGACATGTGGAGTGCGTAGTCTTGATGTCAAAAGTACAGAAGTAAATACCGAAAAAGGCTTGAAAACAAGGCATTTCCGAGAGTTGGGAGTTCTTTTCCGGCTCTCGGATTTTTTCGTTTTGGAGTGCTTGCTGCCAGGAGAAATCGAGGGTTGAGTTGATAGGTTGAAAATGGGCAAGGTTGAGTGGATAAGATGATTTTGCGTAGTGTTGAGTGGATAGGAATATTATCAAGACAGCAAGAATGCGGATAAACAGCCGTGCAAACGAAATTAGTTTTGCGTTCGCAAACTTTTATAGACTTTTGCGTATTTTTGTGATATAATGTTTAACATAGGTCATCGGCACTTCGAAATAAAGGCGTATAAGTATTCGGTGGTGCAAAGAAGAACAGAAAAGCATACAAAGTGTGGAGGTAAAGCGGATGCGTTTTAGCTACAATAAATTGTGGAAATTATTAATAGACCGCGGAATAAATAAAAAGACATTGCGTGAAATGAGTGGGATTAGTGCCACATCGGTTGCCAAACTTGGAAAAGGTGGCAACGTCAACACAGATGTGCTGCTTAGAATATGCAACGCTCTCAATTGTGATGTTGGAGATATTATGGAATTTGTTAGAGAAGAAAATTTTGAAGAACAGGAACGAAAGGATGCATTTCCTAATGGGTAAAACTAATACATCCTTGGCAAGGGTTGAAAAATATAGTGCTGTAGATGAGGCATTGAACCTTATCTATTTATATATACAAGAAGTTTATTCGCCGAAGGAAGTAGAACTGATTTGCGGTGAGTTAAAAAGCATTGCAAGAAGAGACGATTTTCAGTGTGTTGAGGTAGCTTCATCTAAGCGAACATATACTCCAGCTCAAGACGCTCTTTCCAAGATTAATGAGAAACAGAGCACAAGAAAAAGCAAAGGGGCATATTACACCCCAAATGATGCTGTCGGGCTTATCCTCACGAATAGTATTAAAGCCTCATTCGGAAAGCTTACAGCATGCAATGTTAGTGATTTGAACCTGGATAACATACCATACCGTTCATTTTGCTGTGGGAAGACCGTGTTTGACCCAACGTGTGGAGCTGGAGAATATCTGCTTGCAGCACTTGAAATTAAAATTGATTTGTTGAAGAAAAATGCAAAGATTACCAATCGTCTTATACAAGAGGTAGCTTCTACGATTTATGGCAATGATGTGAATGTTGAATCCATAATTATTGCAGAATTGAGATTGCTACTGTTCATTATAGAATCTTGCGGCGTTGATTATTGTATCGGACTTGGAAATGTAATGAACAGACGATTCACATCCTTTGATTTTATTGCAGACGCGGCCTCTTTTGAGGATAAGTATCATATCGTGGTAGGTAATCCACCTTATGTTGAGGATTTCAAATCCGGTCTTGAACTTAGTGATAAGTATGGGAACATCTATGCTAATATCCTCCTAAATGCGGCAAAGAAGCTTGAAAAGAACGGTTCTATCGGATTTATAATTCCTCTTTCCTATGTGTCTACTCCGAGAATGAAAAAACTTAGAGAGGAATTAGGAGACCTGGTTTCTGAACAATATATTTTAAGTTACGCAGATAGGCCGGACTGTTTATTTGATTCGGTACATCAAAAATTATGTATTCTAATCGGTAAAGAACGAAAGGTGGAAAAAACTGTTTTTACCGGAAACTATCAGTATTGGTATAAGCAAGAACGCGGTACGCTTTTTACTGACATCCAAATGGTAAGGAATAGATATGAGAATGCAGATTTTATTCCTAAGTTAGGTACAAAATTGGATATTGATATATACAAGAAAATAACTGATACACGAAAAATGCAATCGGTATATGCTATATCGAGAGTTGGCACCGAATCGGTTTTCTTAAATCGTCGAGAGGCGTTTTGGATGAAGGCCTATAGAGAAAAGGTAGATGACCCTGAATATAAGGTTTTCAGTTTTCATACCCCGTTAGAAGCTGATTTTTGCTATTGCCTGATCAACTCTACCCTTTTCTGGTGGTATTGGATTAGCGTGTCTGATTGTTGGCACGTTAGTAAAGATTTAAACGGATTCATGATGCCTCTACAGGTTGATATGGCTGGTGCCACGGAATTGGCTAACAACTTAAGAGAGCGATTGGAAAAAACGAAAGTATATGTAGGCACAAAACAAACGCAGTATGAATATAAACATCGAGAGTGCTTGTCAGAAATTTGGGCTATAGATGATTTTATAAATGCTGCGTATGGATTAACTGAAACCGAAAGCAAATATATTAAGAATTTTGCTATTAGGTACAGGACAAGCGGAGGAATTGACGCAGATGAAAATAATTGATTTATTTGCAGGATGCGGTGGCTTATCCCTTGGCTTTATCCAAGCAGGATTCAGCGTGGAAAAGGCGGTAGAGTATGACCCCGTTATAGCGGACACATATCAGCGTAACCATCCAGAAGTTGATGTGATTGTTGATGACATAAAAAATATAGACACATCTGATATGTTTGCAGGAACGACGGCAGATGTCATTATAGGAGGACCACCTTGCCAAGGTTTTTCTATGGCAGGTGCGAGAATTAGACAGGGATTTATTGACGACACTCGAAATTACCTTTTCAAGCACTACTTTAATGTTGTAAAAGCGGTTAGGCCTAAAGTTTTCGTTATGGAAAATGTAAAAGGCATATCTACTATGCAGGGTGGGAAAATTTTTGAAGAAATCAAAAGAATTTTTCAGGACCCCGAAGCACTTAATGGAAAACCATACCGTATATACCACAGGGTAATCAACGCTGCAGATTTTGGAGTACCCCAACGAAGAGAAAGAATGATTATTATAGGGACTCTTGTGGACGAAGCGGACATTGATACCTTATGGGAAAAAACTTTAAACGAGATAAAAAGCGAGTACCCTACCGATTTTGATGAGGTAACGGTTCTGGATGCGATAGGAAATCTTTCGATGACAAGCGAAGATGGAGTGATTGATAATCCATCACCGGAAACTGATTATGAAAAGTATTTGTCCTGCGATGCAAAAACGCTTACAAACCATTCACGGTCACGCCATTCAAAGGTTGCAGTGGAAAGAATGAGTAAAATAAAAAACGGAGAAAATTATACGGCTCTGAATGAACAGATTAATTCTGTTCATAGTGGTTCGTATGGTAGACTTTGTTGGAACGAGCAGGCGTCGACAATCACCACAAGATTTGACACTCCTGCAGGAGGTCGATTTATCCATCCAGATGAAGACCGTACATTAACACCGAGAGAGGCGGCGCGAATTCAAAGTTTCCCTGATAGTTATGTTTTTTATGGAGATAAGCGTTCGATAAGTCGTCAGATTGGTAATGCTGTTCCGCCGAAAGTATCGTACTTTCTTGCAAGATTGGTAAGGAACATATTTGATGTAGAAAATAGCGACAACATTGGAGATTGATTTATATGAAGAACTTATTGTTCACAGGTAATCCAGCGACTGGTAAGACTTTTCTTGCCAGGGCTGCTGCGTACTACCTGTGCTATGAAAAATTAAATATAGATACCCTCCAATCAAAGGACATCTATAAGGATTTGGATAAAATTGAGGATTTCATTTGCAGTGATAGATGTGAGTTTATTCAAGTTCATCCGAGCATGACCTATGAGGACATTGTATACGGGATTGATATTAAAGCAACCGGAACAATGACGGTCGATTATGTGGAAAAGAGAATAAAAAAACTGTGTGACAGAGCAGGAACCACGGAAGAACTTTATGCGGTAATATTTGACGATATTTCAAGAGTAGATGCCGGGGCGTTGCTTGGAAATTTGATTTATGCTATGGAGTTCAGAAATGAATCTGTTCCCCTTTCAGATGGTTCTACTTTATGCATCCCGGATAATGTCATCATAATTTTAACCGAGTGCAGAAATTTTCATGCAGGACACCTTGACTACGCATTGAGAAGAAGAATGG
>CALWMX010000120.1 GCA_944382105.1 uncultured Butyrivibrio sp.
GTGAGGTAGGAAAGTTTATTCAGATGATTCACAGATATCGGGATAATATGCTGGCGAAGATAAAGAATCCCGTTGAAAACGGCGTTTTGGAAATTGACCCTGAAAAAGCAGTGAAGCTGGCGAAAGCAGGCTATGGTGAAGTGGAACATGTGGCAATTTTTGACGAGGCGCAGCGCTCATGGACACATAAGAGACTTGCCGATTATCTAAAGCGCGGCGGAACCTACGGAAACAAATTAAAGGTTCCCAATTTCCCAATGTCAGAAGCAGCGTTCCTTATCTGGTCGCTTGACCAGAGAGAGGACTGGGCAACGATTATCTGTCTTGTCGGAGGCGGTCAGGAAATCAACACCGGAGAAGCCGGTATATCCGAATGGATTGATGCGCTGAATGAAAAGTTCCCACATTGGAAAGTGTATATATCCCCGAAGCTGACAGAACCGGAGTATGCGGAAGGCAGGGTCAATGCGCTTTTGGCGGACAATAAAAGCGTCACCTATTCTGAAAGCCTGCACCTCAGTGTTTCTCTCCGGTCGTACAGAGCAGAAAAGCTGTCTGCTTTTGTTCATGCACTGCTGGCGATTGAACCGAATGCGGCGGAGCTTTACCGGGAAATTAGGGACAGGTATCCGATTGTTTTGACAAGAGATATGCAAAAAGCGAGAGAATGGCTGCACAGCAAGGTAAGAGGTACGGAACGAACGGGTATTCTTGTCACGAAGGAATCAGCGAGATTTAAACCGTTGGCCATCCATGTTCTGCCGTCCGGTGATGAAAATGCTGTCCATTGGTTTTTAGAAGATAAGGCAGATACAAGGTCATCGAATTATCTTGAGGATGCCGCAACCGAGATTCAGGTTCAGGGGTTGGAGCTCGATTATACCTGTCTTTTGTGGGATGCCGATATGCGATATGATAACAGAAAATGGCGGTTTTACCGTTTTAACGGACAGACCAAATGGGTCGAACAAACACCGAGCAGCGAAAGCAAGCAGGAGCTTATGAAATATATGCTGAACGCTTATCGGGTGCTTCTCACAAGAGCAAGATCGGGAATGGTAATTTGTATACCCTCAGGCAATGCGAATAAGAACTCCAGCGGATTTTGGGAGGACAGCACGCGCCTTCCGGAGTTTTATGACGGAACATATGAGTATTTAAAGAAGATCGGCATTGAGGAAATATAAGCACAAGATGTTATTACTTTTTTGTGGTAATGTTAAAAACGGCAGCAAAACCGATAAATAGGTTCAACCTTATAATGAGGAGGCAGTATGGCAAAATCCATTGTTTATATTGACAGTGAAATCGGAATAGAAGATAAAAAAATCAAAGATTTGGGAGCGATAAAGAGTGATCGTTCTTCTTTCCATTCATCTTCAGTGCATGAATTCTATAAATTTATATCCGATGCTGATTTTGTTTGTGGTCATAATATCGTTCACCATGATCTAAAATATCTGATGCCACATTTTACCAAGCCTCTAAGAGCAAATTTTATTGATACGCTGTATCTTTCTCCGCTTCTGTTTCCTTGCCGTCCGTATCATAGACTTCTCAAAGACGATAAGTTGCAGGTAGACCAGCTCAATAATCCTCTCAATGATGCTGAAAAAGCAATGCAGCTTTTGGCCGATGAGGTTAACGCTTTTCAAACGCTTTCGTTGAAAATGAAACAGGTTTATTGTTGTCTTTTATATGCATTTCCTGAGTTTAAAGGCTTTTTTGATTACGTGAATTTTGTGCCTTATCACTCTAATGTTCCGAAATTGATCAGAGAAGAGTATTACGGGAAAATCTGCGCAGACGCTAATGTGGAATTGATGATTCAGCATTACCCGGTAGAGCTTGCTTATGCACTTGCTTTGATTGGTGCTTCCGACTATCATTCGGTTACGCCACCGTGGTTGACAAAAAACTATCCGAAGATCGATAATGTGGTGAAATACCTTTGCAACACACCATGTAAGGAAGGCTGCTTGTATTGTCGGGATAGGCTTAATATTCACAAAAAGTTGAAACAGTTTTTTGGTTACGATAATTTTCGTACATATGCAGGCGAACCTTTGCAGGAAATGGCGGCGCAGGCTGCAGTTGATGGAAAATCGCTGCTTGCTGTTTTTCCGACCGGAGGAGGAAAATCTATTACGTTTCAGCTGCCCGCACTTATTGCTGGTGAATGCGCGCATGGGCTTACGGTTATAATATCACCTCTTCAGTCGCTGATGAAGGATCAGGTGGACAACCTGAACGACAAGGGTCTGGTTGATGCTGTAACGGTAAACGGATTGCTAAGTCCGATTGAACGTGCCGAGGCGCTTAACCGAATTTCAAGCGGTCTTGCCACTATGTTATACATATCCCCGGAACAGCTGCGTTCCCGTACCATTGAAAAATTACTGCTTTCCCGAAATGTTGTTCGATTTGTTATTGACGAAGCACATTGTTTTTCGGCGTGGGGGCAGGATTTTCGCGTGGATTACCTCTATATAGGTGATTTTATCAGAGAATATCAGAAAAAGAAGCAGTTGAAGAATCCGGTTCCGGTGTCATGCTTTACTGCCACAGCAAAGCAGAAAGTAATTACAGATATTTGCGACTATTTTCGCACTAAACTTGATTTATCCCTTGAGCTTTTTACCTCGACTGCCGACCGAGAGAACCTGCATTATACCGTTCTGTTCAAAGAAACAGATGATGAAAAATACAATGCGCTTCGATCTTTGATCGAGCAAAAGAATTGCCCGACCATTGTATATGTTTCCCGCACGAAACGAACCTTTCAGCTTGCGGAAAAGCTGACAAGCGACGGATTTCCTGCTAAGCCATTCAACGGCAAAATGGATGCGAACGAAAAGATTGAAAACCAAGAAGCTTTTATAAGCAATCAGGTGAAAATTATTGTAGCAACATCTGCGTTTGGTATGGGCGTTGATAAAAAAGATGTCAAGTTGGTGATTCATTATGATATATCCGATTCGCTTGAAAACTATGTTCAGGAAGCGGGGCGCGCAGGACGAGATCCGAGTTTGCTTGCGGAATGCTATGTATTGTTTAATGATAATGATCTTGATAAGCATTTTATGCTCTTGAATCAGACAAAGCTCAGCATAAGCGAAATACAACAGGTGTGGAAAGCAATCAAGAATATGACACATGAAAAGCCGTGGGTTTGCTGTTCGGCTTTAGAGATTGCACGACAGGCGGGCTGGGATGACGCAGTAAAAGAAATCGATACACGAATAAAGACTGCAGTTGCCGCGCTGGAAAACGCAGGTTATGTAAAGCGCGGCAGAAATGTCCCACATGTTTACGCTACGAGTATTCTTGCAAAAGATATGGCAGAAGCATCACTTAAGATCGATCGTTCTTTTGCTTTTTCTAAAAAGCAAAAGGAAACCGCAAAACGAATTATAAAATCTTTAATTTCAAGCAGAAGCATTGCTACAGCAAGGAATGATGAAGCGGAATCACGCGTGGATTATATTGCTGATATGCTTGGAATTTCGAAAGAAGATGTATTGGAATCGATCAATCTTATGAGACAGGAAGGAATTCTATCCGACAGCATGGATATGTCTGCATATATTCTGAAATCGGATACAGAGAACCGTTCGGCACAGATTTTGAATAGGTTTGCGAAGCTGGAAGAGTTTATACTGAATCGAATAGCTGATGAGGGATCGGATTATTCATTAAAAGAACTTAATGAGGCAGCGCAGGCGGCGGGAATTACAGGGTCATCGGTAAAAAACATCCGCACACTGCTTTATTTTATGACAATAAAAGGCTATATTTGGAAAGGTAATAAAAAATCTGATGAGGCTGATAATGCATCAGAGACCACTCAGCACGCATTGATTGCTCCCACAATGGAAATTCCTAGACTTACCCAAAAATTTTACCGCAGGATTGATATTTGCAGATTTATTGTTTCAAACTTATACGATATTGCGCAAAAATCTGATAGCCAAAAAGAAATGGCTGCAGTGCAGTTTTCGCTTGTAGATCTGCATCGCAGATACAATGAAGTTCCGAAAATGAATTTGGGCGCAGCAGAGGCAAGTCTTGCAGATGTAGAGGACGCTCTTTTATACCTTTCAAAAATTGGCTCAATGAAGCTGGAAGGTGGATTTCTTGTTCTTTATAACGGAATGGAAATCAAGCGGTTGATTCTCGATAACAAGATTCGTTACAAAGCAGATGACTATCGTTCTCTTAACGAGTTTTATAAACAAAAAATACAGCAAATACACATTGTCGGCGAATACGCGAATCTGATGGTGAGGAATTATAATACGGCTTTGCAATTTGTACACGATTATTTCGGAATGGATTTCAAACGGTTCATTGCGAAATATTTTAAAGGAGAACGCGCAAAAGAGATAAACCGTAATATCACTCCTGAAAAATACCATCAACTCTTCGGTGAACTTTCTGATATGCAGTCGGAAATTATTAACGATTCGGACTCCCGATATATAGTAGTAGCAGCCGGTCCCGGAAGCGGAAAGACAAGAGTGCTTGTTCATAAATTGGCATCATTGCTTCTTTTGGAGGATGTCAAGCATGAGCAGCTTCTGATGGTTACTTTTTCCCGTGCTGCGGCAACTGAATTCAAAAAAAGACTCATGGCTTTGATTGGAAACGCGGCAAATTTTGTTGAGATCAAAACCTTTCATTCTTATTGCTTCGATCTTCTTGGTAAAATCGGCAGTCTTGATGGGGTGGAAAATATTGTGCGCGATGCGGCAAAAATGATCGCAAACGGAGAGGTGGAACAGGGTAAAATCACAAAAAGCGTCCTCGTCATAGACGAGGCACAAGATATGGACGCCGATGAATTTGCTCTTATACGTGCACTCATGCAGAATAACGATGATATGCGTGTGATCGCTGTAGGAGACGATGATCAGAATATATATGAATTCAGAGGCTCGGATTCTGCCTATATGCAAAGTCTGATTGATGAATACGGTGCAACTCGCTATGAACTGGTGGAAAATTATCGAAGCAAAGCCAATATAGTTGCTCTTGCCAATTGCTTTGCGGAGAGTATTGAAAAACGGATGAAAACACGTCCGATTGAGGCGATTCGCACCGAGTGCGGAAGGGTGCGGATTATTCGCCATACTTCCGATAATATGGAGGAGGCAATTGTCCGCCAGATTATGGAAAACTATCGCGGTGGAAAGGCGTGCGTGTTGACCGGAACAAATCAGGAGTCTCTGCGTGTGCTCGGATTGCTGCTTAAAAATGGAATTCGTGCAAAACTAATACAGTCTCTTGACGGATTTCATCTTTATAATCTTGCAGAAGTTCGTTTCTTTTTGCGTTTTATTGATAAAAACCTTAAAACTCCGGTTATCAGCAACGACCTTTGGAAACGGGCGAAAGAAGAGCTGATGCGTGTTTATGCTGGCAGTGCCTGCCTTGAGAATGTGATAAATATGATCACGGATTTTGAGCAGACAAATACGTACAGCAAATACAGAACTGACCTTGAGGAATATATTAAGGAATCTCAATTTGAAGATTTTTATTCGGACGAACGTGAAACAATATATGTTTCCACCATCCATAAATCCAAAGGCAGAGAATTTGAAAATGTATGGCTGCTTCTTAATCATACAAATCTACGTACCGACGAGGAAAGACGAAAAATCTATGTTGGCATGACAAGGGCAAAGGATAATTTATATATTCACTGTAATAACGGAATATTTGACCAATATAAAATTCAAGATGTTGAAAATACAGAAGATGAAAAACAATACACTGAGCCGGAAGAGATTACTTTGCATTTAACTCACAGAGATGTTGTTCTTGATTTTTTCAAGGATAAAAAGGAACTCATTTTCAAGTTGCGAAGTGGTATGCTCTTGTCTGTGAAGGATGAATTTCTGTATGCTGAGCTTGAAGAGCGTACAGTGAGAGTAGCTAAGCTTTCGAAGGCATGTATTGCAGAGCTGGAGAAGCTTGTTGTAAAAGGATATCGTCCTTGCGGCGGAGAGGTGCGCTTTGTCGTAGCCTGGAAGGGAGAGGAAGACACCGCAGAAACTGCTGTTTTACTACCGAATGTGCACTTCAACAAAATCCATTTTACGAAACATGTGGCATCTTTGGGGGGCTGAAAAATGAGCAATATAAAATATAATAAACTTGTTCGTGACCGCATTCCGGAGATAATAGAGGCGGAAGGCAAAACCTGTGTCTGTGATGTTCTGTCTGACGAGGATTATCTGCGTTTACTCGATCAAAAATTGAATGAAGAACTGGCCGAGTATCAGGAGAGCAAATCTCTGGAGGAACTGGCTGATTTATTTGAAGTTATGCGAGCTGTGGTGAAGGCACGGGGTTGGACAATGGAAAAACTGGAGCAGGTGCGTGCTGATAAAGCTGACAGACGCGGTGGGTTTGAGAAGAAAATTCTGCTTAAAGAAGTGGAGGAAAGATAACTGTGGATATTTGTCATGCAAAGGAACTCCTGACGGTATTAGCAGATGGCATAAATCCATTAACCGGAGAGGTGCTGCCAAGCTCTGATAGCTGTAATCAGGTGGAAGTGGTGCGCGCATTGCACGCAGTATTAAAATACCTGGACTCTCAAAACCAAAAAACTGAAATACAGCAACCTAAGAACGCTGGTAAGCCTTGGTCTGATGAGGAAAAAAATATACTGATTAACGAGTATAATGCGGGTTTTAAAATAAATGAAATTGCGAAAAAACACAAACGGAGTAATGGAGCTATAGAGGCGAAATTAGTGCAAATGGGACTTATTGATAAATCTATTTTATAAGAAAAGAGAGATGATCCTGATGCCGGCTTTTCATTCTGTCTCCGGAAGTGCGGCGGAGAATTTGTTTATTGAATTGTTCAGCGAGACATTCGGCGCAGAAAAGGCCGGATATCTATATTCACAATATCATTTTTATGATATTTATCAGAACAGTCGTTATGCGGATTTTGTTCTGGAAAACGGAGCCCGGAGGGTGGCGATTGAGATTGATGATGAGGCATCTCATAATAAAAGCCTTGTAGCTTCTGGTAAATTTTATGATGATCTTCTTAAGCAAAACAGCATGGTTTATCTCGGATGGGATGTTTACCGTTGGGCTGTGCGGCAGATGCAGATTCAGCCGGAAGCTGTAAAAGATGAACTGCGTATCTTTTTGGGAAGCCATCCTCAGTTCAGAGAAATTGAGGATTATCTTCCCAAACAGCGAGGCAAAGCACTTGACGGCTCTAACCTGGAGCTTAAGAAGCATCAGTTAGAAGCTTTAAAATCTTTGCAAGATATGCGGGATAAGTGCGAAACTATTGCTCTTCTATACCATGCTACCGGTACCGGGAAAACTGTCACAGCGGTGATGGATGCAAAAAACTGCGGCGGCAGAGTGCTGTTTTTAGCACATACTCAGGAATTGGTAAACCAGGCCACTGAGACATTTCGCAAGCTGTGGCCCAGCGTCAGCGTAGGCCGATATATGGAAAGCATAAAGCAGCCAAATACACATGTAGTGTGCGGCAGTATACAGAGTGTTGCTTTGCATCTGGATAGTTTCAAAGACGACGCTTTTGACTATTTGATTGTAGACGAGGCGCACCATGCAGCTGCCGATACATACCAAAAGGTCTTGTCTTTCTTTAAGCCGTCATTTACATTGGGGCTGACTGCCACCCCGGAACGCACCGATGACAATAATGTGATTTTGGATATATTCAAAAATACTGCCCATAAACTGGATATACAGACGGCGGTAGAGATAGGCGAGCTGGTGCCAGTGCGGTGTATCCGCATTCATACCAATATTGATTTGACAAAAGTACGCTTTAACAGCGTTCAATATAATATTCGGGATTTGGAGAGTAAAATCTATGTTCCGGAGAGAAACAAGCTGATTGTCGATACTTGGATGCAATATGTCCGCGATAAGCGTACAGTGATATTCTGCGCTTCGGTAAAACATGCCCGGCAGGTTGCAGAAATGTTCTGCGAACAGGGCATACGTGCCGCTGCAGTTTCAGGTGGTATGAAACAATCAGAACGAAAAGAATTTCAGGATAAGTTTGTTAGTCGGGAAGTCCCGATTCTGTGTGCCTGTGATCTTCTGAATGAAGGCTGGGACTGTCCGGAAATTGAGGTTCTGTTCATGGCGCGTCCTACTATGTCCAAAGTTTTGTATACCCAGCAGTTGGGCAGAGGCATGCGGCTGTATCCAGAAAAAGAAAGTCTTATGGTCTTTGATTTTGTTGACAATGCCAGCCAGTATAATATGCCGCAGTCCCTACACCGATTGTTTAAACTGAAAGAGTACAAGCCTGGTCAGTTGGCTGTAGCTTCCAGTGCAAATAAATCCGCAGAAGCAGAACTTTATGCGAAGGGAGAAAAACCTGAAGCGCTCATTGACTGGCCTGTGGATGCCACCGACTATGAGCTGATAGATATTTTCAACTGGCAGGAAGAAGCTGAAGGAATGATCTCTCAGATGGAGTTCGTTCGCCGTGTAGACGTGCAGTCAGAAACCATAGAGCGGTATGTCCGTGAAGGGAGATTAGTACCTGACTTGGTGGTACCTATGAGTGAGCACCGTACCTTTAAATATTTCAAAGAGGAAACATTAGAAAAATATGCAAAAGAATACGGCTGGACCATCATTGATGATTCCAACCGAAAATATATGTTCCTTGATATGATTCGTCAGATGGATATGAGCTATTCATATAAGCCTGTACTTATCAAGGCGATTCTGCTTTATGCTGATGAAAGAGGCCGTGTTAAGCTGGATGATATTGTATCTTATTTCCACTCCTACTATGAATCCCGCCGTGATGCCGGTCTTGTGGTAGAGAAGAAAAACAGCCTTTTTGCAAAAGATGATTATACAGATAAGCAAGACGAACGAAACATTCTGGCTAATCCGTTTAAGCGATTTGAGGATATGCAGATGCTGCGCCACACGAAGACCTTGGGAATAGTTCAGGTGGATGAGGCAGTTTGGAAAAACCTCAGCAAAGCTGAAAAGGCAGAAATTGAAAAAATATGTGACGAAAAGCTCGAACAGTATTACAGCAGATTTGAGCCTAAATAGGTTGCGAAGTGTGGTAATAAGGATAATATTATAATGTAAAATATATTGAATAATACATAAAAGCAGCGAATCTTACCGATTCATCTTTATAATGGAAATGGGGTAATATTTATATTTTATATAACCGGAGATACTCACGGCGACTTCAGCAGGTATTACAAATTTGCTGAGCAGGCAAAACCGTCAAAAAAAGATACAATGATTGTACTCGGCGATGCAGGACTTAATTATTACGGAAATGAACTGGATGCTGAGTGTAAGGCGTTTGTGAATAGCTTTCCATTCGATACATTTTGTATTCACGGAAACCATGAAATGCGCCCAACCGATCTTCCGACGTATAAAACAAGAGAATATTGCGGCGGCACGGTTTGGTATGAAGAAAGTTATCCTAAAATCCTGTTTGCAAAAGACGGTGAAATCTATAATTTAGATGGATATTCGTGTATTACTATCGGTGGTGCATATAGCGTTGATAAGTATTATCGCATTGCGTGTGGCTGGGCATGGTTTGAAAACGAACAACCGTCTGAACAAATTAAATCATATGTTGAACAGCAGCTCTGTGACAGAAATTATAAGATCGATATTGTGCTGTCGCATACCTGCCCGATAAAATATGAGCCGGTTGAGGTTTTTCTTTCCGGAATTGATCAAAGCAAAGTAGATAAAAGCACAGAAGAATGGCTTGGAAAGCTCGAATCAAAAACAGATTATAAACGTTGGTACTGTGGACATTACCACACAGTAAAGAAAATTGATAAAATACAATTTATGTTTGAAGACATAGATATGCTTACAATATAATCAAATTAAAAGAATCGTAAATTCTAATTTAGTCAAGTGTGATTTGCCTAATCGTACTTGACTAAAATTTTGCGATGTGATATACTTTGAGTACTGTAAGAGGGAGGTAGTGCTATGTTCATTGGCAGAGAGCGAGAACTCGCAACGCTGAATAAGTTGTACGCATCTGATAAGTTTGAGTTCGTTGTGATATATGGTCGGCGACGGGTGGGAAAAACTGCCTTGATTACTCAATTTATTGAAGATAAAAACGCAATCTATTTTATGGGTGTCGAGAGCAATGCCAAGCAGAATCTCGAAAACTTCAGCAAGAGTATAATCGGTTATCAAACTGGTATTGACACCGACACATCGTTTATGTCTTTCCAAGCAGCTTTAGAGCATGTTTTTAAACTTTCGGAAAAAGAGCGGATCATTCTTGCTATTGATGAATACCCATATGTTGCCCGCTCATCGAAAAGCCTTGCCTCAACTATTCAGCTTTTAATTGACAGATATAAGGATACTTCAAAGCTGATGCTGATTCTATGCGGATCGTCAATGTCATATATGGAAGATCATGTTCTTGCCTACAAAGCGCCCCTTTACGGACGAAGAACAGCACAGCTGAAAATCGTTCCATTTGATTTTGATGAGACCTGTCGATATTTTCAGAATTTTTCAGATGAAGATAAAGCGTTGATTTACGGAATCGTCGGTGGTACGCCGCAGTATCTTTTTCAAATGGACGATAGGCTAAGTATAGAGGAAAATATAAAAAACACTTTTTTGAATCCTACTTCCGCTTTGTTTGAGGAGACAGAAAATCTGCTTAAGCAGGAAGTCAGAGAGCCGGCACTATATAATGCGATTATATCAGCGATTGCTACCGGGGCCTCCCGCTTATCAGAAATTTCAAGTAAGGTAGGCGAAGACACAAATGTGTGCTCTGCCTATGTAAAAAACCTTGTATCGCTCGGTATAATACAAAAAGAGACGCCATACGGTGAAAAAGCATCCCGAAAAGCAATTTACTCCATTGAGGATAATATGTTCCGTTTTTGGTACCGCTTTGTGCCGGAAAACAACTCAATTATCGCCCGCGGAGCCGCTGATCTCGCCTATAAGCGTATTGAGCCGCACCTATCAGATTATATGGGCAAAGTATTTGAAGAAATTTGTAAGCAGTATCTTTGGAAACTGATGCTCGCCGGCAAATGCCCGGTTAATTTTTCGTCGCTTGGCCGCTGGTGGGGTAATAATCCCATAGAAAAAAAACAGGAAGAAATTGATATTCTTGCACAGCAGGATAAGAATACCGCTCTTTTCGGGGAATGTAAATGGACTAATGAGAAGGTTGATCTCGGAGTTTTAGAGTCACTGATAAGGCGAAGCAAACTCTTCCCGTATAAAAAGGCGCATTTTTATCTCTTTGCCAAGTCCGGATTCACTAAAAGGTGTATGGACAAGGCGGCTGAGATTGGTAATGTTACTTTGGTGACCTACAAGGATATACTTCAATAAGCTCCTATCAGTACGGTCAGGAGGGAATCTATTTTTGGCGACTTTAATTTATCAGGAACACGGAAGCCTTCGTGTAATTGCGGAAAGTGGAAAGCTGTTTGATATTTAGTTAGCAAAGAAACCGGCGCTCTGATCGCAAAACCAAGAGAGATTATCAATTTATAAATTATAATTTCAAACCTGAAATCTCTATTTTACTGTAATTAAGAACAACCTCTATGATAGGCGATGTCTATCATAGAGGTTTTATAAATTTATTCAATATGCTTGTATTTGAATAATTACAAATCGGTTTTTGCGATTCTTCTATTGAAAAACAGCTTTTGCTGAATGATTGAAACAATCCAGTGAACAACCATACCGAATCCGAACATAAGTATAATTGTGTTCATTTTAAATTCAATTGCTTTTGTAAGATATAGAGCATAAAAAATGCCGTAATAAATAAAGTTGATAATAAATGAATTCACTGCATTGTATATTGTTTTGCCGAGCCCAATGAAGATGTTGTCTATAATTACACACCCCGCATATGCAATATAGAATGGAGCAAGTTTCAACACAATATCAAATATTTCATTTGAGTTTGTCAGATTTTGCGCATACTTAAAAAACGGCGTCCAAAACGGAATAGAGATCCCCCATAATACGACAGCTAAACCGCTGATTATATAGTAATTCGCTTGCTTCAAGTTTTTGTATCCTTCCTTGCAGTCGCTTTTGATAACCTCCGCAAGCGCAGAAATTGGAATGAGCAGCCATCCCCATATAAAGTTGTTGGCAATCCAGTAGTTTCCCTGTTCGGCAACAAGATTTACCATTTTGCAAACCATGACTGCATAGATGAAATTATCGATAAACTGCTGTACCCCTGAGAATATGCCTATTCTGCACCATTCTTTAAAAGTGTAGATGTCGGTCTTTTTATACCGTGATATTTTGATATATCCACCTGCATACAGCATTCGGAATGAAGCTGCTGCAAGGATTGTGTTAACAATAATATTTGAAATTGCAACGCCGTACACACCTAAATTGGGAATCAGTAAAAAGTCAGCTGTTACAGACAAAACGGTTCGGATTACCAGAAAGATATAAACATATTTTTCTTTGCTGACAACTACGAAGACAACATTGATAAAACTCACCGCTATACTGATCATAAAGGCAACTGTTTCGAGCCTGAGATATGTATTTGTTACGGAAAAATCAATTTCGCCGGGATTCATGACGGATATCAGTATACTGCCGTAAATCAGAACACCTACTGAAAAAACCGTGTATAGAATAAATGAAACAACTCCTGTTTTAAATACGCTTTCTGCAAACTGTTCTTTTCGGTTTTTCAGTATTTTATTAAGAATTGAATAAAGCGGAATAATCAAAAAAGCCTGCAAGGTTTCATTAATCAGGTCAAACCATTCCATCTGACCGATAATATCAAATGCTTCTGATTCACCGCTTGCTGAAATCAGAAAGGTTTTAACAGTTTGATAGATTGCCGGAATAAGTGCCAGAGCACAAAGCGAGATCCATAGCCGCCAGTTGAATTGTTTTAGGACTTTTAATTTCTCTTTCATTTCAAACTCCCGTACATGCCTCGCATACTGTTTTAAATTTTCGACAATCACCGTATGCCCCACAGAAAAGCGGCGGAATATCCGTTTTTCACTAAAATGCTTTTGCCTAACATTTTACATATGAGCAATGTAGGCTGTACGATTAAATTATAAAATAAAATGATTTTATTTACAACCTAAGAAAAATATCGTAAGAAAAATATCATAATATTTTTCGGCGCATTGTAAAATGAACCTGCAATAGTAAGAAAACAGAAAAAAGTATCCATAGTGACGAACCTGTGGTAAAATTGAGATTGGACAACAACAATTCTGAAAGGAACATCACTATGGACGTTCTAAAGTATACCACAAAAGTTCGCAAAGGGCAACATCTGACCGCCGAAGAACGGCACGACATTGAAGTTCATCTGAAAGACGGTTGGTCAACATACAAAATCGCCAAACATTTAGGTCGGTCGTATAACACCGTTAAGGATGAAATCGAGCGAGGCACTGTACTTTTGT
>CALWMX010000121.1 GCA_944382105.1 uncultured Butyrivibrio sp.
CGGGGAAGACCCATGAAAGAATATATTGAAGAACGGGCAGTTGCGATAGCTAATTACATCATAGACCACAATGCGACTGTGAGACAGACAGCGAAACGATTTGGAATCAGCAAAAGTACGGTACATATAGAAGTATCAATAAAGAACGGTCTGTGAGTGTGACGCAATAGAAATATTTTCTTAAGAGAATAGGAATACAGCAAGCGGCAGATTCCCTTTGTGATGGAAGTCTGCCGCTTGCTTTTTCCTATAGGAAGGGCGATGAAAAGAGGACTATTTTTACAAAATTTTTCATAGTTATGGACAAAGAGTTGGAAGGGTAAGGGGATGGGAGGTGGTCTGCTTATTGCTAAAAGGACGACATTAAATTTCCGCTTCCACAATCCAAATACGGAGGAGGAGACAGCCAATTACATATTGAAACTAATGATCGAGGTAAATCAAGTAAAGCTAGATAAGATTTTACAGCGACAGGCAGATAATAGTTCTATATATGAAAACGATGGGGAAAGCTGCTCGTTTTGAGTGGCTTTCTTGTTGTTCCAGGACTAGAAATGTATTAAAATTAGTTCTAAGAAGTCATTGTTTAGTCATAGAATTTAGTCATAGAAAAATAAAAGGCGGTAACCATATGATTTATACGGATGCTCAATTGAAAGAAAAAATAATTCAAATGCTGGTTTCGTTTGAAAACGAGGTGGTTGAGTTCAAAGAAGCCAGAAGCAATTATCATTTTAACGATATAGGAAAATATTTTTCGGCGCTTAGCAATGAGGCTAATCTTAGAGGGCTTCAGGAAGCATGGCTTATTTTTGGAATTTCAGATGATAAAAAAATTGTTGGAACGGATTTCCGAAAACAGGGCGGCTTACAAAATCTGAAGAAGGAAATTGTAAACGGTACAAACGAACGGTTGACATTTATGGAGATATATGCCCTTAATCTGGAAAAATGCAGAGTAATCGCATTTCAGATTCCCCCTGCAATACGCGGAATACCGACTACATGGCAGGGGGCGGCATATGCAAGGGAACATGAATCCGTATCACCGCTGCCGATGAATAAAGTGGACTTAATCAGAAGCCAGATAGGTATGGACTGGTCAAAAGAAATTGTTGAGAATGCTGCACTTGAAGATCTTGACAGAGAAGCAGTCAAAAAAGCAAGAGAATTATTTTCTAAAAGACAAAGCGATAGAAAGAAAGCACAGGAAATTTTAAGAAAGCTTTCGGATATTGAGGTTTTGAATAAGGCGGGAATTACAATTAAAGGGAAAATTACAAGAACTGCATTATTATTGTTAGGAAAACCGGAATCCAGCTATTTTTTCGACGGCTTTATTCCCAGAATAACATGGACACTTTATAATGCCGATAATTCCGTAAAAACATATGAGCATTTCGATATGCCCTTGCTATTGGCGGTAGATAAGGTATATTCCAGAATCAGAAATGTAAAATATCGATATATAGCAGGCCAGCAGACGTTGTTTCCCGATGAAGTAGATCAGTATGAGCCGGAGCTTATTAAAGAAATTATCAATAACTGTATTGCACATCAGGATTATCGTCTGCGGGGAAAAATTAATGTGGAAGAATTTGAGGACAAGCTTATATTCATCAATGAAGGGGGCTTTATTCCGGAAACAATCGAACAGGCTCTTGAGCCAGGATATAAACCTCCATACTATCGCAATGTATTTTTGTGTAATGCCATGGTAAACCTGTATATGATTGATACCAATTCTATGGGAATCCCAATGGTGTACCAGATTCAGCGTGACAAATGCTTTCCATTACCCACATATGATCTGAATACACTTAACAGAGTAAGGGTCATTGTATACGGGAAAATATTGGACAAAAATTATACGCAGCTATTACATTCCAATGGAGAATTGGATATACAAACGGTATTTCTGCTGGATAAAGTTCAAAAGGGACAGACAATCTCCAAGGAAAGCTTTAAAAGGTTAAAACGCCAGGGATTGGTTGAAGGACGATATCCAAACTTGTTTGTTTCATTTAAAGTTGCAGACAGCGTTGGACAGAAGGCAGATTATATTAGGAATAAAGGCCTGGAGGACGATATATGCAAGCAGTTAATTGTAAAAGCGTTAGAGGCGATGGGCGAGGCCGGCAAACAAGAGCTGGTGGAGCTGTTGGAAAAAGCGTTGCCGGACGTACTAAGTGAAGAACAGAAATCAAAAAAAGTATCGAATCTTTTGCAGGCAATGAAAAAGGAAGGGACGATTTCTGTAAGGGGAACGAATCGATATGCGAAATGGTACATAAATTACTAGCTTTACACAAATTTTCGGAAAAGAAAAAAGGAAAGGTGCTTTCATGAATATCGCTGCCTACTGCCGTGTCTCCACGGATAAATCCGACCAGCTTAACAGTCTGGAAGCCCAGAAAAGATTTTTCACGGAATATACGGAAAAGAACGGACATAACCTTGTAAGATTATATGCAGATGAAGGAATTTCTGGAACAAAAACCAAAAACAGGAAAGAATTTCTTCGCCTCATGCGCGACGCGCAGCAGGGATTGTTTGATATGGTGGTTGTAAAGGATATTTCCCGCTTTGCCAGGAATACCGTAGACCTTTTGCAAAATATCCGAACCCTGAAAGCATTGGGAATTGAAACTACATTTTTGACTTCCAACATGACGGTGTTAGGCCAATCTGAATTTGTCCTAACGATTTTCGGGGCGTTAGCACAGGAGGAAAGCGCCAATACCTCGAAACGAGTGAAATTTGGAAAGAAAATGAACGCGGAAAAAGGCCGTGTACCCAATATCGTTTATGGCTACGATAAAACGATCGGCGACTATTTCAATCTCAGAATCAATGAAGAAGAAGCGAAGGTCATTCGGCAGATATATAAGTGGTATTTAACCGAGGGCTATGGATCTGCCAAAATTGCAAATATGTTGAACGAACAAGGCTTGAAAACGAAGCGAAACTGCAGTTGGAGCCAGAACGCGGTTGGGCGGATTCTTGCCAATGAACTTTATACCGGAAAAATCATCAATGGAAAGCAGGAAGTGACAGATTTCCTGACAGGAACCCGAGCGGAAAGAGATGAATCAGAATGGCTTGTCACTGACCGTCCGGATTTGCGTATTATTGAGCCGGAGCAGTACGAGAAGGCGCAGGAGATTCTGCGTGGCAGGCATTATGCTTTCCATATGAAACGGGAACGCCAAAGCAATAAGCACTTATTCAGCACGCTTATTAAATGTAAAGAATGCGGCTGGTCTTTCCGGCGAACCGTCCGAACCTATAAAAATACCTATATCCGCTGGGTATGTTCCGGCCACAATGGAAAGGGAGCAGACAGCTGTCCTAATGCTGTCACAGTAGATGAGGACGAGTTAATGAACGCGTTGGAGAGCTATTTTGCCGGGATTCTGAAGAACAAGAAAAATATCATCCGTTATGTCACAAAGGAATTTACAAAGGTTTACAAAGCAAAAGAGGATAACGAGAATTATGAAAAGGAACTAAACACTCGGCTTGCGAAATTAAAGAAGACACGGCAAAAATATATGGATATGTACACGGATGATTTAATCAGCAGAGAGGAATTGAACGAAAAAATCGGCGATATGAGGGCAGAAATGGAACGCCTGGAAAATGAGCTGAAGCTGGTGCGATATCATTTGGATAAAGGCGATCAGTTAGAAGAAATCATTAAAAAGACGTTTCAGAGTATCGAGGACATTACTTCTGTCCGGGAAATGACAAATGAACAGCTGAAAAAGATTATCCAGAAAATAGAAGTGGACAAAGACGGCAATGTGGATATTTATCTGAGGCTGTTCGGAGATTTAGGGCTGGATGAAACCGTTCTAATTAGCAATACCTTCGCATAAAGACGTTGCGGAGCGGTTACTGCACATCAATCCATCTCTGGCCAGACAGGCCCGTGTTGTGCTGGACATCAACAAGTCTGAGCGGCACATCCGGGGAGGAATGGCCACAAGGGAGAAATATCTGCAT
>CALWMX010000122.1 GCA_944382105.1 uncultured Butyrivibrio sp.
AGTGAGCTTGTTAACTTTCAAAGGCGGTGTGCATCCGTACGACGGCAAAGAATTGTATCTATCCGCTCCGGATTCTTAGGCGTAAGCTTCACATCCGTAGGGAAACCGGCTCCGCCCATTCCCACAATACCGGCCTCCTCAATAACGGCTATGATTTCATCAGCAGTCATATCCTCCGGATTTTTATTGTTGATGGAAGGTGCCTGCTCATATTGATTGTCGTTTTCAATTACAATAGAATCCACCTTTCCTCCGGCCGCAACGGAGCGCGGTTCGATTTTTATCACCGTTCCTGATACGGAACTGTGTATATTTGCAGATATAAATCCGCTCTTTTCTGCAATCTTCTGACCTGCAAGGACACGGTCTCCCACTGCAACCACAGGTCTGGCAGGCGCTCCTATATGCTGTGACAGAGGGAAAACAAGTTCCGCTCCCGGCTTAAGCTCCTCTATGGCAGCATCTCTCGACAATTCTTTGCCGTCGTACGGATGCACACCGCCTTTGAAAGTTAACAAGCTCACTGTTTTCACTTCCTTTTTTATTATTTGTGATAATAAAATATCTGTGAATATTGTATAACTTTTCAGTAAAAAAAGCTACAAATTTTTGTAGAATTATGTTAGATTATATACGTAGAAAATTCAGATTTGCAGATTTCAGGAGGGAAGATGAAAAAATACACCACCCGAACGGAGCTTGATACAATCGCGCTGCCGGTAAGCGGCTGTCCGGAGGATGCGGTTCTATATTTTGATATTGAAACCACAGGCTTTGCGCCTGCCAAAACCCTGCTGTACCTGATTGGCTGCGTTTACAAAAAGCAGGACGGATATTACATTACCCAATGGTTTCTGGACCACCCCCGGGACGAAAAAGACCTGCTTACAGACTTTTTTGACTTCCTGAAAGGTTACAGGACACTGGTACATTACAACGGGAGCGGCTTTGACATTCCATATATAATAAAAAAGTGCTCGCTTCTCGGAATTCCATGTGATTTTTCGGGAATACACAGTATAGACATATACAAATCCATACTCCCTCTCAAAAAGCTTTTTAAGACCGAAAACCTCAAACAGAAATCAATGGAAAGATTTATGGGAATTGAGAGGGAGGATTGCTACAGCGGAGGAGAACTTATAAATATATATAATACATATCTCAAAGCAAAAGATGAAAGACTTCTCTCTCTGCTTCTGCGCCATAATCATGATGATGTGACGGGAATGACCGGGATGACTTCCCTGCTTAATTATTCCTGCATAAAAAGCGGAAATTATAAGCTGATTTCCGTGGAACTGAAAAGCGCCTTATCGGCATCAGGCGCACCGCACAAGGAGGCTGTTATATCGCTTGAACTCGCCTATTCGCTTCCGGTACGCGTATCATACGGCAACGACCATTATTATTTTACCGCTTTCGGCAATTCCGCAAGAATTTGCGTGCAGGCGCACACCGACGAATTAAAATACTTTTATCCCAATTATAAAGACTATTATTATCTTCCCCGGGAGGATCGTTCAATCCATAAAAGCGTTGCTTTCTATGTGGACAAAAATTACCGGACCCGAGCCAAAGCAGCCAACTGCTACAGCCGGAAGACCGGAGTATTCCTGCCGCAATATGAAGAAGTAGTGTCACCCTACTTCAAAATCGACTACTACGATAAAATCACATATTTTGAATTTACCGATGATTTTCGCAGCAATACCGGGCTTATACTGAATTATGCCAACCACATTTTTCATGTTCTGTTGGCATAAGACATCCGTATGCGGCAGCCTGCCGCATATTATTTTTTCTGGTAAAAAAATGATTTGGGAGAGGCAAAATTAAGCTCCCTGTAATTGGTTATCTGCTCGGTGCTTCCTACAAAAAGTATTCCTTCGCGTACAAGCGAGGCGTTAAATTTCTTATATATTTCCTGCTTTGCTTCCTCCGTGAAATATATAAGCACATTACGGCAGACTATCATATGGCATCCGCCTATGTAATCGTCTTTGAGAAGATTATGCTTCCTGAATTCAACCCTCTGCTTTATCTTCTCATCAATCTGAAATACACCGGGCGTAATCTCTTTAAAAAATTCACGCTTAAATTCATCCGGCAGTGAATTAAGGCTGGATGATTTGTAAAGCCCCGTCTTCGCTTTGGAAATAACCTGTTCGTCTATATCGGTGGCGATAATCTTAATCTGATTAAGCGGGAGAAACTTTGTCAGAAGCATGACAAGGGAATAAGGCTCGTCACCTGTAGAACACGCGGCGCTCCATATTCTGATTCCGTGTCCGAATTTGGCTATCAAATCAGGAATAATCTTTTCCTCAAGATACTGCCACTGTCCCGGATTCCTGTAAAATTCCGAAACGTTTATTGTCAGATAATTTACAAATTCCTCAAAAAGATGCGGATTGGATTTGAGAGCTGCAACAAACTCATCATACCCTGCGAAACAATGCTTGGATATGAGAGTGTCTATTCTCCGTTTCATTTGTTTTTCCTTGTAAGCATTTAAATCGATTTTTGTCAAAGCATATACATCCGATTTGAATTTACCGTAATCATTATCCATTCCTATACCCTCTGTGTTCTGAAAATACTGTCTCATATCAATATACCGTCTCTGATGCAATCCATCCGAGACGGTATGATTTTTCTGACGATATACTGCAATATATCCTCCGAATTATTCTTCTGATGTTTCCTGTGCTTCTGCCGTATCCTGAGCCTCCAATGCATCTTCTGCTTTTATTTCTTCATCGGAAGCATCAGCAGCCGTCTCTGCGGTCTCTTCATCTGACGTTTCGCTGTCTGACAAAAGCGCCTTCATGGAAAGGCTTATCTTCCTGTCCTCAACATTGATATCAACAACCTTTGCTTCAATCTCCTGTCCGATTTTAAGAACATCTGACGGTTTATCCACATGCGTTCTGGCAATCTGCGAAACATGAAGAAGTGCGTCAACACCGACTTCAAGCTCGACAAATGCTCCAAAATCAGTCATTCTTGCAACGGTTCCCTTAACCACTGTTCCCACGGCATACTTGTCCGCAGCGTTAAGCCACGGATTCTCACTGTCAAATTTGAGACTGAGCGCAATCTTATCTCCGTTAATATCTTTGATAAACGCCTTAACAACATCTCCGGCTTTAAATTTCTTCTTAGGGTTCTCAACTCTGCCCCATGAAATTTCAGACACATGAAGCAGCCCGTCAACACCGCCAAGATCTATAAAGACTCCGAAATCAGTAACATTCTTAACTTTTCCTTCCACAACCTGATTCACCTGAAGCCTGGACAACGCCTCTTCCTTAAGCCTTGCCTTCTCAGCAGCCACCAGCTGTCTGCGGTCGCCTATTATACGTCTCTTCTTAGGGTTGAACTCAGTTATTACAAACTCGATTTCCTGACCTGCATATTTGGTAAGGTCTTTTTCATATACATCTGACACAAGGCTGGCAGGGATGAACACCTTAGCCTCGTCAACGGAAACCGTAAGTCCGCCGTCAAGCACCTGCGTAACCTTCGCCTTGAGAACTTCCTTGTTCTCAAAAGCTTCCTCAAGCTTTTTATTGCCAAGCTCCGCAGCAAGCTTTTTATAGGACAATACAACATATCCGTCGCCGTCATTAACCCTTATAACCTTGGCTCTGATTATGTCTCCTTCCTTAACAACGGTTCGGAGGTCGAGACCCGGTGTGCTTGTGTATTCGTTGCGTACAATTATACCATCAGCTTTATATCCAATGTTAAGGATAATTTCATCTTCCTTAACCGCAATAACCTTACCGTCGACAACCTCCCCCGTATGTATTGTTTTTAATGATTCTTCCAATAACTGTTCAAAACTTAAATCTGACATCTCGCTTGAACCTCCTCAATAATTTTCTTTGGGGTGGATGCCCCTGCTGTTATACCGATTCTGCCGAACCTGCCCAGTTCCTCAAAATCTATATCAGCCGCAGTCTGAATAAAATATGTGCTGGCGCATCGTTCCCGGCATATTTCGTACAGTTTTCTCGTATTGGAGCTTGTACCGCTTCCAATGACAATCATCGCATCTGTTTTGCCGGCAATTTCTGCCGCCTCCTTCTGCCTTTCTTCGGTTGCGCTGCATATTGTATTCAAAACATCTATTTTATCATAACCGTTTTTTTTGAAAATTTCAACTAAATCTTGAAACTTATTAAAATTATATGTGGTTTGCGACACTATGCATAATTTTTTATGGTGTTTGCCTTCGCTTTGCAGAAAATTGTAAGCCTCCTGCTCGTCTGCAATTACCGACGAGTCCGGCGCGCAGCTTTTAATACCCTGCACTTCCGGGTGATTCCTGTCACCGATTATGACAACGTATGTGCCTTCAGACGACGCATTCCTGACTATGCGGTGTATTTTGAGCACGTAAGGGCATGTGGCATCCACCAGCCTGTGTCCGCTCTCCTCTATTAAACGGTAAATATTCTCAGGAACTCCATGGGCCCTTATTATTACAGTGCCCTTTGGGGCATTTTTGATTTCATCCTCGGTATTCAGGACCTTAACGCCCTTGTTTTCCAAATCCCTTACTACTTCTTCATTATGAATAATGGGACCGAAAGTATATATATTCTGTCCGCCTTCTATTTGCTCGTACACCGTATCCACGGCCCGTCTCACACCGAAACAAAAACCGGCGCTTTTGGCAGTAATTAATTCCAACCCATCACCTCTTAAGTGCAGCCTCGTAAACTGCGATTATAGCGTCCGTCACCTGCTCTATATCCATGTCTGAGGAATCTATAAGTACCGCATCATCAGCCTGCTTAAGCGGCGCCGTTTCCCTGTGCATATCACGGTAATCCCTGTCTTCGATATCCTTCGCTATGGCTTCCATATCCGCCGGAATATTTTTTTCCACAAGTTCTCGGTATCTTCTGGCAGCCCTTGTGGCAACGCTTGCAGTAAGATATATTTTGCAGGTTGCATCCGGCAGTACGCATGTTCCTATATCCCTGCCGTCCATAATTACGTCCTTTGAGAAAGCAATTTTTCTCTGGAGCTCAAGGAGTTTGTTCCTAACGGCTGGATAAACGGCGATGGATGAGGCCATATTTCCCGTTTCCTCATTTCTCAATCTTCCGGTAATATTCTCACCGTTAAGAATAATCTGCTGCTGCCCGTCAATATATTCAATTTCTATCGTTATGCCGTCACAGGCCTTTGCTATTGCCTGCACGTCATCCGGGGCAATCCCGTTGTCAATAAAATACACCGCCATGGCGCGGAACATAGCGCCCGTGTCAACATATGTGAACCCGAGCTTTGCCGCCGCTTTTTTTGCAATCGTGCTTTTGCCGGCTCCTGCCGGTCCGTCTATGGCTATACTGTGTGCCATTGTACTGTCCTCCGATTATTATGTTAAATAATGCCATGATATAGTATCATGTAATTTATGCCTTAAATATTTTACTGCGATATGCCCGCAAGGTATCCCGTTGACCACGCAATCTGAAGGTTAAAACCTCCCGTAACCGCATCCACATCAATTATTTCGCCGGCAAAATACAGGCCCTTCACAAGCTTTGATTCCATCGTGGAGGAATCTATTTCCCTTACATTAATGCCCCCGTGGGTTATTATTGCCTCATTAAAGCCTCTCAAACCAGTAAGGGTCATATCAAAATTCTTGATGAGCCTGACAAGAGCAAGCCTCTGCTCTCTCTTTATTTCATTCACCCTTATGTCCGGCGCGATTTTCGACCTCTCTATAATAACAGGAATCAAAGACTTAGGAAATAGTTTGTCGAGAGAATTCACAAATTTTTTATTTTTTGCTTCCTCAAAATCCCTGAGTATTCTTGCATCAAGCCTGGATTCATCAAGCGCCGGCTTCAAATCCAGCACAAGCCTCAGCGGTCTTTTTTTGATTATTTCCGCCGCATAGCTGCTGGCGCTTAATACCGTAGGCCCGCTGACCCCGAAATGGGTGAAAAGCATTTCCCCGAAGTCTTCATATATTTTTTTTGCGCCGTCATACACACAAACTCCGCAGTTTCGCAGGCTTAAGCCCTGAAGCCTGCGCACCCATTCTTCTTTGGTCACAAAAGGCACAAGCGCCGGAATGCACTCGGTCACGGTGTGTCCTAATTTTGCGGCGAAAGCATGCCCTTCGCCGGTTGAGCCTGTGGACGGATAGGAAAAGCCTCCCGTAGCCACAATAACGCTCCCGCATCGTATTGCGTTTCCGTTTGCCACTATTCCGGTAATCCTGCCGTTGCCCTCCAGAATATCCGTCACATGGCTGTTCAGATTAATCTCCACATTATTTTCACGCAGAGCCTTGTGCAAAGCATTTATAACGTCGGAGGATTTGTCCGAAACAGGAAAAACGCGGTTTCCTCTCTCTACCTTGAGAGGACATCCCCATTCTTCCATAAAACTCTGCACCATGTTATTGTCAAAAGTATACAACGGACTGTATAAAAACTTTGCGTTGGTGACAACGCTGTCAAAAAAATCCTGAGTATCGCAGGCATTTGTAACATTGCATCTGCCCTTTCCCGTTATATACAGCTTTTTGCCGAGCTTATCGTTTTTCTCGTACAGACTCACTTTATGTCCGCGTGCCGCCGCGGCAACGGCTGCCATCATTCCTGCGGCTCCACCGCCGATTACTGCCACATCTGCCATTGTTTCTGCCA
This sequence comes from uncultured Butyrivibrio sp., assembly GCA_944382105.1. Lineage (GTDB taxonomy): Bacteria > Bacillota > Clostridia > Lachnospirales > Lachnospiraceae > Eshraghiella. The sequence goes on from CALWMX010000122.1 coordinate 6,687, forward strand.
ATCCATTCACCCTTTCAGTTCTTTTAAATCTTTCATCAGTCCTTCGTCCAGATAGTTGATTTCATCGTTATTGGTAATCTGGTAATCCTCCCAGACTTTGTCAAGCTCCTCAAGATTATGCACAACGGTCCCGGAGTTTCTGATGCACACGGCCACGATAAGAGCGTTGATTAAGGACATAGGGGCAACCAGGGAATCAACGATTGTGGCCATATCCGTTCTTGCAAAAAGATTGCAGGAGGAATAAAGATTCATCGGTGAATGGATACTGTCGGTTATCGCAATGACTTTGGCGCTTCGGTTATTGGCAAATTCCATGGCTTTCAGGGTTCTCATGGAATATCTGGGGAAGCTTATCCCTATTACCGCATCCTCTTCACCCACATTAATCATCTGTTCAAACATTTCGCTGGAGCTGTTGGTTGTGACGGTTTCTATGTTTTTAACCGCCATCCTGAGATAAAAGACAAGAAACTGGGCCAGCGCCGCGCTGCTTCTAAGGCCTACCACATAAACCTTGCGCGCCGTAAGAATTGTATCTACCGCCTCGTCAAATGCTTTATCGTCTATATTCCGGTATGTATAATTTATTTTGTCCGCATCCCCGGTCATCACATACTCAAGGATTTTTGAATGGGTAAGGTTCTCGTTTTTGATGTCGATGGCTGAGGTTGTGTTAAGACGGCTTTTGAGGACCTTGGAAAGCGCCTGCTGAAATTGTGGAAAGCCTTTATAACCCAGCTTCGCCGCAAAGCGCACAACCGTCGATTCGCTTATTCCGGTATTTCGTCCCAGCTGCGCGGCGGTGGAAAACGCCGCCTCGTCAGTATTTTCAATTATATAATGGGCCAGTTTTCTGTTGCTTTTGCTGAAGCCCGGCATGCCATCCTTAAGCTGTTCAAGAACATTCTTACTCATTATCTGCCCCCTTTGAAATTTCATATGTATCCAGGAAGTGATGTTTTCCGTCGGCATCCTTGTATGCAATGACCGTGCTGAGATTGACATTCTCCACGCTCTTGAAAATATTGCCCTCCACAAAAGGGTTAGTCTGTTTCATCTGCCTTATAAGCATTTTGACTTCCTGACGTTTGGACGGGTTTACGCCTTCATCACCACAGGCAGCGCAATTCTCCGTAAATCTGCATGCACACTGTATAAAATTCAGGTCATTGTAATCGCGCCACGCCTTAATATCATCCTCGCGTATAAGGTACATAGGCCTTATAAGCTCCATTCCCGGAAAATTGGTACTGTGAAGCTTGGGCATCATGGTCTGCACCTGTGCCCCGTAAAGCATGCCCATTAAAATAGTTTCAATTACATCGTCATAATGATGTCCCAGAGCGATTTTATTGCATCCAAGTTCCTGCGCTTTACTGTAAAGATGTCCACGCCTCATTCTGGCGCAGAGATAGCAAGGCGATTTCTCAACATGGAAAACCGAAGCAAATATGTCGGTTTCAAATATTGTCAGAGGAACCCCCAGCCTTTTGGCGTTGTTTTCTATTGTCAGGCGGTTCGCCTCATTATATCCCGGATCCATAACCAGAAATATGACTTCAAAATCGAATTTGTTATGAAGCTTGAGTTCCTGAAAAAGCTTGGCCATAAGCATCGAATCTTTGCCGCCCGATATGCACACGGCAATTTTATCACCCGGTTTGACAAGCTCGTATTCGTTGATTGCCTTTGTAAATTTACACCAAATTGATTTGCGGAACTTTTTTCTGATACTCTTTTCCACATCTGCAGCCGTGGAGGTTGTTTTGCCGGTTTCTATGGTAAAATCTGTATTCATAATTCAGAAAACTCCTCGTGACAAATCCCAAACGCCAAGCTATAAGTCTGCGTTTGGGATTTTTTGACTTTCCTATTACTGTTATCATTGAAATAAAAGGATTTACAGGCATTTTTGCCAAGTGGACCTGGCGGGAGTCGAACCCGCGTCCGAAAATCTATCCATCGTACTTCTACAAGCTTAGTCAGTTATTTTAATTTCCCTCCCAGAGACTTGAACTGACACAATTCAATGTTCGGTAGCTTCATAATACGCCCGCGCGCTCAAAGCTTTGCGCGTGTCGTTTCCCGCATGGTCGATGCCAGACATCCGATGTGCGGGTGCACCGGAGCTGACAGCTGCCATTAGGCAGCGAGTGCTAAATTATCTTCAGCGTTTATATTTAGTTTGGAATTTGACGCATTACCTTGCGGCTTGCTTCTCCGAATTCAAAATCCCCGTCGAAACCTGTACAAGCCCATAATAAAATTACCGCTCACAACATATCAGATGTTCTTGATTTTGAAATCGCGCTCGTTCTCCCGCCTCTGGTCTTTCTTTGCTATGGACTGGCGCTTGTCGTACAGCTTCTTGCCTTTGCCAAGGCCTATTTCTATTTTGACCAGACCGTTCCTGATATATAAACGCAGCGGAACGATTGTATAGCCCTTCTCGCTTGACTGACCGGCAAGCTTATTAATCTCGTTTCTGTGAAGAAGGAGTCTGCGGACCCTTATGGGGTCACGGTTAAAAATATTGCCTTTCTCATAAGGGCTTATATTCATATTATATATGAAAACTTCATTTTTTTCAATCTTAATATAAGATTCTTTGATACTTGCCCTGCCCATTCTCACAGACTTGACCTCGGTTCCGAAAAGTTCCATTCCGGCCTCCCATTTATCCTCAATGAAGTAATCAAAATATGCTTTTTTGTTATTTGCTATTAACTTAAATCCGTCGTCTTTTTTTTCCATAATACAATACCACCCGTTTGGCACACGCGGATATTTAATCCGTGTCCGTATCCGCAAGTTTAAAATCTATCGTTCTCTGCAATTTATCGGTTCCTATGCATTTTACCGTAACCTGCTGACCGAGACGGTAAACCCTGCCGGTTGTCTCTCCTGCCATTTCGTAATTCCCGCTGTCATATTTATAATAATCGCCTTCGAGAGCAGCCACATGTATCATTCCCTCTATCGTATTGGGAAGCTCCACATACAAGCCCCATGAGGTTATGCCTGATATTACTCCGGTAAAAACTTCTCCCATATGCCTTGACATATATTCCGTCTTCTTGAGTTTCTCAACGTCCCGTTCAGCGTCATCGGCACGCCGTTCCGTCATGCACGACTGCTTTGCCACTTCCGGAAGAATTGTATTATAATGACCGATACGCTTTTCAGTCATTTTCCCATGCAGGTTCTCCTTGATGATACGATGAATCTGCAAATCCGGATAGCGTCTGATTGGCGAGGTGAAATGCGTATAATATTTGGCGGCCAGTCCGAAATGCCCTGTACAGTCCGTACTGTACTGCGCCCTTTTCATGGAACGAAGCGTAAGCCTGCTAAGCAGCGCCTCTTCATCAGTGCCTTCTATTTTCTCAAGAAGCTTCTGTATCTCCTTGGGATGTATGTCAGCGCCTGTTTTCCTTATGGCGTACCCAAAATTATTGATAAACGTACCAAGTGAAAGTATTTTTTCAGGGTCCGGATTGTCATGGGTCCTGTACACAAACGGCAGTTCCTGCCAATAATAATCCTCGGCCACAGTCTCATTGGCAATCAGCATAAAATCCTCGATTATTCTGGTCGCGGTATTTCTTTCATAGGCTTTAACCTCAATCGGACGGCCTTTACCGTCGAGAGTTATTTTGCTTTCCGGAAAATCAAAATCAATGGATCCCCGGCTGTGGCGTTTTTTTCTCAAAATACCCGCAAGCTCTTCCATCAGAAAGAACATCGGTACCAGCTCCCTGTATTCATCCGAAGTTTCTTTGTCCCTATCGCCGATAATTTTCTGTACCGCCGTGTATGACATACGCCTGTCCACATTGATAACGGTCTCACAGATTTCATGGTCAACCACATTGCCTTTGCCGTCAATCGTCATTATACAGCTTAATGCCAGACGGTCAACTCCCTGATTTAATGAGCATATCCCGTTGCTGAGCTTGTGAGGCAGCATCGGTATAACCCTGTCCACAAGATATACGCTTGTCCCCCGGTTAAGAGCTTCCTTATCAAGAGGCGAGCCCTCCCTGACATAATGCGACACATCAGCAATATGGACGCCCAGCCTGTAAACATTATTTTCCCTGGTCAGCGTGATTGCATCATCCAAATCCTTGGCATCCTCACCGTCTATCGTAACCGTCTGCCAGCCGCGGCAATCCTTACGTCCCTCAATATCCTTGATATTAACTGTTTCCGGAATCCCGGGCAGACAGTCCGTAACTTCCTGAGGAAATTCCGTAGGTATCTCATATCCCGCCGCAATTGACATTATATCGGTTCCCGGGTCGTTGACATGTCCGATGATTGATACGATATCTCCTTGGGGATTATGTTTTTCATCTCCGTAATCCGTAATTTTTACTACCACCTTATGACCGTCTGCGGCGCCGTTATTATGTCCTTTGGCAATATATATGTCCCTGGCAAACTTAAGGTTATCGGGAACCACAAAGCCGTAGCCTCCGTCCTGTTCATATGTTCCCACAAGATCCAGGGTACCGCGCTCCAGTATTTTAATAATTTTTCCTTCCCTGCGCCTGCCGTCCTTGCTGTCAGACGTAACGATTACAAGAACCTTGTCGTTGTGAAGCGCACCGTTAACGTCTTTTTCAGCAATGTATATGTCATTGTCAGGCTCGTTCTCTACCGCAACAAATCCGAAACCCTTCTGCGTGCTTTCAAAAATACCGGTAATTGCGGTATTTTCCGCTTTGTTGTATTTGCCTTTCTTTGATATGCCTATTCTCCCCTCAAAAACAAGAGCGTCCAGCACTTCCTGAAGCGCCGGGCGTTCTTCCTTGGATATATTCAGGAGAACGGCAATCTCTTTTGCCTTCATTGGCACATACATTTTGTCATGTATCAAATCGTCGATAGTTTTTTTTCTTTTTTCAAATAAGGCCTTGTCCATATATTATAAGCTCCTGCACAATTTCCTGTCACATAAAAGACCTCTCAGCTAAGCCAAGAGGTCAGAGTTCTTTAGTATATGACTAATTCAACCATTTAAGGTTAAGCACCACAGCGGCCACAAAAAATACAACCGCCAGTATCTTTGTAAGCTTCTCAAGAGCGCCTTCCATTGAACGTCCTTTGTTCTTTCCCCAATATGTCTCTGCCATACCGCTTATTGTTCCCAGTCCTGCCTGCTTTCCTTCCTGCATCAGAACTATAACAGTAAGCACAATACAATCTATAATCAGCAAAATTGATATAATCATCTTAGCAATTTCCACTTTAATCTCTCCTTAAATATAAACAGCATACGCGGATACATTTTTCACGCAAAAATGAGTATATCATACATAATTTCTTTTTGCAATAGGGAATTTTAACATTTTAAGCCGTAAATAACTGTGTCCAGAAATTCCTTCCTGACTGATTCTGATAATATCCGACTCCGATTTTTGTAAACCGTGAGTTAAGGATATTTGCCCTGTGACTTGGACTGTTCATCCACGCATTAACCACTTCCTCAGGCGATTTCTGTCCCCACGCAATATTTTCACCAGCTCCACTAAATGAAATTCCGTTGTCGTTCAAAACCGTACTGAAGCTTCTGCCGTCAGGTCTTGTGTGGGAAAAAGATATCTCAATTTCTCTGGCTCTCACAAGCGCTGCCGCCTCTATGCTTTTGTCTAACGTTAGCGCTCCTAACCCTGCCTTTGCACGCTCTGCGTTCACAAGCTCAACCACCTGTTCCGCATACGAAAGTTTATTTATATCTGTTTCAGGCTCGCCGCTTTCCGTATT
>CALWMX010000123.1 GCA_944382105.1 uncultured Butyrivibrio sp.
AAAAAGAAAAGCTGAAGTACAGCGAAAAGCGTGATGGCGGCGATAAAGAGGTGTTCGATATCGTAGCCAGCCTGCTCAAGCAGAAAAACGGCGAGAAGTTCCGCAAGCTCTACAACGACGGTGATTATTCCGAATACGGCTCACAATCCGAAGCTGACTGCGCTCTATGCGCCATGATCGCATTCCGCACGGGAGCAGACCCGCAGATGATCGACATGGTATTCCGCTCATCCGCACTGATGCGTGACAAGTGGAACCGGGACGATTACCAGGAATCTACCATTGAAAAAGGCATAGAAGCCTGTCACGGTACGTTCCACCGCTCCAAGATGGAACATCCCGATTTTATCCGATTCAACGAGATGACCGGTCAGCCTCAGATTTTTGCTTTCCCTGACGGCTGCCGGATACAATTATATGATATTTCCATAGGAGAAAAATGTAAAGAAGGCACAATATTGTGGCGTAGTTACCTGAAAGAAACCATGACAGACTATTCCTCCGTCCGGTCAATATGAAACAGAAGTTTATTTCCCTTTTCGCACAGTTCATAAATTTCGTTATATTTTTCCTCAATAAGCGGCGTAATTTTTTGGGATTGTTTCCATGATATCTTTTTATACAGGAAAAAAGGAATTATCCACCCCAGAAAGCCCGGCACTGCAAGGATGATACACAGTAAAATATGCGGAGGCTGAGCAGTTACCGCAAAAGTGGAACCGGCCATAAAGGCTGTCCCTGCGATTCCTGCAATAAGAGCCCACATTGTCGCCATTGACGTTTTGCTTTTTTCCAGCGCCTGTATTTCATCAACACACGCCTCGAAATTTCTCTGCAGTCTGGTGAGTTCCGTTTTGTTGATTATTTTACGATTTCTTTTAAGTCTTATAACCAGCCTGTCCCCATGGCCCGGATAAACATTCATGTTATTTCCCGAAAGATTTTCATCCGGCTCCCACCCGAAATTTTCATATGCGTCCATAAGAAACGATACCTGACTGCTTTTTGCAAAAATCTCCTTGTATTCATACGCTATAAAATTATTCCGCTGTTTTAATGCGTCTTCCATGTTAAATCACTCCTTTTTCTTATTCAGGGCTGACCGCAGGCAATGTGACGGTAAAGGTGCTGCCTTTTCCTTCTTCGCTTATTACCTGTATGTCCCCGTCCATAAGCTCCAGCACGCGTTTCACCAACGCAAGCCCAAGACCGTTTCCTTCTTTCGAATGGGAGGTGTCTCCTTGGTAAAATTTGTCAAAAATATATTTTATGCTGTTTCTGTTTATGCCGCAGCCGGTATCCGACACGGATACCGTCACATAATTTTCATGTGATGCCTGACGGACTGCAATGCTTCCTCCCGGCTCCGTGAATTTTATTGCATTTGACAGCAGATTATTCCATACCAGTTCCAGCAGGCTGTCGTCAGCTTTAATCCATGCCGCGTCTTCCGTCTCCACATTTAGCTCAAGCCGTTTTTCCTCAAACGTATCTTCAAACTGAATAATGCACTCACACAGCTGCCTGCATAGGTCATATGCCTTTATTTCCGGACGGATCCTCTGATTTTCCAATTTGTTCAGCTTTAAAATATTGCTGATTAAATCGGAAAGACGCACGGCGGCACTTTCGATAAACGAAGCGTACTCCTTTCTCTGTTCATCCGTCACCTGTTCCAGCCCCAGCAGCTGTGCGTAATTTTTAATGATTGCAACGGGCGTTTTCATCTCATGTGAAACATTGGACACAAAATCCGTTTTCAGCGTTTCAATACTTCCCAGTTCTTCAACCATTTTGTTAAAATCCAAAATCATTATATCAAGATAATTCAGTTTATCCGCGGTATGAAACGTGGGAACATATACGGAAAAATCGCCGTTTGCCACTTTTTTGGTGGCCTCCGCCATCTTATGCAGCGGCTCCTCGTAAGTATTTTTTATTTTTTTCATCGTAAACAAAGTAAGCCCTACCGCAACGGCTCCCCAGTAAACAATGGGTACAATCGTCTGCACCAGATTATTCCAGCCTGCGGAATTCATTAATACAATCAATCCCATATGAATGCCGGACATCAAAAAAAGGACGCCCAGATAAATTGCAAACATCGAAGGCGGAAATAAACTTTCCTTAATTTTTCCGTAATTCTTGTTTCTTGTATGTTTCATTGCAGTACCGCCTTATACCCCAAGCCTCGTACGGTCACGATTTTAAATCCATCGCAGTCCGCCAGCTTATCGCGCAGTTTGGTCACATAAACATCCACTGCCCTGAGGCCTGTATCGCTGTCCACTCCCCAGAACTCATCTATGAGCTGCGCTCTGGAAAATGTTTTCTTAGGATAGGACAAAAGCTTATAAATAATATTAAATTCCCTTGTTGTAAGATTTATTTCCTCACCGTTTATCTCCGCGCTCATGCCATCCGCATCCAGCACAAGATTCCCTACGGTTATTTTCCTTTCCATTTCAATATTTGCCCTGCGAAGCAACGCCCTTACCCGCAGAATCATCTCGTCCAAATCAACAGGCTTTACCATGTAATCATCAATCCCTATCCGGAAGCCCTTCTGTTTGGACGGCAAATCATCCTTTGCCGACATAAATAAAATCGGAATTGTTTTATTTACTTCCCGGATAGTCTGAGCAAATTCAAAGCCGTCAATCTCCGGCATCATTATGTCTGAAATAATAAGCTCATACAGATTATTGTACATTTCCTCGTATGCCGCATTGGCGGACAGACACCCTTTTGCCGCAAACCCGCAGTCATTCAGGTAAGTGCATACGGCGCGGTTCAGTTTTTCATCATCCTCCACCACAAGTATATGGATCATTTCTTTTTCCTCCTTGCCGGATTATTCGAATTTTTTCCCGAAACAAAAATTCCTTGTATTCCCATGCCTAAAACTATCAGGCACACAACGCTTCCGGTAATCCCATTCATCATCTTAATAAAATCATCCTGCCCTCCGCCGAATGAGGCGAACATGGCGGTCTGGAGGGTAAGCATGGATACACAGGCGTCTATGCAGCCAATCTTACGGATAATCATGAGCAGCGGTGATTTCTGTTTATTGGCCCTGACCATATTAACAAGGGATGTGATAATTTTGTTAAAGGCGTAAAAAGCCACCGCATAAATGGTAAATCCGGGATATTTCCCTTCTCATACGCTCGTCATCCTGCGGTATTTTGGAAATTTCCCTCTCCTGCTTTACCGCTCCGATACGCATCATGCTCAGCAAAATATAATATGCGGCTAAGCTGCCAAACCACGCGGAATGGCTGATGATTCCGATAACGCCGTTGAAAACGGCAAATATTATATTGCCGGCCAGCCCGGGAACGGCGGATATAACCGTTCTGAACCGGTAATCCTTGACTAATCTGTTTGTGTACGGATTGGCTGTGACCTTGGGCTTTATGATTTCTTTTATCCCGTGCCGGATATCCCGCACCAGATAATAACATCCGGCCGTCAAAAAAACTGCAGCCAAAGCATAAAATACAACCGCGATTGTTTCCGAAAAGCACTGCAGCGCCGCTCTGACCGTTGCCAGCACAACAAATACGGCGGTAAAAAAGTACAGCAGCAGTCTGTATCTTAAACGCAGTTTCGGCAGTTTCCGGATTCGTTTTTTGTTATCCGTCTGATTTTTCTTTCCCATTTCATATACCCTTCCGGCCTGTTATGGACAAATAATAGCATATATTTATTTGTATTTTGTTTGCAAATTATGTCTAAAATGTGAACAAAAAAACAAGGCGCGGCAAAATTAATTTTTACCGCACCTTCATTCTTTTTTATTTACTTCAGCCCTTTTATAAAAGGAATCAGGCAAAGTATAACAATAATTCCGGCAATTCCTATTAATATGCCTGCAATCATATGGCTCCATACCATAGTAAGACACATGCCCACGCCTAAAAGCAGCGCACCGATAATACCGATAAAAACTGCTCCTATAACCTTTCCGGAAAGCTTTATCGGCTCTTTCCTCTCCAGCTTTCTCCATACAAACACCATTGCAAGCAGCACAACAATCCCAATCGCACCCATTATAACGCCGGGCTTAAACGCGTTCCATTCGGCAACCAATGCCATGCACATCCCAATTGCAAATAAAATACCACCAACGGTTCCCATAATCATAGCTGCAAACGTACTCTTTTTCATTACCTGATACCTCCATTTCGGTTTAATATTTGTATTCCGTTTGACAGTATGACAATATCATCTTATTGTTTGCCTGATATTTATTTTTTGTTTGAAAAATATTAATTCTGATTGAAATTTTTAAACCATTCTTTGACAACTGCGGTCATCAGTTTTTAACCTCGCCCTGATTTTCTCCCAGCATTTCATACAGCTTTGAAAATGCCTGATGAATATTGCCGCACTCATTGATTATACCTGCATCCACCGCCTCGCTTCCCACGAGAATCGTTCCCAAATCCTTTGCCATCATGCTTGTCTCCATCATCATGTTTTCAAGCTCGTTTTCGGGACAATGAGAGTGTGAAGCGACAAATCCTATTATCCTGTCCTGTATTGATTTAAACTGCTTATATGTCTGATTTGTCCCGAGAATCGTCCCGCTCATCCTTACCGGATGAATTACCACCGTAGCCGTAGGCACGATAAAAGAATAGTCGGCTGCAACGGCTACGGGCAGGCCTATTGAATGGCTGTCTCCAAGCACAAGGGAAACCGTAGGTTTGGTGATTCCCGAAATTAATTCCGCCAGGGCAAGTCCGCATGAAACATCTCCACCCACAGTATTTACCAGAAACAGTATACCCTTTATTTTCTCGTCCCTCTCAATCGATGCAAGCAGAGGAAGCATATGCTCGTATTTGGTGGTTTTGCTGTCATGGTTAAGATTCTGGTGCCCTTCTATTTCTCCTATTATGCTTATTATTTCTATCCCGTCCGAAAAGCAGTTCCCATATTCCTTAATATCTTCATGTTCCTCTGACATAAAACACCTCCGAAAATACTTTTTATAAGTATTTCCGAAGGTGCTGACAATTATACAGATAGATATTCTTTTGTCCTTTGACCTGTGGACTCTGACCTGCAACCTTTTTTTCTGCCGCATATACGGTTTTGAAGCCTATGTACGGACTATCTCCAGACTTGTAAGAAGCGCCTTGTTGACCTTGACGATTATCTCGTTGTCCAGATGGCAGACCTTATCCTTTAATCTTGTTTTATCTATTGTTCTCAGCTGTTCGAGTAAAATAACCGAATCCTTAATCATATCGTATTTATTAGAGTCAATCTCCACATGCGTCGGCAGCTTTGCCTTATTCATCTTTGAAGTGATAGCCGCGCAGATTACGGTGGGACTATGCTTATTGCCAGTATCATTTTGAATAATAAGCACAGGTCTTATTCCGCCCTGCTCCGAACCGATTACCGGTCTTAAATCAGCATAAAAAATGTCTCCTCTTCTAACAACCACGATTAAACACACTCCGTCAATTAAATTTAACCTTATTATTGCTGTTTTCGTGTGTGTTTATACAAATTTTAAAAAATATTGCAACGCCGGAAAATGCTATACGGTATATTTTCTCTCCACGCGCTGCGAAATACCGCATACGAACTCATAATCAAATTTACCGGACAACTCGGAAAGCTCTTCAACCGTAATGGATAAATCCCCATCCCTGCCAATCAGAGTCACAACGTCCTCAACCTGTACATCAGGTATACCGGTTACATCAACCATCATCTGGTCCATGCATATTCTTCCCAGAATCGGCGCTTTCCTGCCTCTGATCAAAACATAACCTTTGGATGAGAGCGACCTTGGATATCCGTCGGCATATCCTATTGCCACGGTCGCCACCTTTGTAGGCCTGTCGGTTATATAAGTTCTTCCGTAACTTATCCCTTCCCCGGCCTGAAGTTCCTTGACAAAAATCACATGGCTTTTCAGCTCCATAACAGGATGGTAATTTATCCGGTTCTGCATTTCGTCGGAGGGATGAAGCCCGTATAATATGATTCCCTCTCTGACCATATCCAGAGCGTACTCCGGCATATCTACAATCGCGGCGCTGTTGCAGCAATGTTTTATTTTAAATGTAATTCCACGCTTTTCAAGCTCGTCAATAATCCGCATAAACCTTTCAAACTGTATATGGGAAAAGGATTTGTCGGAAGAGTCGGCGGTTGCAAAGTGCATGAATATACCTTCACAGTCAAGTCCGGGCAGCCGGCAAATCTTTTCAATTTCATTAACCGAGTCTTCATCGGCCGGAAAACCTATTCTGTTCATACCTGTGTTGACCTTAATATGACACATTGCGGTCATTCCAAGATTACATGCACATTGAGATATTTCCCTCGCCATCTGACTTGTGAGCATTGCAAAAGTTATATTATTGCGTATTACCTCTTCATATTCTGCCCTGCACACGTATCCCAGCACAAGTATCATATTGCCTATTCCATGTTCTCTCAGCTCAAGAGCTTCCCTGACAGTGGCCACTGCAAATGCGTCCACTTCATCTTTGATTGATTTTGCCACCCGGATTGCTCCGTGTCCGTATGCATCTGCCTTGACAATTGCCATTATTCTGGTTTTATCTCCCACTCTTTTGCGTGCCTCCTTTATATTTGCATGGAGGGCATCAATATGTATAACTGCGTAAGTTCTTGTAAACCTTTCCATTTCAGCATCCTTTTATCCGGTTAGAAATTTTTTGATTAGATAAAAAATTATCCTGTCAGTGAATTTTTCATTTTGCGAAAAAATCATTTATAAATCATTGTTTCCCATAACCGCCCCAAACTGTTCAAGCAAATCTCCGGCAAGAACGGTGTGCATATTACGCCCCGCCGCTGCGGCTTCGCCTGCCAGCCCGTGAACATACACTCCCATGGAAGCTGCCGAGAACGGCTCCAGCCTGCAGGCCGACATTCCGGCTATCACTCCGGTAAGAACGTCTCCCATTCCTCCTTTGCTCATGGCTCCGCAGCCGGAATTGTTGATATAAATCCTCGGTTCATACGACGCTACCACCGTGGATGCGTTTTTGAGGACGCATATTACATTATTTTGTATTGCAAAATCCCTTGCTGCGCTTACGGTGTCCGCAAGTATTTCCTCTTTTGAAAGTCCGGTAAGCCTTGCCATCTCACCTATGTGCGGTGTAACTATGACAGTAGACGCACAGTTTCTAAGCAGTGACATATTGTCCGCCGCAATATTCAGACCGTCTGCATCTATTATCAAGAGAACTCTCGATAACGTCAGCACTTCCCTTACTATCCCAACCGCCGCAGGGCCGGTAGACAATCCCGGTCCGAGGATAATCGTATCCGCCTTCTTCATACTTTCTCTTACGGCAAAAACGGCACTGTCTGCATTATATCCCATTACAATAGCTTCCGGCAAAAGACTGCGAAGAACACCGCAGTTGCTCTCATGCGTCAGAATTTCAACAATCCCTGCGCCGCACCTGTATGCCGATGCTGCGGCCAGATAGGCGGCTCCGCTCATGTTTTCGCTTCCGGCAATTACTAAAGTTCTTCCGTAGCTGCCTTTATTGGACATCTCATCCCTTACCGGAATACCGTATATGTCGTCGACTGTAAAATACATCGCCGGGCTCATCGTTCTTATCGCCTCAGGACAAAAACCTATATCTGCCACCGTGACTTCTCCGGCAAGGGCTTTACCCGGATACAGCATAAGCCCCTGTTTATTGTAACCGAATGTAACCGTTGCGTCGGCATGTACTGCCGTCCCCATTATGCATCCGGTATCAGAATTGACGCCTGAAGGAATATCAACGCTGACAACAACGTTATTCCCTGCGTTGATGCTTTCAATAATTTTCGCATATATTCCTGAAATATTTCTGGACAGACCTATACCGAAAATGGCATCTACTATTATATCATATTCTTTAACGATTATTTCCGGAAGCTCCCCATGAACAGGCTGTTCCGTTCTTAACTCCATCGCCCCTGTTTTATCATATTCGCCAGTATCGGATATGTTACGCACTTTCATTCCTGAGCGCACAGCCACGTCAAGCTGCATTTTAAATTCTTCAGTCGCATGCCCGCGTCCGCCTGCCGTGATGATATCCACCGGCAATCCCTGCCATGTAAGTATCCTTGCCGCGGCAATTCCGTCTGCGCCGTTATTTCCGCTGCCGCACACAGCGCATATTCTGACTGCCCTTCCGAAATCAGCCGCAATCCGCGCAACTACGGAAGCCGTCTCAAGCGCAGCACGCTCCATAAGAACCACGGACGGAATGCCAATTTTATTTATTGTATAGTCATCTACGGCCTTTGCCATAGCGCCTGTCAAAACATATTTCATATTTAGCCCTTTTCATCTGATTTATTGTCAAAAACTTCCATCATTTCAGGTCCAAGTAAATCATGCATATAAGTGTAAATTTCAGTGTTTTTAATTTCTTTATCCTGTTTTATGAGTATTTTTTTCTTAAGTTCAATTCGCATTTCGTTAATCCACTTGCCCAAAAGCTGAATATCTTCATAATTCTGATGAATCCTGTCATAGCATACCTGTACGCATTCCAGCACAAGCTCCAGATTGGCATCCCTTATCTGATATGGGATATCAAGTTCATCCTGCTCAAGCTTTTCGATTTTATCCCTGGCTTCTATTATAAGCTTCTGGTTGGTACTCATCAGCTTCTGTCTCTTTGCATCTGAGAGTTCGGTATTTTCAACATTTTCAATAACCGACTTCATCAAATCTGCCTTAATTTTGCGGACTGCCTTGAGGTCATTGGTTATCTGCCCCTGTCTTTTCAGCAATTCGTTCAGGCGCTTTTCCAGCCGCTTTATTTCGGGTGTTTTGTCCTTATCCGGAAAAAGCCTGTGATACCGTTCATCAAGAGTCAATATGGGCAGCTGTTTGTATGCCGCGTTTTTCTTAACTTCCTCAATCGTAAGAGACATGTAAATACCTCGCTGTACCGTTCCCGCTAGGCTCGTGAGATACCTCGCCAAGCGCTCAGGTATATATTCTCACTAAATTCGCACTGCGTTTCACTTGTGCTCATTAAGTGTTCATATTATATGACAATGTCATAAGGCTTTCTGACAGATGAACATTTTCAACTACCACGTCATTCGGGACTATCAAATCCATATGAGCAAAGTTCCATATGCCTTTAATCCCTGCTTCTACCGCAACTCTTGCAACTTCATTGGCGCTTGTCTTGGGAATGGTAAGCGCCATTATTTCTATATTATTTTCCCGTATAAAACGGCTCATTTCATCCATTGGCATTATTTTGGCTCCGCGGCACTCCCTGCCGATAAGCTCCGGATTGCTGTCAAACATACCTTTGACAATGAATCCTCTTTTTTCAAAATTGGCATAATTGGCAATGGCGCGTCCCAGATTACCCGCTCCCGCAATAATTATATTATGAATACGGTCGATGCCGAGTATCTTGGCTATCTCGTCATGCAGATATTCAACGTTATATCCGTACCCCTGCTGTCCGAAACCTCCGAAGTGATTCAAGTCCTGCCTTATCTGCGATGCCGAAACCTTCATCCTGCTGCTTAAATCACCGGAGGATATCCTTTCCACTCCATTATCCAGAAGTTCCTCAAGATATCTGTAGTATCTCGGAAGCCGCTTTACAACAGCCAGTGAAATTCCATTGCGGTCCATATATGTGCCTCCCATGTTTCAAAATTCAAGCTCTCATTTATAATTATTACAGGCTGACCTTCCTCTTAAGCAATTCCGATACTCCGATATACGTTCCGATTATAAAAACTATTTCAAACAGATATACAAGCCATGAACCTGCGATTAACTGCAGGAAGCTGTCTCCGAAATCAAAAACCGGTATATAATTTGTTATAATTGCCGTGACAATTCTTATTACCACAAACAATCCGAACGCAAGCCAGCCTTTGCCTTTTTTGTTAGCAAGAATTGTTGCGCTCAGGGTAATTGCAAGATAAGCGAAGCTTACCGTAAGAAGGATGCTTACCCATATGCTTGCTACCGTCGCCGCAATGCTGACTATAATATCGGCTATTCCAGTGCCGGAAAACATATTCAGAAGCTCATCAAGAAGCTGGGCAAAATCCTTAATGTCCGCGTATTTTATCAATGCAAGCTGCACGTCAAGATATATAAAAAGCATATAAAGCGCCGATGCAACTACTGTCATGATAAAAAGTGTAAGATATTTTGCTCCGACTATCTGATAGGAAGACGTCGGCGTCATAAACGTCATATAGCTGTATTTGGAATTAAGTTCTCTGGCGTAGGAAACAACTCCCATAATCATGAGGAATATTATTCCCGCCCATCCGCAAAGCATAAACAGCAGCATGGATATTACAAGATTGGTGTCGCTCTCAAAAAATATGCTTCCCGCCAGATAAATCTCAAGCGCAAATAAAATCGAAAAAATTATAATATAAAGTGTAATGTCTTTTCTTAACTCGTATTTAATAAGTTTAAACATTTGATGCGCCTCCCCATCCGTATACTTCTCTGTATAATTCAACAAGCGACTTCTGATTAACGGCTCTCAGTTTGTCAGCGTCCCCGGCAAGCACAAGCTCTCCGTTTTTCATGTACAGAGCCCCGTTTACTATGTGTTCCAGTTCGTCAACCAGATGGCTGGACACAACAATGGTTCTGCTGCCTCCGGCATTTGCAGTAATTGCGTTGATAATTACCTCCCTTGCCAGTATATCGATTCCGTTAAGAGGCTCATCCAGCATGATTATTTCGGCATTTCTTGCAAGAGCAACCGCAATTTTAAGCTTGGCAAGCATACCTGTAGACATATTTTTGACTTTATCTCTAAACTGAAGACCCATCCTGTCCAGCAGTTCGTAAAAAGCAGGTTCACTGAAATCCTTGTAGAAATCCTTGTAGAATGCAACAATATCTTTGATTGTCATATAAGGATAAAAATAGCTCTCGGTCGGCATATATGCGATATGCGCCTTGCTTTCTTTTCCCAATGGCTCGTTGTTAAGACGTATTGTTCCGGATGTGGGCTGTATAAGTCCCGCAATCATCTTCATAAGTGTTGTCTTACCGCTGCCGTTAGGTCCCAGAAGCGCATAAACCTTACCGTTTTCAAGCTTCATGTTGACATGATTGACAGCTGTACATGAATAATATTTTTTTACTAATTCATCACAGATTAACATTGTAATCTCCTCTCCCAGATATTCAATAGCGCGCCCTGCCTCTTGTTCCCGCTAGGCTCGTGGAATACCTCGCCAAGCGCTCAGGTATATGTTCACACTAAATTCGCACTGCTCTTCGTTTGTGCTCATTAAGTGTTCACATTATATCATTATTTTATTTTTATATCAAGTTGCAAAGAAAATCCCTTTAATGTATACTGATATCTATATTGACAGAGAGGTATTCATATGGAAAATATTATGCAGATGGTTAAAGAGGCGGCATCCTATATTAAGAGCCGCATTGATTTCAAGCCGGAAATCGCCGTGATTCTCGGTTCCGGGCTTGGTCCTCTTGCCGGAAAGGTAAACAATCAGATTATTATAAAATATTCCGAAATTCCCCACTTTAAAACTTCTACGGTTGCCGGTCATGCGGGAGAGCTTATCGCCGGAACCATAAGCGGACGAAGGGTTCTTGTGATGAACGGACGATTTCATTACTACGAAGGACATCCTATGGAAACCGTCACTCTTCCTGTCCGCGTTTTTGCCATGCTGGGAATCAGGGATATCCTTGTTACAAACGCTGCGGGAGGAATCAAGGATTCTCTTCGTCCCGGCAGTATCATGCTGATTAACGACCATCTGGGCTTTATGTGTCCTTCCCCGTTAATCGGCATTAACCTTGACGAATTCGGTCCGCGGTTCCCGGACATGAGCCAGGTTTATGACAGAACGCTTCTTAAGCTTGCCCATCGCGTTGCGGATGATAACGGGATTACAGTTGACGAAGGAGTATACTGCTATTTCCGGGGGCCTCAATACGAGACTCCTGCCGAGATACGCGCAGTCAGAATGCTGGGTGCTGATGCGGCGGGAATGTCCACGGTTCCGGAAGCAATTGTGGCAAGACACTGCGGAATGAGAATCCTTGGCATATCATTGATTACCAACAAAGCGGCCGGACTTGGAAATACCGAACTATCCCATGCCGAAGTCAATGAAACGGCACACCGCGCCGAACATAACATGGTAATGTTAGTACAGAATATAATCAGCGAGTGGAAATAAATATGGTTTTGAATTGCAGCAGCATATGTAAGACATTTATAGCGGATGAGATACTGCACGACGTCTCTTTTCATATAGAAGAAGGCGAGAAAGCCGCCATTGTCGGCATTAACGGTTCAGGTAAATCGACTCTGCTGAAAATCATAATGAAGGAACTTGAAGCGGACAGCGGAACGGTCACAATAGCCAAAGACCATTCAATAGGCTATCTTGCACAGCATCAGGATATATCCTCGGACAAGACGGTCTATGAGGAGGTTATGACCGTCAAGAAAGAAATCATCGAATTGGAGCTTACTCTGAGAGCGTTGGAGCAGCAGATGAAACATGCGCAGGGCGCGGAGCTTGATAAGCTTTTGAACGATTATACTCTCTGCGACCATGAATTTGAGAATAAAAACGGCTATGCCGCAAGAAGCGAGGTTGCAGGTATTCTCAAGGGACTCGGTTTCAGTGAGGAGGATTTCGGCAAAAAAATTTCCATGCTTTCAGGCGGAGAAAAAACCCGCGTATCTTTAGGCAAGCTTTTATTGAGCAAGCCGGATATCCTTTTGCTTGACGAGCCGACCAACCATCTCGACCTGCCGTCAATCGCGTGGCTTGAGACATACATTATCAACTACAGGGGAAGCGTGGTAATAGTCGCCCACGACAGATATTTTCTGGATAAAACGGTGAGCAAAATCATTGAACTTGACAACGGTGTATGTACGGTATACTCCGGCACATACTCGGACTATTCGGCAAAACGAGCTTCAATCAGAGCCGCACGGCTAAAGGCATACTACAATAATCAGCGTGAGATAAAACGCCAGCAGGAAGTCATCGACAAGCTTAAGTCCTTCAACCGTGAAAAATCAATAAAGCGCGCCGAAAGCCGTGAGAAAATGCTTGCCAAAATGGAAACCGTAGAAAAACCGGCCGAGGACTCCGGCGGAATGCACTTCAAGCTGGAGCCTGCTGTCATAAGCGGCAATGATGTGCTCAGTGTAAAAGGACTTACCAAAAGCTTCGGGGAACGCACACTCTTTCGCAATATTGATTTTGATATAAAAAGAGGCGAGCGGGTAGCCCTTATAGGCGCCAACGGTACAGGCAAAACAACAATCCTTAAAATAATCAACGGACTTTGCGATGCCGATTGCGGAACTGTTACGCTCGGCGCCAATGTGGAATGCGGCTACTATGACCAGGAACATCAGGTTCTCGACATGGACAAAACGCTTTTTCAGGAGATATCTGATGCATATCCCTATCTGACCAACACAAGAATACGCAATGTGCTTGCGGCATTTCTTTTTACGGATGACGATGTATTCAAGCGCATCGGCGATTTGAGCGGCGGCGAACGCGGAAGGGTTCTGCTTGCCAAGCTCATGCTGTCCAATTCCAATTTTCTGCTTTTGGATGAGCCGACCAACCACCTTGACATTAACTCCAAGGAGATACTTGAAGAAGCGCTGAACAGCTACACCGGAACATGCTTCTTTGTGTCCCACGACAGATATTTTATTAATTCCGTAGCCACCAGAATCCTTGATTTGCGTGACGGCGTCATAACAGGCTACTTGGGAAATTATGACTATTATCTGGAAAAATCTTCGGAACAGGCTTTTTCCGGCGCCGGACAGACATCTTTTGCCTCTGCTGAAGCATCCAAGGCCAAGGAGGACAGGCTTTTGAGGAAAGAAGAACAGGCAAGAGAGCGAAAACGTCTTAATGAAATTTCCGGCATTGAGTCACGTATTACGGAAATAGACGATCTTATAGAAGAAATAGACGGCCGGCTTTCCGAAGAAGAAATTTATACGGACCACAATAAGGCTGCCATGCTCAGCGCACAGCGCGAGGATCTGCTCAAAGAACAGGAAAAGCTTTACAGCCGCTGGGAAGAGCTTGAAGCCTGACCCGATACGAAAAGGCATTGCCGCTGACGTATAGTTTGTCGGCGTACAATGCCTTTTAATTATTTGTCGATGTAAATTATCATTCCGGGGCCCAGCCCGTCGGTAGGTCTTGCCGTGAAACCGTGATGCAGATAAAATTGTTCCCGCCCTTTTGCACACATAAGACAAAGCATCATTCTCGTACCCGGTTCGGTAATCCCTTTGACGTATTCGATAAGCTTATCAAGAATACATCCTCCTATATTGCATTTTTGTGCCTCCGGCACCACAACCAAATCCTGAATATACGAAACAACTGCGCCGTCGCCGACTATCCTTCCCATACCCACCGGCCTGCCGTCCAGATAAACGCAGATACTGTACAAAGCGTTTTTCAGTGCATATTCCGCCTGTTTTCTGGAAAGCTTTGCCCAGCCGACTTTGTTTCTTAACATAAGGTATGTATCCGCATCAAGCTCATTTTCTCTTATCTCCAACATAATAAGCCTCTTTTCAAATGCCCCTTTATCTTCTGCCGAAATTATCTTCAATCCGTCTCCAGTCCGCCTTTAGAACATGCTGCTTATGCCCTTTGAATTTTCTTTCTTCTTCATACAGGTACTTTTGGCTGATTAGTCCGTCAAGCGTCAGCTGTATGCGTTCCTGGGGAATCTTATTGTACTCCGCCACGCTTGTAACAGTCTTCCAATATGTGGCAACCTTGTCCATGCTTCTGAGCCTTCTTAGCGAATCCAGTATAAGGTCGATATAAAACTGCTGCTCCTGTGACTGCCTTGGCATTTCCACATATGAATTTGCCGATGATTTAAGCTTATTGCTGAGACATTGCTTTACAGCATATATGATTACCTTTTTATTAAGCTCACGCAGATACTGCACTGCCAGATTAAAATGTCCGTCGCCGGTAAATATAATAAACACATCCGGCGATTTTTTCTTAGCGGCTTCTCTGTAAATTGCATCAAGAATAATGAAATCTGTAAAGTCTTTATCAACGCCATCCTTCGTGCTGGCAGTATGTATAACGTTCTTCGTATATTTTTTCAGTTTATCAAGTTCAGGACTTATAATCTTGTTATTAAAATCCCCGTAAAAAAATAACTTTTCAAGCTTATATTCACTGCATATTTCATCATACCATTCTTCCACATTAGGGACCATATTAAATTTATTGGTATACGAATAAAACCAATGCTCATAATCCACAAATGCCACCGCTGTCTGTTTCCTGCTTTTTCCGAATAATCCCACGTTTCTCCTCCTTCCATTAATATTATATTTTATAATGCCAAAAGACACTACGAAGTTATTATATAACTTTGCAGTGCCTTTTGCAAGAAAATATCTTAAAGTATACCTCAATTACCTTAAAGCACACTTATGATTATAATAC
>CALWMX010000124.1 GCA_944382105.1 uncultured Butyrivibrio sp.
ATTTTTCGACAAAAAAACAAAAGTGCACATCATATGTATAAAAATCATATTTTTTGTGCACTTTTGTCGTATTTTTTGTTGATTATTTACAAATTCTCGTTTTTTAAGGTTTCAACCGTATTGTCATGCCTTATTTTACTCATGGAATAAAGCATTGTTGCAAATACTACTATAAACACGCTTGCCACGGCAATTATGATGCTCTTCCACGGTATGATGACGCCCAAATCAACGCCGAAATCCATAGAACGGCTCATCAGCCAGTTAATCACAAGAGACACCGGGATACCGAATATAATTCCTTTCATGCCGTAAAGCACGCATTCGTAATTCATCATGCGGTTAAATCCTTTTTTGGTCATGCCTACGGACTTAAGCATCGCAAATTCACGCCGTCTCAGACCTATATTGGTCGAAATGGTATTAAATACGTTTGCAAGCGATATCAGGGATATCAGCACGATAAATCCGTACGAAAACACTTTCAGTATAGTAACCAGCGCCTGTGTAACCGCAACGCTCTGGGCCGCATCATTGACACTGTAGCTTCCGATATCCATTGAGTCAAGCGTCTCGCACAGCTTATCATTGGAAACAATATGATTATCGGATTTCATATAATATATTACTTCATACGGATCAGTATCGACTCCCATAACCGTCCTATATGCGCTGTACGGATACATAATATATACATACCCGCTGTAATTGTTTTCATAAAGCCCCATAGGTGTATGATTTACCGATGCTCCCACATTTATTTCTATTCTTTTCGTCTCCTCGCCGCCGTCTTCCACAGGAACTTTCTGTTGTATGTCCATTGTAAACTGTTCTTGGCCGAATACATCATACTTGGTATATTTACCGTCATACAGTATAATGCTGTCATATATCACTCCGACGGGCGACTGCGCATTCATGAATACATCCGCATCGAGCCCTTCGCTTTCAAGATATTCCATATAGCTTACGTCTTCAACAAAATACAATGATACCAGAATGGAGGGATTGCCGTTTTCATCCGTGCCGAAAAAATCACCCATCGCCTGAAGAGCGTCGTCTGAAACAAGTCCGTCTGAAGCAAGCTCTGCAAGCCATCCTCCGTCTTCCGCAATATAATTCACATCAGTGATTTCATCGGTATTTTCAATTATACTCTTCATATCCTCCACGGACGCTTCCGATAAATCATCTCCCACATGCGCATATGATATATCATAATTATAATCCTGTACGGCCATATTGACTCCTTCCGTCATATAGTTGCAGAAAGAGGATGCCGATATAAAAAGTACCAGACTGACGAACAGTGATAAAACGGTAACCCTGTATTTTTTCCTGTTTCTCTTAAAATTCTTGCTGGCAAGCATTCCCTCAAAACCGAACAGTTTATACGTGAGCGGATTTGTCCTTACCTTGCTGCGCTTTATTGCCACATCATCGCTCTGGCGTATGGCCTCTATCGCGGGCCTTCTGGCGGCTTTTTTTGCAGGAATGCTGGCTGATATTAATACGGTAATAATACATATAACCGCCGATACCACAATTGCAGGCCATGTGACATGCAGACCGAATTCCACTTCGACGGATGACACAAACATCATATCAACAAGTCCGCCTATAAGCTTGAAGGTTATAAACATTCCAAGTATTCCCGCTAAAATTCCGACCGGTATTCCCACAACGCTGAGAAGCATTCCTTCATAGATTACGCTTTTGCGCATCTGACGTTTGGTTGCCCCTATTGATTTGAGTATTCCGAACTGTTTGGTACGCTCGCTCACCGATATTGAAAATGCATTATAAATCAATGAAACGGAACCGACCATTATGAGTACGGAAAGTATTGCCGCCATGGAATACAGCATACTGTTGAAGCCGTCGTTCATGGAAACGCCGTAATATCTCAGATAATCACTGTTGTATAAGGTTCTTTCGCCGCTTGGGTCTATTTTCTGCGCAACCGTATATATTTCTCGCGTTTTCTCCGTCTTATAAAAAACATCATAGCCGGCATCAGCACTATCATCGCACAAAGTAAGCGCAGTGTATCCGGGAGCGGTATACGGTTCGAACGTTCCTCTTTCATAGCAGCCGACAATCGTGAACGTCTGTTTTTCGGTATCAACAAGCTTCTCTTCATTATATATCACCTCATTTGTTTCGTAATCATACCCGTAATAAGGGTTTTTCTGTGTCAGAATTTCCCCTTCAAATTCCCTCTGCCCTATGTCAAGGGTAATGGTGTCCCCCACGCTGTAATCCCTTACTCCCCCATTGGTAATTAAATGATTTGGAAGTATGATTTCATCCGCGCTTTCCGGCATTCTTCCTTCTGTTATATTTACCGCCATAATATCGGTAAAATTACCGCTTATGCCTCCAATATACAAATACGGTTTCTCTGCGTTTCTGCTTCCTATTACCGCATAACCCATATTTTCAAGATATGCATACTCGCTGATGTCACTGTCGGAAGCAATATTTTGAAGTTCGGCGCTGTCGGCGTCGGTCAGTTTTGCATACCATGAGCCGTCCGTAGCCTCACAGCATCTGAGCAGATAATTCTGCATACTGGTAACGCTCACCATCACGGCCGTAAACATAGCTGCCGAGAGAACTATTCCGATAATTGTAACAAGAGTCCTTACCTTGTTCCGTTCAAGCGTCTTTCTTGTAACCTTGTTAAGAATGTTCATCGCATTATCACCTCATCTCTGGTAATGCGGCCGTCCTCTATGGCTATAATTCTGTCTGCCTGCAAAGCTATATTTTCATCATGTGTTATTACTATTAATGTCTGATTGTATTTTTTGTTGGAAAGCTTCAACAGCTCAACTATTTCCTGACTGTTTTTGGAGTCAAGATTGCCGGTCGGTTCATCGGCAAGAACAACCGCAGGCGCATTCATAAGCGCTCTTCCTATTGATACCCTCTGCTGCTGACCTCCTGAAAGCTGGTTGGGAAGATGCTTCTCCCTGCCTTTAAGCTTTAAGATATCCAAAAGCTCATCAAGCCGTTCCTTGTTCACTTTCCTGCCGTCCAAAAGCACGGGCAAAGTGATATTTTCTTTCACATCCAAAACAGGAATAAGATTATAGAACTGATAAATCAGTCCCACCTGCCTCCGTCTGAACACGGCCAGGTTTTCTTCATTCTGGGCGTACACGTCCTGACCGTCCATATAGACCTTTCCGTCCGTCGGGACATCCACGCCGCCGAGAATATGGAGAAGAGTTGATTTGCCTGAACCGGACGGTCCGATTATAGCCACAAACTGTCCCTTCTCCACTCCAAAAGATACATTGTCAAGAGCTACAACCCGATTATCGCCCTTACCGTATATTTTGGATAAATTTTCGACTCTCAATATTTCCATCTTGCTATCTCCTTTTCTTTTCCGGAACGGACGCCCCTGCATCCGCCCCATATTTAAAAGCCTGCCTGATTACAAAAAGCATTGTAGCATAGCAAAATGACTGCACCGTGACTTAATTATTACAATTATGTAATATTCAGACCGTGGATTTATAAAATCTTATCTCAAACGCGGCGCCCCCGCCCTTGTTATTATACGCTCTGATTGTCCCTCCCTGTTCAACCACAATCATGCGTGCCAGTGCAAGTCCGATTCCAAAGCTCTGCTTTGAGGAATCCTTTCCTTTATAAAAACGCTTGAATATGTTTGGCAGGTCCTCATCCGCAATTCCGCTGCCGTTGTCCTGAATCAAAAGACAGGTATAAACGGCATTATCCGACGCGGTTACCGTGAGTGTTCCGCCGTCGGGCGTGTGCTCCATGCAGTTTTTAAGTATATTGCCCACCGCCTCCACGGTCCATGCCAAATCACATTCCAGTGTAAGGCTCTCGTTTGCATTGACAACGAAGTTCTGTCCTCTTATATCCATCGGAACCGATATCGGCGTCCACGCCTGCTTTATTATTCCGCATACGCTTTCGGGTTTTTTATCGAACCTTACAAACCCTGCGTCAAGCTTTGATATTTTTAAAAGCGTGTTTATAAGCCAGTCTATGCGCTCCAGCAGTGAAAAAAGCTCTTTTGTATACCGGATGCGCCTTTCATCATCAAGGGACGGCTCCGACATAAGCTCCGTCACAAGGCTTATAGATGTAAGCGGTGTTCTTATCTGATGGGATATGTCGGCAATTGAATCTGCCAGATATTTCTTGTCGTGTTCAAGTCGGTCCGCCTGTTCTCTGAGCCTCACCGTCATTTTATATATCTCGCTGTATAATATGCTCAATTCTCCTTCTTTAAACCTTACAAGGTCGAAACGGCTGCAATCATACAGAATTCTGTCTATTTCCATGCTCAGGTCCGATATCCTCCTGTATCTCACAGCCGTCTGCACAATATGCAGCACAGTGTATATTACGCATAAAATCAACGCCGTAAAACCGCATCTGATATCTACAATAAATGCGGCGGCAACAGCCGCCGCACTCAATATAATCCATAAAATAATATTTTTCCTGACTTCCGGATTTCTCCACAAACTCATACTAATCTCCTGCCTTATATCCAATTCCCCTTACCGTTTTGATAATTTTCGGATTCTGCGGGTCGTCTTCAATCTTATCCCGCAGACGCTTTATGTACACCGTCAGCGTATTATCATTGACGAATTCTCCGGCCATGTCCCATATTTCCTCCAACAGCTTGTTTCTGGACAGCACCGATCCTATATTGTTAAAAAATATAAGCAAGAGCTTATATTCCAATGCGGATAAAAATAAATCCCTTCCTTCCTTTAGCGCAATCCCTTTTACCGTATCTATTGTTACTCCTCCATAAGATATGGGAACCGGATTATTCCTGCGTCTGAGCACATTTCTCATCCGCGAAATAAGTTCACGCGGTCTGAAAGGTTTTGATATGTAGTCGTCCGCACCGGCGTCAAAGCCTGCCACAACACTGAATTCATCGCCGGATGCGGTCAGAAAAATAACAGGAATATCGCTCTCTGCTTTGATTCTGTGGCATACCACAAAACCATTGCCGTCGGAAAGCGACACGTCAAGAAGCACAAGGTCATACCTTGTGCTGTCAAGCAGTTCAAATGCCCTTGCCTGACCGTTTGCCGCCTCCACTTCAAATCCCTCTTTCTGCAAAAAAACCGTCAGATTATCCGTAATGTTTTTGTCATCTTCAACAAGCAATACTTTATTCATTCTGTTTTTCCCTTTTACGTTTCAAAGCGAATATAACTGCCACCGCTGCACCTACAGCAAGGACAACCGCTGCCGCAACAAGCAGTACAACGGTTATTGAATCGCTTTTATTGTCCGTCTCGTCATTCTTTGTATCGGCCCCCGTCTCCGTTTCCGTCTCGCTCTCGGTTTCCTCCTGGGATTCGGACACAGCTTCGGAGGTTTCCGGAGGCTGCGTTTCGGACGGCTCCTCGGCCGGTGTCGTGGCAGGCTCTTGTGTAGGCGCTTGTGAAGGCTCCTCTGTGACCGCCTCCGTAGGTTCCTCAACAGGAGTTCCTGCCGTTCCGGTATAGCTGTTTTGGTCGGAAGTTATGCTTATTCCCGTGTTGATGCCGTTATATATGGCAGGATATACCAAAATATCCTTATTGGTTCCCGTAACCTTATAGTTGTCAAGGGAGTAACTTCCTGATGCGCCTGTCCCGTACAGTCTCAGGCTGCATGAAAGTCCCTGATAAGATACGGGAACATCATAGGCTCCGTTTCCACTGTCCGTTATTTCTCCAAGCGTATAACCCTCCGAAAGCTGTCTGGCGCTTCCGTCAGTATATACCGCCTTAACCATAACGGTG
Organism: uncultured Butyrivibrio sp.; assembly: GCA_944382105.1. Lineage (GTDB taxonomy): Bacteria > Bacillota > Clostridia > Lachnospirales > Lachnospiraceae > Eshraghiella. Next base: position 5,805 of record CALWMX010000124.1, read on the forward strand.
CTTTTATCATAAGAAGCCACCTTGTCCGCATCATAAAATGTGGGATTGATTCCCGCCGCTATTGCTGCCGGCTGAGTCTGGGGCACATTGATTGTGACGCTTTCTTTTTGACCGTCGGCGCCGGTACAGGTAATTACTGCACTTCCCGCTCCTACGGCTGTGATAAGCCCGCTCTCGTTTACATATGCTACCGAATTATCCGAGCTGGTGTATGTGCCGCTGAGATTTCCAAGCATGTGTGCACTGTATGTTCTTAACAGCGTGATTTCGCTGCCCGCATACACGCCTCTTTTGGTCAGCCCGTAATACTCAGCTATGGCAGTAGCATCTGCAATCCCGCATTTTTTCTGGTTTTCTTCATTGTGTATAAATTCCGCATCGGAAGGATTGCTCAGATAGCAGTGCTCAATAATAAGCCCCGGTATACCGCATTTAACCGCCTCGTCAAGCATTGTGTAATAGTCCCTTGATGAGTCATTGGTAGAAACCCTTGTATGGTATCCTCCGTTTGTCAGCCCAAGAGCGCTAACATGGGAAGCTATATTGTTGCATAATGTCTGTATCGAAGCTTTATAGGCTGCATTTACCGTGCCGTACACCTGCACTCCGTTGGCGGAGCTTCCGGTTCCGCTGTTGTTGTGGACGGAAACAAACAAATCCGCTCCCAGCTGCGCTCCCATCCTTCCTCTTGCCGCATTGGAATTCCATTCAGCCGAGCCTCTGGTGAGATAAACCTTAACACCGTTGTAAGTCTGAAGCTCGGCTTTAAGCGCAACAGCTATATTCCAGTTCAGTTCGGCCTCCGTGTCATACGCAGACACGGCTCCTCCGTCATTGCCGCCGTGCCCCGGGTCCACAATTATAACTATGTCTCCTGAGGAATCTCTTGCCTCAGCCTGTATATTCATAACAAGGCAGAACGCTGCTGCCGCCGCCATACATGCAATTATCCTGAAAAGATGTCTCATCTCCGTCTTCTTCTCCTTCTCCTCCTGTTTCTTCGCCTTTTATTTTCAACTATAACCAGAATTATCGCGATTAACACAACCACAAGAAGAACAACCGCATACCTGATGAGCTTCCTGTAATCAATCGCGCTGTCATCTTCATTATCATTATTCTGCGCCGTCTCAGAAGTCACGGCCTGCTCCGCAGAGGTCGCAGGCAGAGTCTCAGGTTCTGTGGGCGCGGGGGTTGTAACCTCCGGAATGTAATCTCTGCTCATGCACACTCTGAGATTTCCTTTCAGTTCCCCATAGCTTATCTCAATATCCTGTATTCCCACTGCTTCATAATCTATTGAGCCTATACTGTCAGGTTTAACTTTCCGGGCGCTTCCGTCACTGTATGATACAAAAGCAAAAATATCATCTTCATTGATATTCTCCAGTTCCTCCGGCGTCTCATAAAAAGTCGGGTTTATCCCTCCTGTCAATGCGACAGCCTCTTCCTGCTCAACAACTATTGTACAATATCCGCTTGTCCCGTCCGGAAGCCTGTATACTATATTGGTAGTTCCGGTTCCTACAGTTGTTGCAACTCCGTTCTCGTCAACCGACGCTACGTTTTTATCTATGGAATACCATGAAGCATCGTCGCCCGAATAATCCGGTATTGAAAGCTCAATACTGTACCCTTTCTGCAGCGTGACGGTTGTTTCGCTGTCCGCCTGAGCCGTTCTCGGAGTTAAATTATAGTAAGTTACAACCGCTTTTGCATCAGCCTCACCCATCATGGCAGCCATCTCACTGTTGACTGTTCCGTCAGGATTGCACAAAAGCGCCTCGTCGGAAGGATTACTCAAAAAACAATGTTCCACGATTATCGTCGGAATGCCGGCGCGCACCCCCTCCGCAATAACGGTATAATAATCCTCATAATCAAAATCCGTGGATGTCCTTGTCTGAACGCCTCCGTTGTTAAGACCGAGCGCAGCAAGATTTTCGGTTATGAGGCTGCACATATCATTAGTTGCCTCGCTGTAATATTCATTGAGTGAACGGTATGCAATACAGCCCGAATTGCTCTCGGAGCCGCTGTTGTTATGAATGCTTATAAGGAAATCCGCATTGAGCGATGCCGCAATCATGGCTCTTCCCGTGTTGGTCATCCATTCATCATCGGAACGGGTAAGATAAACTTTAACGCCTTCATATTTGGAAAGTTCATTCTTCATTGCCTTGGCTATGGCAAGATTGCAGTCCTTCTCGTATACTCCCGTTGTGGCGGCAATCGAGCCGGGGTCATCTTCACCGTGGCCTGCATCTATAACTATCACTATATCTCCGTCCGAGTCCTTAGCCGAAATGTTCTTTTCCATAAATGGCAGCAGAACAAACGCGCACAGCGCAGCCGCTGCAGCCATGATTATTTTTCTCATATTGTTTCCTCCATATTTTACGCTGATTTACTGCCGTTTACCATTCGGTTCAAACAACAGCACTAACCTCTTATATGTTCATTATATACCTGTACGCAAATCTCTTAAAAGCTCCCGTGTGACCATACATTCGCATTCTCACGGTGCGCATGATTGCCGCTGCCTTATCTCTGTCCTTCCTGAGTATATTTTCTTCTGAAAATACTGCTTTTTCATATAGTGCGGCCATTTCTTCTGCCTCCCGCCCTGAAACAAACGGACATTCGGAGGAAAGCTTCTCTGCAAATGCCCTCTCAGACATATCCTTGTCTCTTTTGAAACCGAAATGCCTTGCCAGCCTGATATACTCATTGTATATCATAACTATATTACGCGGAAACAGCGCCTCATCACTGCCATTATACATTCTATCCCTGATTATTGCCACCTTTTTATGGCGCATTGCAAAAAATACCACGGTAACCGCAATTAATACCACGGTCGCCGCTGCCGCTATAAGCGCTCTCTCAGCGGTTTTGGAAAGTTTAATTCTGAAAGATGAATTGCTGCCTCCGGATGAGCTTCCCGTTGTTAAGGTCTCCCGTGTAACAGGCGCGGTTGTTTCCCTTTCGTTCGTCTCCTGCGGGCCGGTCTCCTGCGCCGTCGTCTCTTGTGCCGTAGTTTCCTCGGTCGTCTGAGTTTCCGTACGCTGGGTGTAATTTCCCGGCGTAACCTCAAAATCCACCCAGCCCACACCGTCAACATAATATTCTACCCATGCATGCGCGCTTGAATCCCGGACGGAAACATTAACAAGCTTTTTCTGATATGAGCTGGGACTGTTCAGGTTATTTTCCCTGTATTCCGTATATTGCCCGTATTCGTCCAGTTCATCGGCTCCGGAAGTGCTGAAAAAATACCCTTCTACATATCTCGCAGGTATTCCGGCGCTCCTGAGCATCATGACTGCCGATGTGGCAAAATATGTACAGTAACCCTCGTGGGATTTGGTGATAAAATATTCTACAAAATCTTCGCCATCAGGTACAGCTCCCGGGCTCAGATTATAAGTACAGTTATCGCTCAGGTACTTTCTTATGTCACATGCAACGGAATATCTGGCAGCCGCAGAGCTTATATCCCTGCCTCCCCATTGTTCATTGAACATTTCCGCCATGCTGTCGGTTGTATTCACGTCAAGATAATCTCTGTACGCTATATATCTGTACTGCTCTTCACTTTGAATGGCCGGGTATGCAATACCCATAAAATCTTCATGCGAGCCGTTATATATTCTGTCTATGTACGGCAGCTCCTCTTCATCTATATGCAGAAAACTTACCGTATATGGATTATCCCCCTCATAGCCTTCTCCCTGTTCCTCTTCCCATAACGCCGTATTCACCCTGGGATACAGCGGCGCAAAAAAATACCTCTGGTTTCCCGCCGTATAGTTTACGGTCATCTCCGTCATGTATCCGTCAATTCCCCCGTTCTGTGCCAGATTAAACAGATTTTCATACGATATGTTCTGTGAGTATATTCCCTGATTGGCAAGTTCCTGTTTATCCTCATTCCATACCGGTTCATACCATCCGGTAGGACTGTACGTTTCACCTATATATCCTTTGAGATACACATACCCATCAACCTTTGGCATTTTTACCTGAAGCACTTCTTTGCCGCTGAATTCCAGACTGTCCACTCTTCCAAGCTCACCTGCCCCGATTTCCCCGGCGGCTCCCGAGGCAATTCCGATGCCGATACTGTCCGGCATATTTTCCGCAGGTATCAGCTCGGCAAAAAAATCTATTACCCTGTTGAGCGTAAGCTCTCCGTTCATAAACTGATTGTATATGTTTTCGCCTTGCTTGTATACATTGTCAAAATATTCCGGCTTTCTGTATTGTTCTTCGGGTTTAAAAGAAGAAACTATCATTGATACCGCAAACAAAAAAACGCCGATAGCAGCCGCCGCAATATGTACGTAAAACAAATTTCCCTTTCCCAGCGATTTGTTCCAGGCAGACATTATAATTATTGCAAGAGCCACACAGTAAGCTATTCCGAATATGTACCGTGGAGCGGTGCCGACCTCAAGAACCATGGCGAGCACGGTAAATGCAAGAGACGTGATAAAAGGCACAAATGTTGTTTTCCTGTATGAAATACAGAAGCTGTAAACTGCCGCGAAAACCGTCATCATAATGATTATCGCAAGTTTCTCGTCCGCCTCTCTCACAAGCCGTCTCGGTATATCTATAAAATACATTTCCGTATCAAAATATAGGGCAATCTCATTAATCACGGAATTTATATAAACGGCGGTTCCTCCCATAACGGCTTCCCTTGCTACCCAGAACACTATTCCCAGTACCGCCGCACAAACAATCCAGACAATCCATTTTTTGCGGACAAAAGTAAACAGGAATGAAAAACCCGACGACATCAACAGGGATAAAATTATGCCGGTGCTCATCCGTATCCCTTCGGCGCTTCCGTAGCAGTCAAAAAGAAGCATCATCAAATTGAGCATACCCATAAAGGTCAATATGGAGGTTGTCGCAAACAGCCTTAGTTTATTTTGCTTTAATTCCATGCTTTCACTCCTCTCCTATACGGAATTTAACCGGCATATCGTCCGCCGTTCCGGCTTTTGGTATTAAATAATATACTATTCCGATTTCACTTAACAGGAGCATGTTCCTGACCGCATTTTTATCATAAAAAGGCGCAGCATAGAAAATACGCATTTTTTCTTTTTCATGATGTGCATAATAAGCGGCTGCGCAGGAGTTCTTTTCCGTATACGGTTTTATGGTATAAATATCCGCAAACATACTGTTGATGTCGTTCTGCGTCTCTATTCTTTTGACGGTGAATCCATCCTTCATATAACACACATTAAAGCCAAATCCGCGTTTTGTCATTGCGCATACGAGACTGTAAATCATATCAAACAGCCTGTCCATAACGTTTCTTTTTATTTTGCGCTTTACTTTTGCATCAAATATATCGATAATAAGAGTATCATTGTCCGTAAGAGGCAGTCCGTAGTCCTTTACCATCAGCTCGGCCTTTTTGGAGCTCAGTTTCCAGTGGATATTGCGTATCTTATCGCCTCCCACATACCCGCGTATGGCAAAAATTTCCGTAGGGTCGTTTCCCGCTTTTGTGGAAGAATAAAGGGAAGCTTCCTCCTCTCCCACCGACGCCGACATTTTTTCCATTGCCGACGAGTCGGGAAGTTTAGGCAGCACAACCACCGTGGCGGTTTTCTTAAGTCTTTTGCCTATACGAAAAATACGCAAAAAATCAAAAGCGTAAATTCGTGTCATTTCTACGTTGATAACCTCGCAATGAGGACACTTAAAGGTTATTTCCCTGACTGTTCTTCCCTTAGGAGGACACATTGCCACCAGCTTACGTTTAACGGATTTTCTGCGTTCTTTTTTTGATTTATTTATATTTCTTATGCGGAACCTGATCTTGCAGAAGGTTAGCGGTATAGGTGATTTATTGGTTATCACAATACCGATAACGCACTTCTCTCGTCTGTACGCAACCGTATTTTCCTCCGAAAATTCGGCATCGATTCCAAATCTTAAAATTACTGCAATGATAAACGATACTATGGATAACACAATAAATACCGTGTCAATGACAAACGCAAGATATGTATCAATAAATACATTACCCACAAATACAAGTATCGCTAAAACCAAGTATACAAAAATATGTAAAAACATACCCACACCCTACCTTGCGGCTCTCGGAACAGGAACCGTCTGAAAAATGGATTTGACAATTCCGTCAACCGTGACTGCCGATATTTTCGCTCTCGGATTAAGTATGATTCTGTGACACGCAACGTCTTTGAACACCTTCTGCACATCATCCGGCGACACATATGCCCTGCCGGATATGTAAGCGTGCGCTTTCGCCATGCTGGCCAGCGCAATTGTTCCTCTCGGACTCATTCCAAGCTCTATCATCGGGTGCTGTCTTGTGGAAGCTGAGAGCATTGTTATGTATTCCAGCACGGCATCATCCACATGCAGTTCGTCCACTTCCTCCTGCATGATGATTATGTCATCGGCATTAACCACCTGTCTCACGCTGTCAAGAGGATTAAATCCCTGTCTGTCCTTTAAAATTAAAACCTCGCTGGCCGCATCGGGATATCCCATGGACAGTCTTATCATAAACCTGTCAAGCTGGGATTCCGGAAGCATCTGCGTTCCTGCGGAACCTACAGGATTCTGAGTCGCGATAACAACAAACGGCTGCGGCAGAGGCCTTGTAACCCCGTCCACAGTAACCTGTCCTTCTTCCATTGCTTCAAGAAGCGCTGACTGAGTCTTTGACGAGGTTCTGTTTATCTCATCCGCAAGGAAAAGATTGCACATTACCGCTCCCTCTTTAAATTCAAACTCCTGGGTTTTGGCGTTGTACATGGAAAACCCCACCACATCCGACGGCAGAACGTCGGTTGTAAACTGCATCCTGTTCTGTCTGAGCGCCATTGCTTTGGAGAACGCAAGCGCCAGCGTTGTTTTGCCCACTCCAGGTATATCCTCCATAAGTACATGCCCTCTGGCAAGGACTGCCATCATAACTTTAACTATAATTTCGTTTTTTCCCTTTACCGCCTTTTTAACTTCCTCAATTACAGACAGCGCTTTATTGAATTTCATCTTCACCCTCCCGAAATCTTTATGTGTTCGAACGGATATCGGCAATAAGCCATTTTCCGTCGATGTCTACAAAATAATATGTCTGGTCGTTATGTTCGACCCTAGTATCTCCCGTGGCCGTAAGATACATGGATTTGTCAAAAACAACTCTGCATGAAAAACACCGGTCGCTGTATCTTATATAGTCAAGAGCCGCCACGTTATCGAAACCCGGCGTGCTGTGGCTGCTGTACATCCACATATCTCCCTGTCGGTACTGTTCCGCAAGATCAATATAATACGAGCCTTCCGGAAAATATACCTGCAGGCTTGCGGTACTTTCGCTGCATCCTTCCAAATCCCTTGAGAAGAAATTGGAATAGGCCTTTGCGGCTTCAATAGCATAGTCTGCCAGCTCCTGCGGCATTTCCTGGGAAGCATAGCCTATATTCATGTCGGTATAATCCGTATACGCCGACAAGTCCACATCATTGCCTGACGCATCCGTAACCCGTATTACCGGCCGGTTTACAAGTCCCTTCACCTCATAGGTGACGGTTGTGGGAACCTCCGTGTACTCTGCCACATACGTCATTCCTTCCATTTCCTGCGGTTTTCCCGTCTGCTCTTCACTCCCAAGCTCCACACCGTTTACCGACGCTTTATATGTTGAAGGAATTGTTATTTTCAGATTGATGGTTCCGTCCAAAGCCGCGGCGTTTACAGAAGCAAGCTTCCAGTCCGATATGGACAGTATGCCCATTATTTTCTGTTCGTTATCCGCAGTAACCACGGCTTCACATACTTTATTTTCGCCGTCCATTATGTCATATACCATTCTGTATGCCGAGGATGATTTAACCCTTAAACTCAAATCCTTTCCCTTAACCTCATCCGCGAAGGTATCAGGCAGTCCGGCTTCCGGCTCAAACTTGGTTCCTGCCGCCGCCTCAACCATGGATACATCTCCGCTCTCAAGGCTTGTAATCAATGCCTCGGCAACATGTTCCGGCTGCGAGCTCTCGTATTTTTTCATGGTGTTCCACACATATATGAGAAGCGCCGCCACAAGCAAGGCAAGAACGCCCATGTATATTGCATATGCGCGCCAGAATTTGCTTTTTTTCCTGATTTTGACTTTCTTTTCTGCCATGCCGCCCTCCTATTTAACTACAAAAGCTGTGGGAAGCTTCCATGAGGATGTGGAATAGTATAATGTAACGCTGGTCATTTCATACTGACCGTTATAATACATTGAAGAGCTGCTGCCCCCGTCAAGGTTGGCCGCGTTTACCGCTCCGAATTCCTGCATCACGCTTATAAGGTCGGCCGCCGTAGCTCCGATATGGCCCTCATGTCCTCTTCCGTCCGTAACAAAAAGAATAACCGCACCGTCCTTGCGCTGTCCTATCACGGTCCGGGGATTTGCCCCGCTTCCGTTTCCGCTTATGGGAGTCGCTTCACCGTTGATAATCAGCTTTGTGAAATGATTATTGTCACCGTCGTCTATATCCTTGAAGCTCACGGCGTCCCGTATATTATTGTCGGCCACAAGCTGTTCGACCTGCTCAGCCGTCATCCCACCGATATCTTTTATTACAAGAATATTGTCGGTATTAAAACCTACCATAACGTCGCCTGCCTGCGGCACATTGTACTGGATTTGTCCGTTGCACACCACAAGGCCTTTAGGTTTCCCTCCCCAGTTTCCGTCGGAAAAGTATTCCCCTCCGTTGACGCCTGCAATGGCTCCCGCGTTATTTACCAGCTGGTCAAGAGTCTCTCCCGATTTGCTCTTATCGTCGTCAGACCATGGATATATAGTGGCAACGCTGACCTTGGAAGGGTCTTTTATTATCATCACCTTACCCATATAGGAACGTCCGGTGACATTGACAATTCTTATGCCGTTCTCGTCGAACTCTTCTTTCTCCTCAGCCGCAGGAGCGTTTCCGTCACCGTCATCTTCCGGTATATCAATAAGCGACGTATCCACGTCATCGTCCAAATGTCCCATAGAGTTGTTTCCGGTAATCTGCAGTATTTCATCCTTGCTGAAATACCAGCTTGCAAGAAATTTCATTGCGCCCGTCTCAAGCACGGTGCCTACAAAAAGGTCCCTGGCTGACGTTGACGGTCCGTGGCAGATAATCCACATTGACGAATACAAGGCAATGAAAATCATTGCTATTGTGGAAAATAATACCGTAATCACACGCACTGCAATTCCTGCTATTTTTCTGCCTTTTGATACTTTCTGAGCCATTAAATCTCCTCCCTGATATTTTTTCCGGCAAATACCCACTTTCTCTGTATCTGAAAGCTTATTAAAAACAATACTATATCAACTACTACCTTAATCAGTGAAGTAACAAAATCCTTTGCTTTGAATATATATGAAAACATATTTACAAATCCGTACGATACAGCCGCCTGACATATGCACAGCGCATAATATTTGGGCATAGAACGTCTCACAGGCTCATCCGACTCAAACACCGCATTTTTGTTGACCATGTAATTAAACACCGACGACACTATTCTTGCCGCCGCCGTGGCAATCATCACTTTCAGCCAACGTTCCAGTTTATCGCCTATTATAAGCTCCGTCACAAGAAAAAGAACATAATCGATAACAAATGAAAGCAGCGAACTCAGGATAAATTTCAGTATAACCATGTATATTTTGAATGAATCCCTTATGGGATGAAAATGCGTTGTTGCATTATCCTCAATATACACCGTCTCTATTGTTACTTCTCCAAAAGGAATATTCCTTCTGTTCATCTCAAGAAGAGCCTGGGTCTCATACTCGAAGCGCTCCCCCTTTATGCTGACCATCAGAGGCAGATATTTTGAAGGAATTGCACGAAGCCCTGTCTGGGTATCGCTTATTTTAATGCCGCATGCAAAGCGGAACACGAATTTTGTGATATTATTGCCTATTTTGCTCTTTGGCGGAACGTTATTCCCCGAAAAATCACGGCATCCCAGCACAATCTGTCCTCTTTCCAGCATGGCCTCACAGCATGCCTTAATATCCTGCGGCCTGTGCTGGTTATCGCCGTCAACCGTGACAACCCCTTCAATACCGGGTCTGTTGGCTATGCAAAACTCAAAGGCCGTCTTGAGGGCACGGCCTTTTCCTTTATTTACCTCGTGAGTGAGGATTGTAACCTGCGAAAGCTTTCCTGCCTCGGCAAAAGGCGCCATATGCTCCTCATTGCTTCCGTCATTGACAATTATAATATCGTCAAAGCCTTCGGCAATAAGTCCGTTAACCACAAGCATCAGCTTTTCGTCAGGATTAAGTGAAGGCAATATAACACTGATACGCACTGTCTTTTCCTCTGTCTTCCCAATAAATTATACATTATTTCACAAGATGCGCAAGCCTTTCCCTGACTTGCTCCATCATCTGGGTATATTTCTCCAGCTTGTCTTTCTCCTCCTGTATCTTTGCTGCAGGAGCTTTCGATATGAATTTTTCGTTGCCTAACATTCCGTTTACGCGCTTAAGCTCTCCCTCAAGGCGCTTTTCCTCGGTCTTAAGACGTTCTATTTCTTTTTCCACGTCCACAAGTTCCGCAAAAGGCATATACAAATCAGCCTTAGGTATCATTACTGCAACGGCATCATCGTCGATTCCTGTCTTGTCAGGCTGGATTACGACCTCCGACGCATAGGCCAGCGAAGTGAAAAATATTTTTCCCTTTTCAAATATATCCGATACCGCGGCGTCCTCTGTGACTACGTATACCTTGGCTTTGCGGCTTGGAGGAACGTTCATTCCGGAACGTATGTTGCGGATTCCTCTTACCGCCTCTTTGATAGTCTCCACCGACTTTTCCTCTTCTGAGAAGTTCCATTCTTCCCTGAACACAGGCCATGACGATATCATTATGGATTCCTCGTCGGAAAGATTGCAGAAAATTTCTTCTGTTATAAACGGCATATAAGGGTGAAGAAGCTTGAGCGAATTGATAAGCACCGTCTTAAGCGTCCAGAGCGCGGCCGCTTTAGTATCATCCCCGTCGTTGTACAGACGCGGCTTAACCATCTCTATATACCAGTCGCAGAACTCCTCCCAGATAAAATCATATATCTTGGAAACCGCAACTCCCAGCTCGTATTTCTCCATATTGTCGGTTACTTCCGCCGCAAGCGTATTTACCTTTGACAATATCCACTTGTCGGCGTCCGTCAGCTTATCCGGCTGCGCATCCTTAACCTCAGCCTTGTCAAGATTCATCATTATAAAACGCGACGCGTTCCAGACTTTGTTGGCAAAGTTCCGGCTTGCCTCAACGCGCTCCCAGTAGAATCGCATGTCGTTTCCCGGTGCGTTGCCGGTCACAAGGGTAAGTCTGAGTGCATCGGCTCCGTATTTATCTATAACCTCCAACGGATCGATTCCGTTGCCAAGCGACTTGCTCATCTTGCGTCCCTGCGAGTCCCTTACCAGTCCATGGATAAACACCGTATTAAACGGAGCCTTGCCCGTGTGCTCGATTCCTGAAAACATCATTCTGATTACCCAGAATAAAATAATATCGTATCCCGTCACAAGCGTACTGGTAGGATAAAAATATTCAAAATCCTCCGTCTTCTCAGGCCAGCCAAGCGTGGAAAAAGGCCAAAGAGCAGATGAAAACCATGTATCAAGCGTATCAGGGTCCTGGCGCATGGCCTTGCCGCATTTGGGGCATACGGGAGAAGAATCTTTTGTGACAACGGTTTCTTTGCATTCATCACAATAATACGCGGGAATTCTGTGTCCCCACCAGAGCTGCCTGGATATGCACCAATCCTTTATATTCTCAAGCCAATGAAAATAGGTTTTGTCAAAATGTTCGGGAACAAATTTTGTTTCTCCTGATTTGACAGCCTCTATTGCAGGTTTCGCAAGCTCCTCCATCTTCACAAACCACTGAAGCGAAACCCTCGGCTCAACCGTCGTGTGGCACCGGTAGCATGTTCCTACGTTGTGGGTGTAATCTTCAATATCCACAAGCGCGCCTTCAGCCTTAAGGTCGGCAACTATAGCCTCCCTTGCCTCATATCTGTCCATTCCCGCATACGCCGGGTAATCGTCCACAATTTTTGCATCATCCGTCAGCACGTTGATTACCGGAAGATTATGTCTCAGGCCCACCTCAAAATCGTTAGGGTCGTGGGCAGGCGTAATTTTAACCACGCCGGTACCGAATTCCATGTCAACATAGCTGTCGGCAATTATCGGTATTTCTCTGTGTACAATAGGCAGGATAACCGTTTTGCCTACATAATCCTTATACCTTTCATCATCCGGGTTGACAGCAACCGCAGTATCTCCAAGCATCGTCTCCGGCCTTGTGGTTGCCATTTCTATATATCCGCTGCCGTCTGAAAGCGGGTATCTGAGATGCCAGAAATGCCCTGCCTGTTCCTCGTACTCAACCTCTGCATCGGAAAGGGATGTAAGGCAGCACGGACACCAGTTAATAATTCTTTTGCCTCTGTATATCAATCCCTTGTTGTAAAGGTTTACAAACACTTCCTTTACTGCCTTGGAGCAGCCTTCATCCATGGTAAACCGCTCTCTGTCCCAATCCGCCGAAGAACCCATTTTCTTGAGCTGGCTTACAATTCTTCCGCCGTATTCTCTTTTCCAGTCCCATACACGTTCCAGGAATTTTTCCCTTCCCAGAGTTTCCTTTGTAAGCCCTTCCTTTGCAATTGCCTCAACCACCTTTACCTCAGTGGCTATTGAAGCATGGTCCGTTCCGGGAACCCAGAGAGCCTCATATCCCTGCATCCTTTTAAATCTGATTAAAATATCCTGAAGGGTATTGTCAAGTGCATGTCCCATATGAAGCTGCCCGGTGATATTTGGAGGCGGCATTACTATTGTGAAAGGTTTTTTGGATTTATCCGGCTCGGCATGAAAATATTTTTTCTTCAGCCATTTTTCATAAATTCTTCCTTCAATCTCAGAAGAATTGTAGTTTTTTTCAAGTTCTTTGCTCATAATATATGTTCCTTTCTTTATGCGGAAGTTATTCATTATTCATAGGAATCAACGATGTCCATAATCTGATTGGCAAGCTTCGGATATTTTTTCACCATATCCATGACGGATGTCCTGGCGTTTTCTATCCTTGCCATATTATAATCTATTCTGTCCCGGAGCTTCTGTCTCCTTGTTCCCAGCTCGTTGCGCACCTTTTTCATCTCATCTTCATCCACCAACGCCTCAAGCTGCGAACTCCATATGCCCGCATCGTACAGATTAAGTCCCGAAAGAAGCTCTGCCATCCTGTATGACGCCTCGTCAAGCTCTTTGGCCGAATTCCGGAATTTTTCCTCTCTGTGCTTTTCCTCCAGATACGCCTCATAGTTCCGGCTCAGCTCATAGGAATTTTTGACTCGGAATTTATCCTGCCGGTATTCGATGCTGTTGACTATATTGACGTATTTTATCTTGGTTTTGTTCAGAAGCGTTATTGCCCTGGCCAGCTTTTTTTCCGCCGTTTTCATACGGTATGCTGACCGGCGCAGCATAAAAAATATCAAAAGCACATACACGGCCGCCAACAACAGAACCACCATGAACAATATCATTCCGTTGTCTCCGTTAAGCCTGCCGGATGCAAAAAATATTATAAACACACCCACTATTCCAAACAGAGACACTATTGATATATTCCTTATATTGACGCGCCTCATGCCGGAATTCTCTATTTCTTCCTTAAGATTAAGCTTTTCAGCCTCAAGCACACGCATATCGTGCTTTACGGCTTCACCGTATTTCTCGTCATTTTGAAAATCCACAAGCGCCGCCGGGAACTCGTCACCGTATTTTTCAAACATTTCAAAGCGGCTTTTGGAAAGCTTCGGGGTTTCCCTGATGTACTTATGCCTATTCTCCCTGATTTTGAGTATCTCGGACGCAGCTTTTTTCAGCTCGCCGGCGAACTCATCATCCTGGGCTTCGATTACCTGTATGTCCATCAGATATGAATTGACAGACTGGTATTCTTTCTTGAGCTCATTGATATAATCCGAGGATTCGCTCATAAGCTGGCATTGTGTTCTCACATACTGCAGCTTGGAAATTTCATCAAAAACCTTGTCGTTTTTCTCGGTTTCCCTGCGTTTCTTAAACTCCGCTTCAATGTCCAGCTCCGGATCAAGGTATATGTAATCTTCGGTTTTCTTTTTGCGCTTTTTCTTGAAAATCGACATAAAGACTCCCTATGTAATATATCATTTAATATAGTTTCTGTATTCCGTTTTCCAGTTATTTATTATATCATCAATTGCCGCACAGTATTCATCCGCCCTGCCCTGTTCCTTCAGCTCAAAAGCATTTTTTACTCTGCGGTATGCAGGCTCTTCGGGAGCATGGTCCATCAGCGTTTCTATTTCCCTGTATGCCACATAAACCTGTTCATCCTCATCTTCTCCTGCGCACCTTCCGTCATCAAGACATCCGGCAGCCACGGCCGCTTTAGCCGATTCATCATTGGCATTAAGCGCATACGCCCTTTCAAAGCACTGCTTTGCCTCATAAAAATCAAACATTCCGGCATATGCCACTCCCATATTATGCCATACATTGCCGTAAAAGTCATCTCCCTGTCCGGTATCCTTACGGCCGTAAATTATTGTCTCATAGTTATGGATTGCGCTGCTGTAGCGTTTATTTGAAAGAAAATTATCCGCTCTGGCTTTCAGCCTTTCGGACACATTCTGGGTATCAAGCTCATCTATCGTTGCAGAAAGCCCGGATATTTCCTCTTCCGAATAATAGTCCACATATCTGAGAACCGTCATAACCAGCTCCGACAGCCCTGCATTCTCCGAAATAAGGAACTCAAGCTGTCCTGCCAGCTCTTTTTCTCCAAGTTCCCGCTCTATATAATCAACAAGCCCTTCGTCAAACAAATCGGTTCCGATAAGATATATGTTATTATACAGATAATAGCATAATTCCTCAAGAGAATAAATATTTACCGACATATTGCTTATATAATATGGTCTGTCAGCATATCTGCTCCTGCACAAAATCAAACCTGCCATCGTATCATCTCCGGTTACAATAATAATTCTTCGTTGATTACCCTTCCGCTGCTGGCATAAAATTCGCCGAACCCTCTGTCCTTCACCATCACATGACATCTGGAATCACTTGTGAATGAAAGCGACACCGTGATTCTTGTTGTTTTGCCGGGTCTTTCGGGAAAGTCCGTAAGCGGAACCCGTACAAGCTGTTTTTCCCTTGAATCAATCGGGGACAGGAATAACTCCACAGCCTCGGCGTTGTCCACGATAAAATCATACTCACAGTCCGCTCCGAACCAGTTGACTCCGGGTCTGACCATTCTGAGGATTTTATCCCTTCCTCTGTCGGAAATCTTCATCTCAATTCCCGTTGTTATACGCTCCCTGCATGCCAGTATCATATCCCTTGGCATTCCAAAAACTCCTGCGTAAGCCTGATAGCAGGCTCCCTTACAGTATAGATTATTGCCTGCGAACACCCGTCTTCTGTCACATATATAATTGATAAATGACGGAAGATTTATGTCATCCGCAAACACGACTCCTGTCAGATATACGGAAGATATATTTTTTCTGTCAAACAGACGCATGGCAAGCTGGTACAGTTTATCGTCAAGATATTCCGCCGAAAGCTTGTTTTCCCATACCTGATAAGATAATTCATCATAAAAGCTGTCGGTATGTACCATTATTATCCTGTTGCCGCGTTCATTGGCCGTATACATCCTCTTGACCGCCAGTCCCGCCTTATCGTAATCAAAAAGAAATACGTCGTTTTTCCAGAGTTCCTCTTTCTGACTGACGGCATAATAAATAAAGCTTTCATCGCGGCTTGAGGTCTCCAGCTTGTCTCTGGATATTCCTATATTTTCCATGGCCTTTACAATCACGTTAAGCACGGATATATTATAGTCCTCAACAGTGACGCACACACGGTCAACCGACTCACTGCCGCCCGCCGACTTGGCCGACTGCAGCAGATAATCCAGATAAACCTCAAGCAGCTTAATCGGCATTACCGATGTATCGTCAACCGTGACCGGTTTTTTGTCTGCGGCTTTCTTAAGGAGATTGTCAACCGGAACCGCCTCGCCAAGCTTGGCGCCGTGCAGGGCCTCGTCTCCGGCAAACCATTCCTCCCTGCCTATCGTTTTACTGACAACCGTCGGTGTTCTGTATCTCCATGTCTGGCCTTCAAAATCCACCGACACGGGTTCCTTATTCTGATAATCGCAATAGCTTACCTGGGAATATTCGCTTCCTAAATCTATTCCCACGCAAAAAAAATATTCTTTGGTATTCATATTTTCCTTTCACCCTGTACTTACAAAGGCTTAAACAACTGCGGTGCAATGCACTCGCTGACGGCATACGAATGAACCAGTTTTCTGAAGGTTTCGTTATCATGTGTGTCGCGGCTTGCAATAATATCGTTGACCGCCTCATATCTTCCCCTGGATTTTGCGGGACTTATATTTGTGTTGGATATTCTAAAGCTTTCCGTGTTATGTTCTCCGTCATCACATTCCTCGGATATATAATACTTCACTGTTTCGCCGTAAAACAGCACGAAGTTTTTGACAAAAATTCCTTCATAAACATTATTCATATCTTCGGAAACATAGTTTTTGCGGTTGGTCTTATCCTCATATACATAATGTATAGTTACCTTATGGCACGGATTAGTCCTGTACTCCACCATGGTCTTATCCACTACGTCAAAAGGCAGCTTGATAAAAGCGGCAAGCTTGGTATAAAACGGAAAAATATATGATTTGCGCGCCAGTTCTGACACAAGCTTCTGAGCAAGCTCTTTTCTGAATTCCGCAAGAGAATCAAATCCGGAATAATATTTTATCAGTGCAAGCTTGCACACTACCGCCAGATTTTTGCCGTTCTCGATTACGGACTCTATAATATCAAACACACGCTCCGAAATCACATTTTCCCTGACAAAATATTCATATGAATAATATGCAAGGTAAGCCTCAACAATCCTGTCATTGGCTCCTCCGGCATAATAATTTTCAAATATATCATGAATAAGTTCATTGTCCGAATGGGAAAACATCATCTGCGCCACAATACGTTCTTCCAGACTGTGCGTATCGACTCTCTGTTCCATTGCGGTTTTCCACAGCAAAACCATATTGTCGCTGGTTCCGTTATAAAACCGGACCAGATATGCGATAATGACATCGTCATACATTCCTTTTGTATAGCACAGACTGCTTATATATGCTAAATCGTCATTGTATTTGTAACCGCACTCCTCTATCAGTCTGGAGCAAAGCCGCATCAGGCGCTTAGGCATAATATTCATTGCAGAATGTCTGCGGACCAGCTCAAAGGCCTTTGAATATTTACCCTGAATTATGTATATTTCCGCTACTTTTACTATGTCATCCCCGCCAAGGCGGTCCATATCCACATCCGCAATAAAGCTTTCAAATCCCGCTTCGTCATATCCGTCATAAAAGTATTCGATAACGGCGGATACAAGTTTTTTTCTGTAAAAACGGCTCATTTCCGGGAGTTTGGAAAGACTGATTATATTTTCAACAGCTTCAAGTGATTTTTTGTCATATTTAAGATATTTTTCACAATAAGCAAGTCTCACGTGGATTAATCCGGGATCTTTTATAAGGCACTGCTTTATTATTCCTTCATCCTCAAAGAGCTTTGTTACCGTATGCTGTATTCCGCAGCAATACCTGTTCCCATCCGTTCCCACGAACAACAGCGCCGCGTCTCCTGTATATATCCTCACATACGCCTCGTCTCCAACAAACGGATATTCCTTTTCGCTGCTGCTTTCCTTGTGACGCACGATAACGCTGCGGATTTTGTGATTGGCGCATCGTATCCTGTAGGTAAAATATATTTCAGACACGGGCGCCGCATTTTCCTCGTTAATCATTTCGGGCCTGACAATATTCCGGTAAATATATGCAAGGTGGCTGTTGACATGACCAGCCATAAGCTGTTGTTCGGCAAACAGCTTCATCTGCGGCAGATAGCTTTTGTACATTTGGATATTGTCCGACTTATTATGTATGATATTGGCAAAAAGATACGCCTTATGTCTGTAATCAAGATTATTGTTATACCCGAAATACATCAGCAGCATTTTCGGCATCACACTCATATCGTCCATCCGTCTCGACATTATATAATACTCAAAAAGCTGTGTGATTTTAAGTTCATGTTCTATTGCTTTCAGGTAATATCCGATATAGCGTTCCCCAACCTTGCCGGAACGCACTAAAAGCTTGCACAGGCTTTCCAGTATCTGAACGTCGCTGTTTACACTGTAAAGAGCCTCAAGCAACGCTATGCTTCCCGCCGTTCCGCTTTTGGCATTGAGAAGCATTCCCGCAGCCTGTGAACACAGCCTGTCATCAAGTATTCCGTTTCTTGCCCCAAACAAAAGCACGTTAATCTCAAAGGAATTTAGCACGCGCAGCAGCGCAGGCTGCTCATTGAGAATATTGCATGCTTCTATATACATAACCGGGCTGGTACAGCCCTTGTTAAACTGCTCCTTAATTCTCAGCAATTTGAGGCTCTTGTTTTGTTCCAGCTCTTCATCCATAAAAAGCAGAGTCCACAAAACTCTCCAGTCTTCGCTCACGCGGAAGCACTCTCTGACAACCGACGCAGCCCTTCTGGAATATGCTCTGTCCTTGTTGTAAAGGGTATTAATATATATAAAATAACAGTAGAGCGGGTATTCCTCCACCGTCTCCGCGTTAATTTCGTCCTTCACATTCTCTATGAGTTCCTTGGCAAGCCCGTCCTTATGGCCCGCAATATATATCTGCGCAAGCGCAAGCCTGTAAAAAGGAGATGTATCGTCTGTCTCCCTTATTGTCTCAAGTATAATCTGCGACTCCCTCATCCAGTCGGAAATATTGATTTTATGGGTTCTGAATCTTATGTAAAGAGTCATAAGCTCCGCATCAAGCCTGCGAATTTTACGGCGTTTCTCCGCCTCCTCCGTCACTTCTCCGTTTACGACCTTTACCGTAAACCCGATGCGTTTTTCTATTGTCTCAAAGACAATCCTGCCGTAGTTATTTCCCCTGTGCAGTTTGCCAACATCTATGATATACGCCAGTTCATATCTTCCTCCGGCAAAAAGCTCCGACTCTATAACCGTCCTGTCAAGCCTTATAAACGGCGAATCCGTATAAACGCTCACGTCCAGAAATCCCCATGTGTCGCGCTCGACGGACACCGTTTCCTTATAGTTGGCAGTCAGTCCGCAAAAGGTTTCTGACTTCCGGGAAAGAATTATGCTGACAGCGTTCTTTTTGTGAATGGCAATCAGGAATTGCTCCATATCGGAACGCAGGTCGGGTCCTTTGCTGAGCCCTTCATACAAACATCTGAGCGCCATATCATCACCTATATATACATCCTCAAAATCCTCGGCTTCAAAAAGGCTGAGTGCCTCAAGAGGATTGGTCTGCGCAAGCTCGGCAAACTGAAAAAGATTGCGCACAACCCCCGCAGAGCTGTCATGCGAACCGGCTTCAATCCTGAA
The DNA here is from genome assembly GCA_944382105.1 of uncultured Butyrivibrio sp. Taxonomy (GTDB): domain Bacteria; phylum Bacillota; class Clostridia; order Lachnospirales; family Lachnospiraceae; genus Eshraghiella. Next base: position 25,435 of record CALWMX010000124.1, read on the forward strand.
AGTATACGGAATGCTTTTCTCTCCTCCGTTACTGACAATATTAAATACGCCTTCAATGACATCGCCATTAAGAGCATCGTCACAGTTTACCGTGTACTCCGCTCTTATTTTGTTGCCATAAAAGGAGTTGCTCTTAAGCTGTACCCTGTCATTGTCAGTGTAGATTATTCCCTTGATGTTCTTGTCCGAATTACTGCCGAACTCTATCACACCGGTATACTCTCTGTTCCTGTCAATAACCGCATTTATTAAACTGTCCTTAACACTGATTTGCACCGGCTCATACTCAAAAACGCCCCTTGCAAATCTGTTAATCTGGTCCTTCATGGGTTCTCCATTCATTTATACGGGCAGAGTCTGCCCCGAAAGCTTTTATATCTCTATATTATACACAAGGCTTTGTCAATCCGCAACTGTTTCTATGACTGCGTAAAGACACCGCACCGGATTCGGCTTATTGAAAATTAAATCCGGCTTTCCCGCCGTATACGCTCCATATGCTCGTCAATTTTTTTCTCATATCCGTTGCCTGAGGAATGATAAAATACTGTCCCTGCAACCTCATCCGGAAGGTACTGCTGGGCCACGTAATTATTGGGATAATCATGGGCATATTTATAATCAAGCCCTCTGCCCAGCCTTGCGGCGCCGGGATAATGGGAATCCTTCAAATAAGGAGGAACGCTGTGTGTTCCGTGCTCACGTATATACCCCATAGCCTCATCAATGCCCACAACAGCCGCATTGCTCTTTGGCGCCGTGGCCACGTATGTACAGGCATGCGCAAGAATAATCCTGGATTCCGGCATTCCGATTCTTTCCACTGCAAGAAAGGCCGATACCGCAACCTCCAGCGCCTGCGGGTCCGCATTTCCCACATCTTCGCTGGCACATATAACAATTCTCCTGGCGATGAACTTGGGGTCTTCCCCCGCATATATCATTCTGCCGAGGTAATAAAGCGCTGCGTCAGGGTCCGAGCCTCTCATGCTTTTGATAAATGCCGATATGGTATCATAATGGTTGTCCCCTTTTTTGTCATATTTGATTACTTTTTTCTGAATACATTCCGAAGCGACATCAAGAGTTATATGTATGTGCCCGTCCGGACCTGCCGGGGTTGACATAACGCCAAGTTCCACTGCGTTAAGCGCCTGTCTTGCGTCCCCGTTTGCCATATCCGCAAGAAATTTCACCGCATCGTCGTCTATTACTGCATCATAGCTTCCCATGCCTTTCTCTGTATCATAGACAGCCTTGCGTATAAGCGTTTCAATGTCCGCCTGCTCAAGCGGCTTCAATTCAAAGACCACAGAACGCGAAATCAGAGCGCTGTTTACTTCAAAATACGGATTCTCTGTGGTGGCCCCTATGAGCACAATTGTCCCATCCTCCACAAAAGGCAGCAGATAATCCTGCTGTCCTTTATTAAAGCGATGTATCTCATCCACAAAAAGAATAGTTTTTCGTCCCTGAGCCGCCATGCGTTCCTTGGCGTGCTCTACAACCTCTTCCATATCCTTTTTACCGGCAACGGTTGCGTTTATCTGACAGAATTCGGCGCTTGTGGTATTGGCTATAACCTTGGCAAGCGTCGTTTTGCCGGTTCCGGGAGGTCCGTAAAAAATAACGGAACTCAGCTTGTCCGCCTTGATTGCTCGGTAAAGCAGTTTATCCCGTCCTATAATATGCTTCTGTCCCACCACTTCATCAAGAGTCGTCGGCCTCATTCTCGATGCTAACGGCGACTCCTTCTGAATATTGTCTTCTCTCATATAATCAAACAAATCCATAGTCGTACCTTCTGCGTTTGTGCTCATTATACAGATTAATTATCTCCGGGTTCGTCCGGAGGAAGCGGCAGATTATAAAACGCATCTATAAACTGCTGTTCCTCCCCGTTAAATTCCATATTTTTAAGTTCTTCATACCATATGCTTTCCTTTCCCATACTGACCATCGACAAGATATTTTCAAAAAAATGACCGTGGTCAGCATTAGTGGCATGTCCCAATGTTTCACCGTTTATCCGTTTAAATGCATTTGCTATAACCTGACTGACAAGCTCCGAACGTTCTTCCTCCGTCAGCTGGTAATATGCCGCTTCCTGAGACAGCAGCATTTCGTCAAATGAAGCCGTCTTATATATCCGCATGTTTTCTTCGGTAACTTCATCCGGCGGAAGCATTATATTCATGTAATTCTCCATCACAATCCGGGCATAATCATCCCTTTCAAGCAGCATCCCGATTTCCTCGCACTCGTCAATCCACATGTCAAGACATTGTTCAGGATAACTGAACATGTTGACAATGTACCAGCTTTCTTCCGTTATATGGTACAGTCCCGTCTCATACAGCTCT